>JAJUGG010000165.1 GCA_029268285.1 Ectothiorhodospiraceae bacterium | reverse complement strand
CACGAAGTGCCCAGGCCCCTGCGCGAGCGCCTGCCCGAGTACGGCGTTGCGGTTCACGTCTATACCCAAGCCGCGGCGGAGCGCTTCGTGGTCGTCGATGGCAAACGCTACCGAGAAGGTGACAGGCTCGGCGGCGGTGTACTGCTGGATAGCATTACGCCGCGCGGCATGGTGCTGGAATTCGAGGGCTGGCGCTTCGAATATCCCGTGAACTAGACACCTCGGCAGGCGATCTGAAGCAGCGGGGTTGCGCGCGCTTCAATTCCAGCCCGGCGCCGCACCCAAGTTCTGCCCCCAGGCACCCACCGCGCGCCGGGCCGACTCGTTCGCAGGCCGAGCGACAAGACCGGTCTGGGAGACGTGAACCACGAACTCGCCGCCGTCGACCATGGGCAGGTAAGCCGCGCTGCCGTAGATGGCATCGACCCAGGGCAGCCGCCCCGCATGCTCCTGCAGCAACTGCCCCGGATCCAGGCGCCGCGGCGTCGACAGGGCGTGCACGGAGCGAGCCGCGGACAGCTCCCGCTGCACATCGCGATAGCGCCCGCCGAGCCGCTCCAGCCTGTAGTAGCTATTCAAGCCGACGAGCTGGGCCCAGCCGTGCCACTTGAGCATGCGGGCATCCAACTGCCATTCGTCGCCGCGCAGCTCATAGCGCTCGGCTTGGGACGAGCCGGGGCTCCACAGCAGAACGGTGTAGCGCTGAGGCGCAAGCTCATCGAAGCGCAAGCGCGCCACCTCGCGCTCCGCAGTCAAACGCTGGTACCCGTATACCTGCAAGGCCGCGCCGCTCAGCACCAAGCCAACAATCAGCAACGCCAATCCCGTCGAGAGGCCGGCGCAACCGGCCAGCAAGCGGCGGCGCCAGAACCAGCGCACAGACGCCGCTACGGCAAGCGCGCCAAGCACAGCAATCAGCGGAGCAACCCAATTCACATTCCCCCTCCTCTCCAAACGCTTGCCGGCGCGGCACGCCGCACCAACTACAGCCTGAGAGGCGGCTACGGATCGGTGCGCTTTTCGGTTTTATAGTTCGGTATTACAGCCGGCGCAAACCATCCCACTAGTTAGCGGCCAGCCCCAAGGCATTGCCTTGCGCGGCAAGATCACGGCAGGCATCGATTACACGCCTAATCTGCTCCTGAGTGATCGACGCATTGACCGACAGCCGCACCAGAGCGCCGTCCGGCGGTGTTGCCGGCGGGAAGAATATCGCTCCGAAGATACCACGGGCTTCCAGCGCGTCCCGTAATTCCATCGCCTGCAGCTCGGTGCCCGCATAGAGCGGGATGATGTGCGAGCTGCAGCCGCCGAGATCGTAGCCCGCCGCACGCAAGCCGGCACGCAAGGTAGCGGCATTGCGTCCTAACCGCTCGCGCCGCCAGCCCTCTTCGCGGATGACGGCGAGCGTTGCGGTCAAGCGCACGATTTCGTGCGCCAGCAGCGCGGAGCTGAAAATGGCTGGACCGGAGCTAGCGCGGAAATACTCCGCGAAACGAGCGCTGCAAGTCACCAACCCAGCGCGCGCCGCAAAGGCCTTGCCGAGACTGGCGGTACGGAAATGAACCCGTTCCGCCAGCCCCAATTCCGCGGCGAGGCCCTTGCCCTGCGCCCCGAACACACCCAAGGAATGGGACTCGTCCAGAACCAGTACGCAGCCGTAGTGCTCGCAGAGTTCCACCAACTGCGGCAAGGGACAAAGATCGCCGTAGGTACTGTAGACGGCATCGACTGCCACCACGCCAGGTCCGCTGCTAACGATCAAGTCTTCCAACTCGTCTAGCGCATTGTGGGCGAAGGCGCGCGGCGAAGCGCCGCTGTGACGCGCGCCCTCCCACAGCGACTCATGCGCCGCAGCGTCGATATAGACCGGCGTGTCGGGGTCGGCGATGCATTGCAGCAGCCCTATGTTGGCGCACCAGCCCGATTGGCACAGCACCACGGCCTCGCTGTGCAGCCACTCGGCCAGCCGCCCCAGCAAGCGCTGGCGCGGCCCGTCCTGGCGCTGATGCAGCTCGGAGGTAATAATCGCGCTCCGGCCTTGAGCGAGCAGCGCATCGGCTTGACTGCGCAGAATGCGAGGGTGATTGGAGAGCGAGAGATAGTCGTTGCTCATCAGGAGCACGGACGTTTGGTCGGGGACCCTTCCTTGCAGGATGTGACGCCCGTTCCAGGCACCCGCTACCCGCTTCTCGTAGTATTGTTCCATCCGCTTTGCATATGACGGCGTGTTGCCGCCTGCATGCTGGGAAGGGGCCTGTTCTCCATGCATGAAGGACTCCTTGAATGCATTAGCTTGAACAGAAACCTGTACCGAATACCTGTACCCTAACAGGTTTCCTAGGACTATCGAGAGCCCAGATGAGCCGGGCCGCACGCGCTCTTTCGGCCTGTCGACGGCTTTTGGCGCGTATCGCCGAACCGGTTTTATCTATAGGAGTATCGTTCGTTTATGTCTCAACCGACGCTGCTACCGACAGCCCTCCAGCCCGCGTCTGACGCGCACGAGGTACTGCGGCGGGTATTCGGCTACGACCGGTTCCGAGGCCATCAACAAGAGATCATCGAACACACGGCCGCTGGCGGCGATGCCTTGGTACTGATGCCCACCGGCGGCGGCAAATCGCTCTGCTACCAGATCCCGACCCTGTTGCGCCATGGCGTCGGCATCATCGTCTCGCCGCTGATCGCTCTCATGGAAGACCAGGTGCAGGCACTCCTGCAATTGGGGGTGCGAGCGGCGGCGCTCAACTCCACCCTGTCCCTGGACGAAGTTCGGGAGGTGGAAAGCGCGTTGCGCACCGGCGAGCTCGATCTCGTTTACATCGCCCCCGAACGCCTGACTCAAGAGCGCACGCTAGCGCTACTCGAGCGCAGCCCGCTGGCGCTGTTCGCCATCGACGAGGCGCATTGCGTTGCGCAATGGGGGCACGATTTTCGTCCCGAGTACCTGGGCTTATCGGTCCTCGCCGAGCGCTTTCCATCGGTGCCGCGTATTGCGCTTACCGCCACCGCCGACGAGCGCACGCGCCAGGAAATCGCCCAGCGCCTGAAGCTGGAGCACGCTCGCGTCTTCATCAGCGGCTTCGACCGGCCCAACATCCGCTACCGTATTACCGAGAAACGCAGCGCGCGCGAGCAGTTGCTGCGCTTCATCCAGCGCGAGCACCCAGACGACGCTGGCATCGTCTACTGCCTGTCGCGCAAGAAAGTCGAGGCCGTGGCGGAGTTCCTGGTCTCCAAGGGCCTCAACGCGCTGCCCTACCACGCGGGTTTGCCAGCCGAGCAACGCGCGGCTAACCAGGAGCGCTTCATCCGCGAGGAGGGCTTGATCATGGTGGCTACCATTGCCTTCGGCATGGGCATCGACAAGCCCAACGTGCGCTTCGTCGCCCACCTCGATCTGCCCAAGAGCCTGGAAGCCTATTACCAGGAAACCGGCCGCGCCGGCCGCGACGGTCTGCCTGCCAATGCCTGGATGGCCTACGGCCTGCAGGACGTAATGACACTGCGGCAGATGCTGGAAGATTCCGAGGCCGCCGAGTCCCATAAGCGAGTCGAGCGTTACAAGCTCGAATCCATGCTGGCCTTCTGCGAGCTCACCACTTGCCGCCGCCAAGCCCTGCTCAAGTACTTCGGTGAAGAGATGCCGGCTCCCTGCGGCAACTGCGACACCTGTCTCGAGCCGGTGGAAACCTGGGACGCCACCGAAGCGGCACAGATGGCGCTGTCCTGCGTCTACCGGACTGGACAGCGCTTCGGCGTCAATCACCTCATCGATGTGCTGGTCGGCAAAGACAACGAACGCATCAAGCAGCTCCGACACGACCAGCTCAGCACCTACGGCATCGGCAAACAGCTGGACGGCACCCAATGGCGCTCGATATTCCGCCAACTGGTGGCGCACGGCCTACTGACGGTCGACCTCGACGGCTACGGCGGCCTGCGCCTGACTGAAGCCTGCCGGCCGGTACTGCGCGGAGAGACACGTCTTGAGCTGCGCAAGGAGCGCCCCGGCAAGCGCACCCGTAGCAGCCGCGATAGCCGGCTGTTCGACAACCCTGCCGACGAGAAGCTCTGGAACGCCCTGCGCGCCTGCCGGCGCCGGATCGCCGAGGAGCAAGGCGTCCCGCCTTACGTGATCTTCCACGACGCGACGCTCAAGGAAATGGTCGAGTTCCGACCTGACACCGAAGACCAGTTGCGCCTCCTCAACGGTATTGGCGAGCGAAAGCTCGCGCTCTACGGTGAGGCCTTTCTGGAGGCGATTCGGGAGCACCTGTAAGCGGACTAGGAAAGCGGCCCCTTGGGGCCGCAAACTAGCGTCACATGCCGGAGTCGGCAAAGATGGCGACATGCGTTTCGTAATCAAGCCCTCAACGGAAGAAATTCCTGCTCGCCGTAATTGCGGGCCGTTGCCCAGTTCCCTATCCTCTTGTTCTCTCGCCAATTGGTTCGTGTTCAGGCACGAGTGGTAAGTCTCGAACAAGAAAGGCAGGCAGACATGCAGGGAAACTGGCTCATTTACGGCGCGACCGGCTACACCGGGCGCCTGCTCGCGGAAACCGCCAAGGCTCGTGGCCTCACGCCTATCCTGGGCGGCCGTAACCGCGACAAGCTCGAGGCCGTCGCCAAACCCCTCGGACTCGAAAGCCGGGTCTTCGGCCTCGACGATACTGCCGCGGCCGCCAAGGCCCTGGAAGATGTCGACGTCGTGCTGCATGCCGCCGGCCCCTTCATCGTTACCTCAGCACCGATGATCGAGGCCTGCCTGCGCAGCAAAACGCATTATCTCGACATCACCGGCGAGATCGATGTGCTGGAAAACGCCTATCAGCAGAGCGCTCGCGCACGCGAAGCCGGGATCGTCATCTGCTCGGGCGTGGGCTTCGATGTGGTGCCCACGGACTGTTTGGCCGCGGCGCTCAAGGAAGCGCTTCCAGACGCACAACGCCTGATCCTTGCCTTTGACGCCGAAGGCGGCCTGAGTCCGGGAACCGCCAAGACTAGCCTCGACGGCTTCATCAACGGCGGTCGGGTGCGCGAGAACGGCCGCATCATCAAGGTGCCGCTGGCGCATCGCCAGCTACGCGTCGACTTCGGCCCGCGTACCCGCACCGCGGTGACCATCCCCTGGGGCGACGTGGCTACGGCCTTCCACACCACCGGCATCCCCGATGTCGAGACCTACACCACGATGCCGCCGAAGAACATCGCTTGGATTGGGCGGCTGCGCGCGCTGGCTCCGGTGCTCGGTATCGGCCCCATCCGCCGGCGCCTGGAGGACTGGATCGACGCCAACATCAAAGGCCCTGACCAACGGGTGCTGGCGGAAGCCAAGACCTATCTCTGGGGCGAAGTGGTCAACGCCGCCGGCGACCGCCGCGAAGGCCGGCTTACCACGGCCAACGGCTACGCGCTAACGCGCGACAGCGGCTTGGCCATGGTCCAACACCTGCTCGAGAATGAAGTCGAGCCACGCAGCTACACGCCTTCGCAGCTCATGGGAAAGGACTATGTCACCACGCTGCCCGGCAGCAGCGGCTTCGACATCAAGTAAAACGTCCCATCAGTAACCGGCTGAACCGATCGGTCAGCCGGTTCAGGAATCGTTCATCTCCCCCCTGGCAGACTCTCCACCACGACCAACATCACGTCTGAGGTGGAAGCATGAACAAGACCAAGAATGGCATCGCCGCTCTGCTGATCGCAGGCTTCGCGTTTCCTGCCTTGGCCCAGGCCGGCCCCAAGGCAGGCTACGACTATGCCAAAGTCGTAGACGTCACTCCGATCACCCGCAGCGTCGAGATCAGCACACCCGAGCGCGAGTGCTGGTACGAAGAAGTGCCGCGCTACTCGCGCAACGAAGGCAGCACCGGCAGCGCACTTTTGGGCGGAATCGTCGGCGGTGTGGTCGGCAACCGCTTCGGCGGCGGTGACGGCAAAAAGGTTGCAACGGTAGCGGGCACCCTGGCCGGCGCCATGATCGGGCGCGAGCTCTCGCGTGGCCCGGACGAGTATCGGGTCGACACCGAAGAGCGCTGCCGCACGGTGAATCACCGCCGCATCGAGGAACGGGTCATCGGCTATGACGTGCGTTACCGCTACAATGGCCAGGAATACGTCACCCGCACCGACCGTGATCCGGGCAAACGCCTGCGGGTTCGAGTGTCGGTGACGCCGGTACTGTAGCCAACAGAACGCACCGCCCTATGCTCAAGACCATCGCGCGCAGCGTCTTGCCCTTGGCGCTCGCCCTAGCCCTCGCCCTGCAACCCCTCGCCGCCGAGGCGCGGGAGCGCAGCGCCTCTCTCAGCCTGGAGCAGGCCGCGGAGCGCGTAAAAGCGCAATCCGGTGGCCGCATTCTGGCTGCGCGCGTGGTCCAGCACAAAGAGCGGGTGTATTACGAAATCCAAGTGTTGATCAAGCCAGGCCACGTCCGCGTCTATCGCATAGACCCCGACACCGGACGCAATTTCTAATGCGTGTACTCATCGTCGAAGATCACGCGGAGCTGCGCCGGCAGCTCCACGATACGTTCAGCGCCCGCGGCTTCGCCGTCGATATGGCGGCCGACGGCATCGAGGGCCTGCACCTCGGGCTGCAGCAGCCGCTCGATCTTGCAGTGGTGGATCTCGGCCTACCCGGAAAGCCCGGCATCGAGGTCATTAGCGAGTTGCGTGCAGAGGGCAAGACCTATCCCATCCTCATCCTCACGGCGCGTGGTGCCTGGCAGGACAAAGTCGAGGGCTTGGAAGCCGGCGCGGACGATTACCTGGTCAAGCCCTTCCACCCCGAAGAACTGATGGCGCGGGTGGGCGCGCTGCTGCGGCGGATGGCAGGCTTTGCCAATCCGCAGCTACGCTTCGGGCCGTTGTGCGTCGACCCGCGCGCACAAACCGTCACCCTGCATGATGAAGAGCTGCAACTGACCGCGTTCGAGTACCGTCTGTTGGCCTACCTGGTCCATCACCCGGGCGAAGTCATTTCCAAGAGCGCGCTTGCCGAACATCTCTACCAGGAGGAGATCGAGCGCGACAGCAACGTGCTGGAAGTGCTGGT
>JAJUGG010000164.1 GCA_029268285.1 Ectothiorhodospiraceae bacterium | reverse complement strand
GGGGCTTGCCGGGGTGGAGGGACTATCGCCGCATCTGCTTTGGACAGACCGTGGGAGAAATCGTCCCGCCCGTTCGCCTTGAGCGCCAATAAGGAATCCATCGGCCATTGGGACCGACGATAGATCGCAAGCCAGCGCTTTGGTGATCCCCGGCAAGCATGTCAGAACCTAACCGAGAGAGAACACTATGGCAATGCGGGTCGAACCTGTTTTAGTCGGCGTCGATGTCTCTAAGGATGAGCTCGAGATCTGTCACCACGGCGTCAAGGGCACGCGGTCGCTGGAGAACACGCGCTCGGCCATCCGTGCTTACCTCAAGGGCCTGCCGCAGGGTTCGTGCATAGCGCTGGAGGCCACCAACACCTACCATCTCACCTTTCTTGATGAGGCCTACAAGCTGCGCCTGACGGTCTACCTTGTCGACGGCTACCGCCTCAAGCACTACCGCGAGGGCACCGGCGGGCGTGCCAAGACCGACGCAAGCGATGCGCAGCTGCTCGCGCGCTATCTCCACAAGGAGCGCGATGAGCTGCGCCCCTACACGCCGCCCCCTAAGGGATACGCGACACTACAGAGCCTGCTGCGCCGGCGCGCCACCCTCGTCCAAACTCAGGTCGCGCTGCGCCAGAGCTTCAAGGTCCTCCCCGAGCTCAAGCGCTCGGCCCAGGCCGTCCTGCGCGCACTCAAGCACCTCGATCAGCTCATCCAAAAGCGCCTGCGCCAGGCACTGGCTCAGCACGGCTGGCTAGCGGCCGCCCAGCGCCTGGAGGCCGTGGAGGGGATAGGGCCGATCACCGCCGCGGCGCTGACCGCCACCTTCCAGCGCGGGGAGTTTGCCCACAGCGATGCCTTTGTCGCGTTCATGGGACTCGATGTACGGGTGCGCGACTCCGGCAAGCTCCGCGGGGTGCGCAAGCTCACCAAAAAGGGCAATCCAGAGCTCAGACGGCTGCTGTATCTTGCCGCCATGCAAGCCTGCCGCCAGCCTGCCTGGAAGCCCTACTATGAACGCCTCCTAAGCCGCGGCAAAAGCCGTATCCAGGCCCTGGTTGCACTCGCACGTAAGCTCGCCCGCGTCGCCTTTTCCCTGCTAAAGCACGAAACCGAGTATCAGCCCAGAATCACCGCCTGAAGGCTTGCAATGAGACATAGAATCTCCCACGGTGGGTTCCTACCGCCGTACCCTCTAACAACGGCACCCGTGCGAATTGGTCGCCGAACATCAGCCAGGACAAACACAAAGGTTGGCCATGCACCGAAACAGTCCGGTACTCTGTCGGATGAAAAGCTGATGAACCGCAAGAAGAACAGAACCTAACGTGTCCAATCCCCGCAGCCTAGTTCTCGCTCTCCATCGCCATTGGGACGTGGTCGAACATCTTGTTAGGCTCACGCGGGAGTCTCCCGCCTTTGAACGCGAGCAAGCGCTTGCCGTAATCCGCGCGCACATGGCCGATACCGAAACCGTTGAACACGAACGCGTGCTGCAGCAGTTGCTCACGGTCGACGTCCTGCAATGGTTGCCGCGTACGAACAATCTGCAAATTAACGCTCTCGTACTCGAGTTCGTGCGCGGCCTTACCAAAGAACACGAACTGGGCCTCTCAGAGGTTCTTCGCGCCCGTATCGAGGCGGTAAAAGATGCCACCACTCGTCTCGCGGAGTCGCTGGATAACGGCGACCGCGATATGCGCCGGCAAAGCGCTAACCGGCTCTCCGAGTTGTTTCGACAGATCGCGCAACAGCTTACGCAAGATCAGGATGCCATTCTGGGACTGGCCGAAGAGGCCAAAAGCGCCACGGATAGCCTGCCTATCAATCGCCGTTATCAAAAGGTATTGGACGCTTACGACAGGTACGTCGAACCGATGAACGAGATGATGGACACCGGCATCAACGGCGCCTTCTATCGTCATCTCGAGCAGGCAGAGCAGGTGCTTGATCGAGCGGTAGCACGCTTGGAAATCGAAGGCGCGTTGTACAGCCATCAGCGCGCCATGCGTCAAGTGGCATACCAAGCGAAGGCGCTGCGCAGCCAGGGCCGTCAAGCGGTGAAGACGTGCACCGAAACGCTGTTGCCACTGCGCGAGGAGTTGCGACAGCATAGCGTGCTGGCAAGCGCTGTCAGTCTGCTGCTCGGTGAGGTGCGCACCAAAGGACTTACCCGCTCGTTAAAGCGCGGCTCGCCGCCGTTCTGGCAGCGTGAACGCGCCACTCGCTTAGCGCTCGGAAGCGAAGTGCTAACGATCATGAGCGAGGCGCGTAATTTTGAGCCGAACCGTGTGGCTTTTCCGTCCGAAGACGAATCAGCCGCCGTAGCCATCGAGCTAGAGCTGGTGGATGAAAGCACCTTGCACCGCGAACTGGAGCAGGCAATACCCGTGAACGACCTGCTCGGCTGGCTCCACGACCGCTACGGCCATGTCAGCGATGCGACTCTGCTACGGCTTTACAACGGCATCGTCGCCAGCGACCAATGGCAGGTGACGGCCGCGCCTGCTGCGACTAGCCTAGACCTCAAAGAAGTGCGCGTACGCTTCCATCCCCACCGGATCAACCGCCATGACTGATGTTCCTCGCACTGTCCCCTTGGACCAACTGCCGAAACTGCGCGAGCTTTTCGAAGCGCTCAACAGTGGCCGCCACCTCAATCGCCACCATGACCACGCGCTCTGGGTCGAACTCGAACAGCAGCTGAAGCACTACCAGACGCTATTCGCCGCACTGGGCTACGATCTCCGGATCGACGGCCGTGGCTACGCCTGGTTCCATACCGCAGACGCCACCAGCACGGTCTCAAAGAATAGTCGACGGCTAGCCCTCTTCTTCCTGCTACTTTTCGAATATCAGGCCGACCAGGGGCAGCATCTAGGCAAGTTCCACAGCTGGTCCCTCGACCGCTCACTGCTCCAAGTGCTCTGGGAGAAAAATCAAGCGCTACTCGAGGCCGAAGATGTTGCCGACGTCGACGGCCTGGCCGACATCCTCAACACCGGCGCCCGCTATGGCTTCTGCCTGAGCGAAGAACCGCACTGGCGACTGCTGCCTGCGGTGTATCGCTATCTCGACCACTTCGAAGAGTTGGCCGCTGAGCTGCGTGTGCAGAAAACAGAAGACGTGGCCCTGGCGCACTGGGAGGACGACGTATGAACGAGTATGGCTTCCAGCGCTTGGTCCTGCTCAATAGCGCCGGTTACGAACGTGCCGAACTGCCGCTCGATGATGCCGTTTCGCTGGTAGCGCCGAACAACACCGGCAAGACCAGCCTCATCAACGCGCTGCAGTTTCTCCTGATCATCGACAAGCGACGCATGGACTTCGGGCCTCACAGTGCCGACGCTAGCCGCCGCTTCTACTTCCCGAACAACAGTGCCTACATTCTACTGGAAGTGGTACTACCGGAAGTCGGCAGCGTGGTGATGGGCTGCGTTGGCAAGGGCATGAGTCATGATTACGGCTACTTCGTCTACCGCGGCCAGCTGAATATCGAGGACTTCCGCGGCCCTGACGGCAGCACCGTACAGGAGCCGCGTCTTGCCCAGCACTTCGAGCGTCTGGGCAAAGTCGTCTATCGCTACGAGCCGAATGAATTCACCGCGGCTCTCTACGGCAGCGGCAACCGTCGGCGCAACGAGGCGCTCGACTTCACCGTGTTCAAGCTCGATTACGCGCGCCATGCCAGTGCCTATCAGAGGGTACTTACCCGCACGCTCAGGCTCGACAAGCTCAAGTCCGATGAAGTCAAAGAGTATCTGCTCGAGATCTTCAAGCGCGAGCTTCCGGACGCGAACATCGACTTCAAAGCCGAGTGGGATAAGGCCTTCGCCGAAGTTAACGCGGAGCGCGCGCAGTACAGGGCGGCGCTAGCACTCAAACCGACCATTGAGCGCTTGGCTGACGAACAGGCCGAACGGCTCGAACTGCGCGGTCGCATCATCCATTTTCGACCGCTGGTCGATACCGCCCTCGCCGCGTGGCAGCAGCACTACGACGAAACCCGCGTGCAGCTAGGACACGCGCTTGCCGAGGCCCAGAAGCAGAGCCACAAACTCGACTCTAACCAAAACGCATGGGTGGTCGAGCAGACCGAGCTCGGCCAGCGCCAGAAAGCACTCGAAGCACTGAACGAGGAACATGCTACTCTCGCCCGCCGTTTCGCTCTCACTCCCGACTTGGCGATGCTGGAGCGCCAGCGCGATGACGCCAAAGCTGCATACGAAAACCAGGTAGCGCGTGTACATCAAGCCAATCAGGTGGCGCCGCAGGCACTTAGACGCCGCATTGCCGCCACCAAGCGCGAGCTTGAAAGCCTTCATCACCAACTCGCCCACCTTGGCAGCAACCTTTACTTGGCTTTGGCTGCGCGCTTGGACGAGGCTCGCCTTGCCCGGCTCAATCGCATCCTCAGCCGCGACGCGATGGCGCTGCCGCCGGATCGTTTTGAACTCACGTCGGAGCTAACTGATGTTATCCGCCATAGCGCCGGAGAAGAGCTACAGTTCGCAGGGCTACGCCTCGATACCGAAGGCTTGCCGGCCCAGTTCAGCCAACGGACCGAAGCCGAACTTCAGGACGAACTCGCCGCTCAACAGTCCCAGCTCGAGCAGTTGCAGACCCAGCTTTCCACCGCCGAGGCGCTGGAGAAAGCGGTACAGCTTCAGCGCGAGCTAGAAAAACGTCTGCGCGAGGCCGAGCAGGCCCTGGACGACTATCGCCGTTTCCTTGAGCTGCAGACACAGGAATCCCTGCGGTACGACGAGCTTGAGCGAATCGCTCAGCGCCATGCTGAGCTTAGCGACAAGCTCCGGCGTATTGCCGAACTGCGCACGCAGTATCGAAAGCAGGAGCGTGAACATGAGGCCGCGATCGACACGCTCGACGCGCAGCACCGGCAAATCGACCGTCTGCGCCGCGAACGCGCCGACCAGACACCGGAGTTCGACGCCCTTTCGGAGCTACCCCATACCCCCTGGCTCGGGCGTCAGAACTTCTCGCTCGACGAACTCGCCGAGCAACTCGAAGCATATCAACAGAACTGCCGCCGCCTTATCCGCCTCAACGAGCTTACCGCCGCTAAGCTACAGGAGATCCACCACGGTGGGCTCACCAAGTACGCCAACGAAAGCGACAGTGAGCGCGAGATGGAGCGGATTATCGATTTTGCCAACCATCTGGCGCAGGAAGCCGAGGCACTCGCCCGCAAGGAGCGCAGCGCTATCGTCAATGTCACCGTCAGCTTGCGCGAACTGCGCGATGGACTGCAGGTCTTCAAAGCGCAGATGCGACGTTTCAATCGCCTGATCAGTGGTCGCCAACTCTCCGATCTCAAGGTATTCAAAATCGAACCTCAGGAGGACGCGCCGCTGGTGGAGGCGATCGAACTCCTGATCAACACCGCAGAAAAAGCTGATACTGGCGAAACCTTCGAACTGTTCAACCAAACCAGCATTACCGACGATGCGGCTATTACCCGCGCCAAGGACCTGCTGATCCGCGCCGGCGAGGCGCGCGGGTGCCTGCGCGTAGAAAATCTGTTCCGGCTCGAATTCGTCGTCGGCAAGGAAAACCAACGCGAGGAGGCCTTCGCCGATATCGACAGCGCGGCCTCCAACGGCACTGTGCTCATGGCTAAGCTCGTCACTGGGCTCGCCCTGTTACATCTCATGCAGGATCGCCGCCACCGGATCCGCGCCGTCTGCTATCTAGACGAAGCCTCCGCGCTGGACCCGCGCAACCAACGCAACCTCATCGAAACCGCGCGCGAATTTGGCTTTGCGCTTATTTTTGCCTCCCCCACGCCGCAAGTTACCGCACGCTACTGCGTCCCGATCAGTTCGCGCGGGGGCGTCAACCGCATCAGTCGCCTCAGCTGGCAAATCCTCGAACCGTTCGAGTCCCAGAACGCGCCCCTGGAGCCTGCATGACTCGCGCCCTGGCCGACGCCCTTGCCAAGCTACACCAGGGCGGCCCGCAACTAGCGGCCTCGCAGTTCACGCCCGCACAGCGCCGGGCTCTGGACGAATTTGCGCGCCGCACCAGCGCCGTGCGCAAAGCTCAAAAGGGGCGCGGCATCGTTTACGAGGTGTTGCGAAGCGAGGCACTGCGACTCGAACTCGAACGCCTGTATCCCGGTGCGCTGAAGCCAGCAGCTGTCGACCTGCCGAATCGCGCCCGCAATCTTGCCAACCGCCGTAGCAGCAAAGCATCCGGACACGGCCACGAACACCGCTATCTCCTGCTCAAAGCGATTTCTACCGACTGCACTTGGCATAGCGCACGCAAAGGCACTCTGCCGCTGGGCGAAACCTGCGCCATCGCCGGTGCCGGGGTAATTGCCACTACGCCGGAGGACGACTGGCAGACCTCCCAACCAATCTGGCTAGTGGAAAACCAAGCACTTTTCGATCGTATCGACTGGCTTCCAGCGCAGGCCCGAGGCAGCCTGCTTTACTATAGCGGCACCCTCTCGGAATCGTTCCTGAACTGGCTCGCCCGCAGGGCTCGTGCGCCGATTCTCTATTACTTCGCTGATTACGACGGCGCCGGACTACTCAACTACGTCAAATTACTCGAGGCTTCAACGGTGCCCGTAGAGTTCTGGCTAATGCCAGACTGGTCGGACCTTCTCGAACGCTACGGCAACGCCGCAGTGTGGCAACAGACCCAAACTCAGTACAAAGCAGCATGTGAACGGCTGCGACGCGGGCAACTACGGTGGCCTCAGGAGGTTGGGGAATTGGTGACAGCGCTGAATTTACAAGGCTTGGCGCTCGAACATGAAGCCGTGTGGCTGCATCAAGTAGAGTAAAAAGAGAATTACCGGGCGCCATTAATGTTCGGGGAAGCAACGGTCGCGACCAGGGGCCGCTCCTAGAGGCTTTTATCCGTTTGCCATGGGAGCGCGACCCCGCTGCGGTTCGTCTCCCTTTTGTGGCGCGAGCCGCGCCATTCGCGGCGGGGTGTCGCCGCCCCCACAGATGTTCTGGCTAGCCTTTCTCCTGCAGGAGCAGCCGGCCGCGATACACCTACAACTCGTAGCCCGCGCTGGCGAAGTCATCGGCGATGCGCGCTCGCACCACGG
>JAJUGG010000163.1 GCA_029268285.1 Ectothiorhodospiraceae bacterium | reverse complement strand
GCGCGGCGGGTCTGCGTCTGATCGAGCAGCACCACGGTAGGCACCTGGCCGCCATCGACCAGCACCGCGCCGGCGCGCTCGAGCTGCGCCTCCAAGGCCGGTAGCAAGGGCGCCACACTGCCGGACTGTGCCTCCAAGGCCACTTCCACCCCCTCCAACGACGGCCCGCCCGAACCACGCAAATGCCAGCCGCAGCCAGCCAACAGCAGGACCGACAGCGCCAGCAGCCACAAAGAAAGAGGTCGGGTTGTCATGGTGTTGCTCCCTTAGCACTTGGCCGGTGAGTTCTGAACCACAGAGATGCAACCAGGTCGAAACGCTCCTACAGGTGTTCTTTCCTCCTAGGAGCGGCCCCTAGCCGCAAATCGTTGCTGCGCCCGTAGGTCCGACTTTAGTCGGACGGCTTCGCCGCCCACTAAGGTAATTATCTGTAGAAGCGGCTGCCGGCCGCGACGGTCAGTGCCGCATCAGGCAGGTCCGGCGGCCGCTCCTACCAAGCATGAAGCAGTGCGATTATTTCACCACCACGTTCACCAGTCGCTTCGGCACCACCACGACCTTGACCACCTGCTTGCCTTCAATAAAGCGCTGCACGTTGGGTTCGTCCAGTGCGGCGCGTTCGCAGGCTTCGCGGTCAGCGTCGGCGGCGACTTCGATGTGGCCGCGCAGCTTGCCGTTGACCTGAACCACGAGCTTGAGGCTGTCGCGCTCGAGTGCGGCCGGGTCGGCCTTGGGCCAGTTGGCATCGACCACCGCCCCATCGTGCCCCAGCGCCTGCCATAGCTCATGGGTGATGTGCGGCGTGATCGGCGCGAGGATCAGCACCGCGGCCTCCAGCCCTTGCTGCATCACCGCGCGATTGGCCTCGCTGTCGTCGTCGGCGCCGCGCGAGAGCGCATTGCAGAGCTCCATCACCGCCGCAATCGCGGTGTTGAACGTATAACGCCGGCCGACGTCGTCCGAAGCTTTCTGGATAGTCTCGTGCACCTTGCGCCAGAGCTCGCGCTGCGCGTCGTTGAGCGCTTCCGGCTCGAGCGCCGGCGCCGGGCCGCGCGCGACGTGCTGATGCACCAGAGACCAGAGACGACGCAGGAAGCGGAATGCCCCCTCCACGCCCGAGTCAGACCACTCCAGAGACTGCTCCGGCGGCGCAGCGAACATGGTGAACAAGCGCACCGTGTCGGCACCGTAGCGGGCGATCAAGGTTTGCGGGTCGACGCCGTTGTTCTTGGACTTCGACATTTTTTCGGTGCCGCCGACCTTCACCGGCTGGCCGTCGCTCTTGAGCTTAGCGTTGACGACGCGCCCCTTGCTGTCGCGCTCGACCTCGACGTCGGCCGGGTTGAACCAGCTCTTGCCGCCGTTGGCCTCATCGCGATAGTAGGTCTCGGCCACCACCATGCCCTGCGTCAGCAGGTTGGTGAAGGGCTCGTCGGAATTCAGCAAGCCCTCGTCGCGCATCAGCTTGTGGTAGAAGCGCGCATAGAGCAGATGCAGGATGGCGTGCTCGATGCCGCCCACGTACTGATTCACCGGCGCCCAGTAGTCGGCGCGATCGTCGAGCATTTTCTCGTCATTGTCGGCACAGGCAAACCGTGCGTAGTACCAGCTCGACTCCATGAAGGTGTCGAAGGTGTCGGTCTCGCGCTTGGCCGCCGCGCCGCACTGGGGGCAGGTCGTCTCGTAGAACTCCGGCATTTTCTTGAGCGGCGAGCCGCTGCCGTCGAACTCGACCTCTTCCGGCAGCACCACCGGCAATTGGTCATCCGGCACCGGCACATCGCCGCACTTAGCACAGATGATAATGGGAATCGGCGCGCCCCAGTAACGCTGGCGCGAGACACCCCAGTCGCGCAGCCGGTAGTTCACCGTCTTGCGGCCGCGCCCCATCTCCTCGAGCTTGGCGGCAATGGCGTCAAAGGCCTCGGCCGAGCTCAAGCCGGTGAAATCACCGGAGTGAGCGAGCACGCCTTTCTCGGTATAGGCCTCCTCGGAGACGTCGGCTTCGCCGCCTTCCGCAGGATTGATCACCGGCTTGATCGGCAGGCCGTACTTGCGGGCAAACTCCCAGTCGCGCTGGTCGTGCGCAGGCACCGCCATTACCGCGCCAGAGCCGTACTCCATGAGCACGAAGTTCGCCGTCCAGACCGGCACCGTCTCGCCGGTAAGCGGATGCACGGCCTTGAAGCCGGTATCGATGCCGCGCTTCTCCATGGTGGCGAGGTCGGCCTCGGCCACCTTGGTGTGGCGAAACTCTTCAATAAAGGCCGCGACTTCGTCATTGGTCTCGGCAGCCTGACGCGCCAGCGGATGTTCAGGGGCGACCGCCACGTAGGTCACGCCGAACAAGGTATCGGGGCGCGTGGTATAGACGGTGAGCGCATCGTCTAAGCCCTCGACGTCGAAGCTCAGCTCGACGCCTTCGGAGCGGCCGATCCAGTTGCGCTGCATGGTGCGCACCTGCTCCGGCCAGCCCTCCATCTCGTCGAGCTCTTCCAGCAGCTCGTCGGCATAGTCGGTGATCTTGAAGAACCACTGCGGGATATCGCGTCGCTCCACCGGCGCGCCCGAGCGCCAGCCGCGGCCGTCGATCACCTGCTCGTTGGCGAGCACAGTCTGGTCGACCGGATCCCAGTTCACCGTAGCCGTTTTCTTGTACGCAATGCCCTTCCTGTAGAGCCGCGTGAACAGCCACTGCTCCCAGCGGTAGTAATCCGGATCGCAGGTCGCGAATTCCCGCGACCAGTCATAGCCGAAGCCGAGCGACTTCAGCTGCCCGCGCATGTACTCGATGTTCTGGCGCGTCCACTTAGCCGGCGCCACCTTGTTCTGCATGGCCGCATTCTCGGCCGGAAGGCCGAACGCATCCCAGCCCATGGGCTGCAGCACGTTCTTGCCTAGCATGCGCTGGTAGCGCGAAATCACGTCGCCGATGGTGTAGTTGCGCACATGGCCCATGTGCAGCCGCCCGCTGGGGTAAGGGAACATGGACAGGCAGTAATAAGTCTCGGCACCGGGCTTTTCCCGGGCGACGAAGGTCTCGTTCTCTTCCCAATAGGCCTGAGCTTTTGACTCAACGGCTTCAGGTTTATAGCTGGCGTCCATCGGGCGAAGTTTCCGCATTACAGGTTCTGGAATCCAGGCGCGGACGGCCGGCCGCAGCGTGCCGGGGCGCCTGGCGTCATGAAGAGCGCAAGCATACCTTAGAGCTTGCGGGGATGGCTAATATGGCCGGGCCGGAGATGGCGCGCTGGGGGGTGAATCAACCACAGGGGCACGAAGACACGGAGAAAGGCCGGCGCGGTAGGCCATGAACGCGCCGATTAGCCGCACCCCTGGCCGCGAAGTTCTACCGTAGGCCCGACTTCAGTCGGACCTGATGATCAAATCGCTCCGACTGAAGCCGGACCTACGGCCTTGAGCGATTCTTGCCCTTCCCGCCGGAGTCCCCACGTCTGAATACACGACGGAGGGGACGCTCATGGACGAACAAAATCAGCAAAGGCTGCTGCGCGGCTACGAGGACATGCTGCACCGCCTGCGGGTGCTGCTGGAGAAGCCTGACGCACTCACCCGGCCGCGCTTCAACGAGGCTCTCTCGGCCGCAAAGACGCAAACCATAGAGAACGGCGACCTGACCGAGGAAGAAGCTGAGCGCATCGCCGGCTATCTGCGCCGCGATCTGCAAGAAGCGGCGCGCTACCCCGCCGAGGGCGATCAGGACCTGTCCGGTTGGCTGTATATGGATCTGCGGCTGATCGAAGACTGGCTGTGGGACACTTTCTCCTCCGTCGCGGATAAGACCCGCATCGAGCTGATGGCCTTCAACCCGCCCCCCTTCGCCGACGAAAGCGAGCACTACCGCAGCGGCGAGATCATCGGCCCCGGCGCGATTCGCTGCCTCGGCTGCGAAAGCCAACTCGAGTTCGAGCGCGTCGGCGCCATTCCGCAGTGCCCTAACTGCGGCGAGGAGGAGTTTGTTCGAGCGGCAGCGCCACGCGAAGAGTGAGAAGCAACGAGCGCACCGTCAACTATTAGTATTTCGATTAAAACCAAAATATTAAAAGCAAAAGAACCAAATCCGATCTTTCTCGTTTAAATCAAATCGATTTTCTTATTCTCGCACTTGAAAACCAATATTCTGTTATTAATTCCCTTGAGGACGTTACAGGCGTCTTCCCCTGGACATGGACAATAAGACAAGGGTGAGCGGGCACGCCCCGCTGAGAGAAGGGAGCTCTTATGAACAATAATCGCATGCTCCGGAATTCCGGCACTGCGCTAATGATCGCCGCCAGTCTGTCGATCGCCGCCTGCAGCAGCAGTAGCGGCGGCAGCGACTCGGATCCCGCCCGTGCCGCCGTAGCCAGCGGCGTCGCGAGCAAGGGCATCGTCAGAGACGCCAGCGTTACCGTTACTGAACTCGACATCAACGGCAATGCGCGACGCACCGTCGGCACCGCCACCACCGACGAACACGGACGCTACACCCTGCAGGTCGGCAATGGCTACACCGGCGGCCCGCTACTGTTCCGGCTCGAGCCGGATGCAAACTCGCGCATGATCTGCGATCTGCCCGCAGGCTGCGGCACAGCAAACTTCGGGGACCCGGTCGAAATCGACGACGGCTTCGAAATGCTCGCCATCGCGCCGTCAGTCGCTACCAACGATACCGTGTCGGTACAGATTACCCCCTTCACCACCATGGCGACGCGGCGCGTGCTGAACGGCAGTCAAATCGTCGATGACGCTGCCATCCGTCAGGCCGTTTCCGAAGTCAGCGACATGCTCGGCCTAGACGTGCTCGGCACCGAGCCGGCCGACCTGAGCCGCGGCAGCGATGATGACGACGCCAAGACCTATGGCGCCTTCCTGGTCGGCGTTGCGGCACTTGCCGCTTCCGGCGACCTCTCTCTGCCCGAACTCCTATCCGCACTGGGCGCGGCCTTTGAGGACGGGCGCTTCGACAGCGACGACGCCATCGACATGCGCGAGTTCGTGGCCGCGATCGAAGACGCCGCGCTCGCGCTATTCCCCGAGGGGGACACGCCCAGCAAACTGCTGGCGGCCATCGCCAACCTGTACGACAAGATCGAGGACGACGGCAGCTACGACCCCAAACCCGACGAGGATGCGGCCAAGCCCGCCATTGCCAAGGCCAAGGCGCTTCTGGTTGCGGTGCGCGAGCGTTGGAATACGCTGGAAGCGCTAGAAGACCCGCTCAACGATTTCGTGCAGGAAGCGGAGGCGGCCGAATCCACCTTCAGTCGCAACGGTGCGCGCCTGCTGAGCACCGCGGAAAGCGTACTCAGTGACGTGTTCGCGACCGTCTACGACGACGATGACGGCGTACAGATGGGCGACCACGCGGTCGAGGTCGTCTCCAGCGACGGCAGCCGCCTCGGCACCGTCAACGTGACGGTATCGGAAAGCCGCAACGGCACGTTCTTCGACATGGAACGCGCCGTGCTCAACAACGGCATCGAACTGGAACTGGATCTGGCCACCGACCTGCGCGCTTCGGAGGTCGAAGGCTGGCTACCCTTCTTCGTGGACGGCGTCAGCTTCGACCTGACGGGCATCGTCGAGGACGGCACGACGCGCGTCGAGATTACCAACGGCGAACTCGATGCGCAGCTCAGGGACCGCATCCTCTATGAGCCGAACACGGGCATGCCCGTAGGGAGCGCTGTGTTGGATGTCGTCACCTTCGGCGGCCAAACGACGCTGGAAGATCGCGCTTCGGGCCTGAGCTTCCAAGGCGACCTGAAAGTCCGCGGCGATGTGCGCCTTGCGGCCAACGAGGACCCCGAGCCCGACAACCTCAAGCGGCTCTACCTCAACGCGGCGGGCGTCTTCAGCAGCCCCTCCGACGCCTTCCGCGCACGGCTGATCGTGGACGGCACCAACGGCAGCGAGTTTGTTGTCGGCAGCCTGAGCCTGAGCATTGGGCTCGATTTCGCCGGCGAGCCCGATACCAATGCCGCGCTTTCCCTGCGCCGCGTGGACGCCGACAGCCTCAAGGCCGAGCTGACCTTCTCCGACCCGAAGAAGCGCTGGTCGCTCGCCACCCAGCTCCGCGAGGGCGAGGACATTTCCCACCTGACCATCAGCAACCCCAGCGGCGTGCTGATCCGCCTTGCGCTCACAGGCGACGACGACATCAACGGCGACATCCTCGTCGACGGCAAGAAGGTCGCAGACATCAAGGAGATGCGGGACCGGCTCCCGACCATCTACTGGATCGACGGCCGCTTCGAATCCTTGCTGTAGTCCTCGGCCATGATGCGTCAAAAACCGACTGCCCGGCGGCGCAAGCCGTCGCCGGGCCTTATCGCCCTGCTCGGCGCCTCGGCGCTGTTCGCAGGAAACAGTCACGCCGACTACGGCGGCTATGCTCATGGCGAGGTGCTGCTCTACAGCGAGCCGGTGTCCATCGATGCCGCTATCGACGATTGGGACGGCGACTTCAAGGGCGGCGAGATTCAGTGGGCCTATGCCTGGGCCGAAGCCGGCGTGAAGTGGAAGCAGTGGAGCCTCGGCGCGCTTTATCGCCACGAGATCGCCCTGCTCTTCGATCGTGATACGGCGGAACTCTACTATCGCACCGAGCACGACCTTCCGCTCGATACCGGCCGCGAGTATCGGATCGACATCGAGGCACAGCGTTTTTCGGCTCGCGGCCTGCGCGCGGCCTGGAGGCTAGACCCGACGCCGGAGTTTCAGCTGGCCATCGGAGCGAGCCTGTTCAACACCCAACACCTGCAGGACGGCCGACTGCAAGGCGAAGCCATCGGCACCGGCGGGGACGACTACTCGTTTCGGGGCGCCATCCGCTACCGCTATGACGAAGACCATGTCTTCAGGCACGATGCCGACGCTCCGGACGGGCGCGGCTGGGCGGTGGATCTCTACATGCGCTGGCACCGGGAGGACCTTTTCGACGTTTCGCTGAAGATCGTCGACCTGCTGGGCAAAATCCATTGGGATGATGCGCCTTACACCAACGCCGAGGGCTTCTCGGCGGAGGGTATCGGCGGCCTTGTCGGCGTCATGGGCGAAAAAGACCACACCCAGGACCT
>JAJUGG010000162.1 GCA_029268285.1 Ectothiorhodospiraceae bacterium | reverse complement strand
CGGGTGATGTCGGCGTTGCCGATAGAATGGTTGCTGTAGCAACGTACCTGACGACCTCCAGCATGCCTCCAAGCGGTTATTGAACCACGGAGGCACGGAGGCTCTGAGCAAGACACCGGCGGGCGGCCCGCGCACCTGTAGGAGCGGGGCCTCGCCGCGAATTTCGGTGCCAGACTGGCCTTTCGGAACATGCCAGAATCACTAGCTGCCGCCTAAAACCTTGCCGTGCATTTCCTCGCCGTAATGGCACTGCTCGTCGTGGAAGGTCTTATCGGTCTCGGCGAGGTCGCCGGTGAAACGCGGGTCTTGCGGGCGCTCGTGGCTGTTCATGTAGCTCGCCACGTCCCAGGCCTCCTGATCGCTGAGCGTGCCGCCCTGGCCCAAGGGCATATTGTGCTTGATGAAGGCGGCCGCGGTGTTGATGCGGTGCATGCCCGCCCCCCAGTTGTAGGACTCCTCGCCCCACAGCGGCGGAAACACGTACTGATCCCCCACTTTGCGGCCTTGGCCGTCTTCTCCGTGGCAGATCGCGCACTGCGCGGCGAACACTTGCTCGCCGCGCGCCGGGTCGGGCTCCTGCGCGGGCTTGGGCACTTCCGGGTAGCCTCGGCCGGGCAATTCAACACGGGTGGGCGCACCGGTGGACATCCAGTAGAAATAGGTCATCAATGCGGTGAGCTCTTCACTGCCGACGGGTGGCGCCTTGCCGTTCATGCTGTACTCGAAGCAGCCCTGGATGCGCTCGGCCATGGTATCCACACGGCCGGTCTTGCCGCGGTAGGCGGGATACATGGTCCATGCACCCCACATCGGCGAAGAGTTCGGCTTGCGTCCGCGATCCAGATGGCAGTTCGCGCAGGTCAGGCCGTTATTGACATAAGTGCCGCGCATTTGTTGAGAGTCCATGAACAGCGCTTTCCCACGACGCACCATGGCCCCGAATTCATCGTCCGGAATCTCGCTCTCCGGCGGCGGCGTGAACGGCTGAATGCCCTGGGGGGAAGATGTCCCAGCCGGCTCCTGCTGACCAGGCGCCTCAGGGGTGGGAGTTTCGCCCTGTTGAGCGGTGGCGACCCCGCCCCACAGCACTGCTGACATCAAGGCGAGATTTACGACCAGCTTGATCATGGTGCTCTACTCCGCCGTCGGGCGTTGCGCCGCGAAGTAAGCGGCGGTCGCCTCGATCTCACGCTCGCTCATGCGCTCGGCAACGACTTTCATCAAGTTCTGCGGGTCGTTCTGCCGCTCCCCGTTCTGCCAAGCCTTGAGCTGCGCAGAGATATAGCTGGCGTGCTGGCCGGCAATAGCAGGAAACTCGGCACCGACACCGCGTCCGCCGGGGCCGTGGCAACTGACGCAGGGCGGGATCTCGTTGTCCCAGTTGCCGTTGACGGCAAGCCATTCACCTTCCGCGAGCAGCGCCGGATCGGGGGTCGGCGCGGCAATGTCAGGCGCCTTGAGCGAGGCGTAGTAAGCCGCAACGTTCTCGAAATCAGATTCGCTGAGGTTGGCAACGATGGGCTTCATGATGGGGCCGCCGCGCGTGCCTTCCCGGTACGCATGCAGCTGGCGGAGCAAGTAGTCGGCTTCCATGCCCGCGATGCGCGGGAAGCCGGCAGCGGCGTTCCCGGCCCCGTCCGGACCATGGCAACTCATGCAAGGCAAGCTCCCTTCACCGGCGCCGTGCATGGCTAGCTGACGTCCAGCCTCGATGTCCGCTGCTACGCTGCTGCCACTGGCGAGGACACCGGCGGCGGCCGCGATCGTCAAACACCGAATCAACACCCTCATCGAAAAACTCCGCCATTCCCTGGCCGCTTCAGGGCTGAAATTCATTAACATGGTGGGGGCGGCGCTATCGGGATTCTAGAAAAGCCGGAACCGGGGCCTTTTCACCCTTGCCCTAGCGGTGTCGACACGCTTCGCTGAGACGATTCCGGCAGATTGAAAAGCTGCTCGGTTAGCGGATCGCATTCAGCATTAGTGCTTCCTGATACAATGCCGCGATGGTCCCGCTATCCGTCAACGCCTTCCATTTCCTGATAAAACCTCCCCGCGCCAACGTCGCGTTCGCCCTTCGCACCACGGCCACCGCTCTACTGGCCCTGCTGATCGGCATGCTGCTAGGGCTGCATTACCCCTTCTGGGCGGCCATGACCACTATCGTCATCGCCCGGCCCACGCGCGGCCTGGTGCTCGCGCGCGGATTCCACCGCATCGTCGGCACCCTCATTGGTGCCGCGGTCGGCACCCTGCTGCTGATGTCGCTGCGAGATTACCCGGCGCTGCTCATTCTCGCGCTGGCCGTCTGGGTCGGCCTTTGCACCGGCGCTGCCAACGTTATTCACGGCCAGCGCAACTACGGTGCGGTGCTTGCGGCCATTACCGCGGCACTGGTCACGCTGTTGGCGTTCGAACACCCTGAGCAGGCCTTGAGCCTGGATGCCTCGCGCGTCGCCGCCGTGCTACTGGGCATCGTGGTTTCGGGCGTGATGGCCGCGCTGCTGCTGCCTCGCTCCGACCACCACCGCCTGTTGGCTCAGTCGCGCCGGCTGACTGCCGAAGCTCTTAGAGGCTCGACCGAGTTGCTGCGCCATGGTCCAAGCGAGGAGTTGACGCAGCTCGAGCAACGGCTAATCGCAGAACTGGCCGCCTTGGAGGGCACGGCCGACGATGTGGCCGCGGCGTCTCGCCTACATGCCCGGCTGCCTTACGTCCGCGGCTTGATGGGCTCGGTGCTGGCACTGATCGCGGCGACCCGATCACTGGCCCTGCATCTGCCGCATACTCGAAACCCAAGCCTGGACCAGCAAGCCAAAGCACTCGCTGCCGTCTTAGCGGAAGCGGCGGAAGCCGTCTCAGGGCAGCGGGAAGCCTTTAGCGATTTGCGCGCGGCGGTGCGGGCATTGGCTAAGGCCAACACCGGCGTTGCCCGCGACCAAATCCTCATTATCGAGCAGGCACTGGCGGCGATTCAGGCCGATATCCGAGGCCTCAGCGAGAAGCCCGTGGACGCGCCGCGCGGCCCTATCATCCGGCACCGCGACTGGACGGCCGCTCGCATCACCGCTCTGCGCGCTTTTATCGGCATCGCTGCCATCGGCGCCATCTGGCAACTCACCGGCTGGGACTCGGGCGGTCCGATGCTGATGTCCGCGGCGATCATGTGC
Source organism: Ectothiorhodospiraceae bacterium (assembly GCA_029268285.1). GTDB lineage: Bacteria > Pseudomonadota > Gammaproteobacteria > Nitrococcales > AK92 > JAJUGG01. Next base: position 3,919 of record JAJUGG010000162.1, on the reverse strand, counting down.
GGGATCTCTGCTACCCAAGCCACGCCGGCATCGGGCGTGTTCCGCTCGTTTCAGGGTGCGGTGCTCGCGTTCGTGGCAGCGATTATCTGCCGTTTATACTTCCAGCCGCACGTGGACGGTCCACTCGAGACGCTACTACTGGTCGCACCGATATTGCTCTTAGCAACGCTGGCTATCGCCAACCGCCCCACCGCAATCGCCGGCACCGACCTGGGCATGATGTTCCTGTTCATGCTCGAGCCCGGTTACCCTGTCATGCATTCGATGGACTACCTGCTCACGACCGGCACCGGAATCGTTGCCGGTGTCGGCACGATAGCAGTGGTCTTTGCCCTGGTGCTGCCGCTGAATCCGGTAAAGCGCCTGCGCGCCATGCAACGCGAACTCATCGCTGATCTCGAGCGCCTGGCAGCCGCGCCCAGCCTACCGGTAGCCCGCAAGTGGCGGGCGCTGACTCATCACCGTGTGCTGCGTCTAGTGTTGCGGGCAGAGCTTGCCGGCAGACGCCCGGAAATCGCTGTCGATGGCGGCCTCGCGATTATTGCGATCGGCAACGCGCTGGTACGGCTGCGGCGAGTCCTGCGTAAGGACGCGTTGCCCGAGACGAATCGGGTCGCCATTGAGGCAGCGTTGGCCGCCATACAGGAACTGCGCGCAAAACCGGATGCTGCCGAGAAGGCCGTGACTGAGGCGGCAGAGCGCCTGCGGCCAGAGGCCGAGCACGACGTCACAGCCAACCAAGCGCGCTCGGCGCTGGTTACAATTCAGGAAGCCTTGGCGGCCAACCGCTATTTCATTCGCTATGCGCGAGGCATGGACGCCGACGACACACTCGCGCTCAACGACAACTCGGAGAAGGCATGAGTCTGAAACTACAAACGATTATCTGCAGCACGCGTCCTGGCCGAGTCGGCCCCTCCGTCGGCCGCTGGTTCAACGACTTCGCCGCCCAGCATGGCAAATTCGACGCGCAACTGATCGACTTGGCCGATTTTGATCTGCCGATCTACGACGAGGCCAACCACCCGCGCACGCAGAAATATGAGCATGCGCACACCAAAGCTTGGGCGCAAAGCGTCGCCGCTGCCGATGCATATGCTTTCGTGCTGCCCGAATACAACTTCTGCCCGCCACCAAGCTTCTTCAACGCGCTGAACTATGTGTACCACGAGTGGAACTACAAGCCCTGCGGCTTCGTGAGCTACGGCGGCGTTTCCGGCGGATTGCGCTCGGTGCAGGGCGCCAAGCAGATGGTCACCACACTGAAGATGATGCCCATGGTGGAGAGCGTTGCCATTCCCATGGTGGCCTCGCTCATCGACGAGAATAAGACCTTCAATTCCAACGAACTGATCGATGCTTCAGCGCAGAGCATGCTCGACGAAATGCACAAGTGGGCACAGGCTCTGGCGAGTATGCGGACGGCCTGAAACTGCTAGGCCACCTAATACCGTAGGGCGCCAAAGAGTCGTCCCGGTAGTAGCCCCCGCGCACCGTGCATTCGAGCGGATTCCGGTGCGCGGGCGCGCACCCTACGGAGCAGCCCTGCTGCGGTGGGGCGTATCCCGCCTACGCGTTGCCTTTCTCCGTGGCTCCGTGCCTCAATAACAAACTGAGGCAGATTGAAAGCAGGACGACGCGCACGCTCCTGGTCCACACCGCTATCAGCCATTTCACCCCTCCGGCAATTCCCGCTCGCACGCATCCGAGGGCAGCAATAAGCCGGACTCGATCATGCGCATGTGCAGGTACAGGAAGCGCACCATTTCGTATTCGAAGGGCGAGGCGCTGGCATAGTAGCGGAAGCTGGTGTTCGCGCGTGTATCGACGGCGTTGAGCGTGCCGAGCGCCCAGGCATTGTCGCTCTGATAGAGACCGCCGACGTTGGTGCTGTAGGACACAGTACTGTCTACGACCAGGCCGCCGGTATCCCGCAAGCTGGAGGGGCCGAGCAACGGCAACACCAGATACGGCCCGGCGCCGACGCCCCAGCGCCCCAAGGTATGACCAAAACTGGTCGGCAGCGGCTGGATGCCCAAGGCCGATGCGGGATCGAACAGTCCGGCCAGGCCGACGGTGCTGTTTAGCGCAAAGCGCGACAGGCTAAGCACGCTGCGATCGAGACGCCCTTGCAGCAGGTGGTTCAGCGTGTTTCCGACCTCGCCCAGGTTATAGAAGAAGTTCCTTATCCCGCCGCGCACCTCTTTGGGCACGAAGCGCTCGTAGTTGCGGCTCACGGGCAGGAAGATCGCCTCGTCGAAGCGGGCATTGAAACGATAGACAGCGCGATTGAAGCGCTCGAAAGGGTCGCTGGTTTTCGCCTGAATCTGGCAGTCGAGCCCGAACGCCGGGCCGGCCCCCTGGCCATTGGGCACCACTAGCGAAACCGGCTGCGACACGGATGCAGCCGGCTCCGCATCCCGCGGCTGCATGCTACCGGACGTTGCGCACGCGCTCAGCCCCAGCGCTAGGCCGACGGTCAACCAGCCCTTCCTCATGGCGCGGCGCTCCGATACGTGCCGGAGAGCATGTCGAGCAGATCCTGGATCTGCTCATGCTCCCCCAGATTACCGAGATGCCCGCCGTGGTCGTAGATCGCGATGCGCTCTCCAAAGGTATCGCGCAGCCAGTCGAGTTCCTCCTGGTTAAGGATCAGCTCATCGCTGTTAGTCTGCGCGTAGTAGTCGGGGTCGTTGCGCAGCGCCTGCTCGATAATGCGCAAATGATTCGAGGCAATCAGCGTCTCCGGCGTGGAACCCGGCCTGCGCGCGGTGTAGTAAGGCACGAACACTTGCTCGAAGTAGTCCGAGAACGACTTGCGGCGCAGGGTGCGAAACACTTCGTTCAGCGAGTCGCCCGGCCCCGGCGGGTCGTTCGGGTCGAGCACGACTCCGGTTCCCGCATAGAGGTCGCCGGCGAAGAACATGTCGATCAAGGAAAGCCGAAAGGACAGCGAGATGCCCGCCGCCAGATCCTTGTCGGACGCTAGCACGGCGCCCGCCGCATCGAGCAGGAAGTCCTGGTCGACATCCAGCGTGTCGGACACCGTGTAGTGCGTGGAAAGCTGGCTGTAGATCTCGTGGTAGAGGCGGTCGAAATCGGCCTCCGACGTTCCGACACTTACCTCGAGCAAGCGGTCCAGACGCGCGATCGAATTGAACAGATTAACCGGCGGATTGACCAACACCGCGCGCTTGATGCCGATCTCGCCGCGCTCGTCGTCAATGGACTTGACCATGCCGGCGTTGGCGCCCCCAAGGCTATAGCCGAGCACATTGATTTCGGTAATCGGCACGTTGTCCTTACGCAGTCGCGCCACCAACTGCGTAATCGCTCGATGCAAATCCTCCCCGTCCTGGCGCAGATCGCCCGTCACGCCAGTGCTCGACGCCGCAACGATGAAACGCGGATAGGTCGGCGAGGGCAGCGTCAGCACATGGTGTCCGGCGCCGTACAATGCTCGGCGCAGAATGCGGATTTTCTGCGTATTGGCATCCCCGCCGGTACCCGAAATGACGATAGCCAACGGCGCGGGCCCGCGCTGCTTGGACCAATAGGCACGCAGCTTGCGGTTGAACCAGAAAACATCCGGTACCGGCAGGCTGCCTTCGATATCGATATTGATTTCCTTGGTGGGCACTCGGCTCGGCATCGCGGCCAAGTCGTCGGGCGCGGCGCCGAACACCGTCGCGCGCAGGGCTGCCGAATCGGCCAAACCCAGCGCCTCGCCCAATTCTTCAGGCAAGGCGCCAGCGACTGCCGTGCTCGCGCCGAGCAGCAGCCCAAACAAGATCCTGCGCAATGGCATCGTCATCTCTGCTCTAGAACCTACGGCCTCGTTGCCGAAAACTTAAGCGCTGTCACAGCAACACTTCGAACTATGGCCATAAGCCCCGCGGTTCCGCAACGAAAAAAGGCG
>JAJUGG010000161.1 GCA_029268285.1 Ectothiorhodospiraceae bacterium | reverse complement strand
TGGTTCCAATCCTGGCGCGCTTCATGTTCGGGGACCACCCGCCACTGATCACCTGGATCGCGCTGCCCGTAGCGGTTGCCGGCTTTGCGCTGCTATCGCTCGGCGAGGGCGTTCATATAGAGCTCGGCCACTTTTTCTTCCTCGCCGCAGCGGCTTCCTTCGCCATGCTTTTCAACCTCAACTCACGAATAGCCGGGCGCATATCTCCCATCGCGTTGACGGCCTTGCAACTGGTGGTAGTCGGCGTGGTGATACTGCCCGTCTCCGCACTGACGGAAACCTGGCCCGCCGCTATAGCGCCATCCATCCTGGGCTGGCTGCTCGCCAGCGCCTTCATCGCGACCACCATGCGCTTTTTCATCCAGGTATACGCTCAAGGCTTGACTACCCCGAGCCATGCCGCCGTCATCATGATGCTGGAGCCCGTATGGACCGCACTGGCGGCGGCCATCTGGTTTGGCGAAACCATGTCCCTCCCCCAATTCCTCGGCTGCACGCTGATTTTCACGGCGCTGGTGATGAACCGTTGGAACTGGATCCGCCGCCTGCTAAAAGCCGCGCTGGTTCATGGCGCGCCGCGCCGAAGCCGCCGCTGAGATTGGTACGATGTACCAAAACCCACATGTCGACGGGTAATCGATGGCTTTTGACCATCTAGCGGCGAGCGCGGCTCGCTGTGCATCGTTCGTGCGACATGGAAGGTTTCAATGGCATGGCTTCGCCACGCAAAGTTCTGGATCATCATCGGGGTACTCGGCCTTGTAGCGCTCTGGCTGATCGTAGGCACTGCGTTTAGGGACGAGGAGCCGACACAGGCAACGGTTGAGGAGGAGGCCGGACCGACGCGGGTCGCGGTACGTCAGTCCAAGGCTCAAGCAGTCGATCGTCTTTTGGTGCTGCAGGGCGATTTACAGCCGGACCAGATCGTCGTGCTGCGTGCTGAAACCGGCGGGCAGGTGCTACGCTGGCACGTACCTCGCGGCGCCGCAGTAGACGCAGGCGAACTCTTGGTCGAGCTCGAGCAGGGCGAGCGCGAGGCCCGGCTACGACAGGCAGAGGCGCGCTTGAGCGCTGCCCGGCAACAGCTGGAAGCGACGCGCAAGATGGTAGCCGAAGGTTACGAGCCGGCACTGCAGGAAGAACTACGTCAAGCCGAGTTCGAAGCAGCGCAGGCGGAGCTGGCCGCGATAGAGCGGGAGCTCGAGCACACGCGTATTCGCGCCCCTGTCGCCGGGCGGGTCGACCGGCGCGTCGTCGAGCAAGGCGACTATGTAGCACCGGGCGGCGAAGTGGCCAATATCGTCGACAACGACCCGCTGCTTGCCACCGTGCAGGTTCCGCAGCATCAGATCGGGCGGGTAAGTGTAGGCCAACCGGCGCGGGTGGAAGTTCTGCGCCACGGATCCGCCGAAGGCCGGGTCAGCTTCGTCAGCAACTTGGCGGATCCAGCCACGCGCACCTTCAGGGTCGAAGTGGAAGTGCCAAACCCGGAAAGCGGTCTCCCGGCAGGCACTTCGGCACAGGTCGAGATTCCCACTGAAACGGTGCCGGCACATAAGGTCTCGCCGGCCATTCTAAGCCTCGATGATGACGGCCGGGTCGGCGTCAAAACAGTCACCGACGACGGCCGGGTCGACTTTCACATCATCGAGCCCGTGCGCGCCGAGCGCGACGGCATCTGGGTCGCAGGCCTCCCCGAACGAACTCACATCATCACCGTCGGCCAGGGCTTTGTCAGCGCCGGAGAGCAGGTTGATCCGCGCGAGGAAATGGCCGTCGCAGACGCCTCGGAAGGTACGGAGCCGAACCGGTGAACCGCGTACTGGCGCTGCTTTTGAGTCGCGGCCGCGCGCTGTTGCTCCTGCTCGTGTTGCTGATGGCGGCCGGCGGCGCAGCATACTGGGTCGCGCCGAAGGAAGCCGCGCCCGACATCGACATCCCGATATTTTTCGTAACGGTCACCTATCCCGGCATTTCCGCCCCCGATGCCGAGCGCCTACTGCTCGAGCCGCTGGAACGCGAGATGCAGCAGTTGACGGGGCTGGATGAGATGACCTCCAACGCCGGCGAAGGCTTCGCCGTGGTTCAACTCGAATTCGAACCCGGGTTCGACAGCCGCAGCGCCATGCTGGATGTGCAGCAGTCGGTGGACGTCGCGGCTCCGGAGTTGCCGGAAGACGCCGAGCAGCCGGTGGTCAACGAAGTTAACCTGGACCTTTTCCCTATCCTCAGCATCGCCCTGTCCGGACCGCTCAACGAGCGATCGCTGCTGCAAATCGCGCGCGAGTTGCGCGACGCCGTCGAGGGCATAGACGGCGTGCTGGAAGTCGCCATTCGCGGCGAGCGCGAAGAGCTCATGGAGATCCAGCTCGATCCCACCGTCATGGAAACCTACCGGATCTCCTTTCAGGAGGTCGCCGCTGCGATCGAACGCAATAATCAGCTCATTCCCGCCGGCTCCGTGCATGCCGGCGCCGGACGCATCGGGCTACTGGTACCGGGCACCATCGAAGACATGCGGGACGTGCTCAACACCGCGGTACGCGTCGACGAAACCACGGTCATCACGGTCGGCGACGTCGCCGAAGTCCGCGAAGGCTTCGTGGATCCGGAGAGCTTCTCCCGCGTCGACGGCGAGCAGGCCCTTACCCTCGAGGTACGCCCCCGTACCGGCGCCAATACCATCGATACGGTTGCGGCGGTACTGGACGAGCTGGAACAGCAGCGTGCCGACTGGCCCGAAGCGCTACAGATCACCTTGCTGCAGAACCAGGCGGAGCAAATTGACGACATTTTGGGCGACCTGGAGAACACGGTACTCGTCGCCGTGCTTCTAGTCACTCTGACCATCATCGCGGCGCTAGGCCCGCGCGCCGCGATACTGGTTGCCGTTGCGGTGCCCGGCGCCTTTCTCACCGGTATATTGCTCATCTACACCCTCGGCTTCACGCTCAACATCGTCGTGCTGTTCGCCCTGATACTGGTGGTGGGCATGCTCGTGGACGGCGCCATAGTGGTCGTCGAACTGGCCGACCGCTATATCGCCGAAGGCTCGGAACGCCGCGATGCCTTTCGGCGCGCTGCGCAGCGCATGGCCTGGCCCATCATCAGCGCGACGCTGACCACGGTAGCGGTTTTCTTTCCCATGCTGTTCTGGCCGGGCATGGTCGGCGAGTTCATCATTTATCTGCCGGCCACCGTCATCGTCACGCTGCTCGCCGCGCTGCTGATGGCGCTGGTGTTTGTGCCGGCGCTCGGCACCGTATTCGGCCGCAAGCAAAGCGGCGAGGATACGCAAATGCGCCGCATCAAAGCGGCCGAAGCGGGCGATTTCGAAGCAGCCGGGCGCTCAGTGCGCCATTACACAAAGCTGCTGCGCCCGCTCTGCCTGCATCCAGCACTGACCCTGCTCGGCACGCTGTTGTTGACCCTGGCGCTCTATGCCGCGTATGCCGCATTTGGGCGCGGCATGGAGTTCTTCCCCGAAGTCGAACCGGAATTTCTACAAGTACAAGTACACGCGCGCGGCGATTTGTCCTTGTGGGAAGCCGATGCACTGGTACGCGAGGTCGAGCAGCGCGTAACCGGCATGAGCGGCATCGAGGCCGTCAGCACTCAGACGCTGGTGGATCAGCAGCTACGCCTGCGACAGAATCTTGCCGCCGACACTATCGGCCTGCTTAGATTGGAATTGGCGGACTGGCGCGATCGCCCCTCGGCCGAAGCCATTGCCCGCGACTTGCGCAAGCGTACCGACGGCTTGCCGGGGCTGCGCATTCAGGTTCGGGAACCGCAACAAGGCCCTACCGAAGGGCGCCCCATCGTAGTGGAGGTCAGCGGTGACGATCGCGCGCGCATGTCCGCTGCCATCGATCGTGTCCACGCACTGATGAACGACCTGGGCGGCTTCGCCGATATCATCGACGACCGCCCCCTGCCGGGCGTGGAGTTGCGGCTCAATGTGGATCGCGAAGAGGCGGCGCGCTACGGCGCCGACGTGGTCATGCTGGGGCAGGCTGTACAAATGCTTACCAACGGCGTCGAACTCGGCGTGTATCGCCCCGCCCATAGCGACGAGGAAGTCGATATCCGGATGCGTTTCCCCCTGGAGGATCGCAACATGGAAGAGCTTGGACGCCTGCGCGTGCCAAGTTCAAGCGGTCTTGTGCCGATCACCAATTTCGTCGATATCCAGCCGGCGCCGGCAGCAGGCCTCATCAGCCGCGTTGGCGGCAATCCGGCCTATCGCATAGAAGCGGACGCCGCCCCCGGCCAACTGGTCAATGACTTGATCGCGGAACTGGAAATAGCCCTGCAGGAAGCCGAGCTGCCGGAGGGCATAGAGTACCGTTTCCGCGGCCAGGCCGAAGATCAGAGCGAAGCCGGCAATTTTCTGCTACTTGCCTTCACGGCCTCCATCGCGCTGATGTTTCTCATCCTGTTGATCCAGTTCAACAGCATTGGGCAGGCGCTGTTGGTAATGTCGGCCATCGTGTTTTCCACTGCCGGCGTGCTGCTGGGTCTACTGGCAAGGCTTGAGCCATTCAACGTGGTCATGAGCGGCATCGGCATTCTGGCTCTGGCCGGCATTGTGGTGAACAACAACATCGTGTTGATCGATACCTATAACGAGGTCCGCAGCCAAGGCGTCGGGCCGCTCGATGCCGCGTTACGCACCGGGGCGCAACGCATGAGGCCGGTGCTGCTGACCGCCGTCACCACGATTCTCGGGCTGTTGCCCATGGTGTTAGGGCTGACCATCGACCTGATCACGCCCGATATCTACTTCGGCGCGCCCTCGACGCAGTACTGGGTTGCGCTCGCAACAGCCATCGTCGGCGGCCTGATTCTGGCAACGCCGTTGACGCTGCTATTCACACCGGCGATGCTCGTCTGGATGGATCGCCGTTCGGCACCACACCATGCCGAACCCGGTTCCTCCCCTGCTGCTTTGCCGCATACAGGGCATGATCCGCTTCGGTGAGCAGGGTATCGAGCGAAGCATCCCCCGCCAGACAGCAGGCAACGCCAAGGCTTGCCGTGCAGCGCAGCGCGCTGCCTTCCCACTCGATCACTACCGATTCCAGCGCCTGACGTAAGCGCTCCGCGACAGCTTCGGCGGCGGCTATTTCAGTCTCTGGCAAGAGCAAAGCGAACTCTTCGCCTCCGATGCGGGCCAGCACATCGGCGTCCCGCACCAGCGGCCGCAGGGTTTCCGCGACTTTCTGCAGGACCCGGTCGCCGGCCGAATGGCCGTACGTATCGTTGATCTCTTTGAAGTGGTCAATGTCCAGCATGATGACCGACACCGCGCGCTGACTGCGCGCGCTCTGCCGGCAGGCCTGTCGACCGAGGTGGAAGAAGGCGCGACGGTTATCGAGCCCGGTAAGCTCATCGGTCCAAGCCAGCGCTTCCGCGCGCGCCCTCGCAGCTTCGAGCTCCTGCTCCAGCTGCTTGCGCTCGGAGATGTCGGTTGCAATCTCCAGCCTCACCAGACGCCCGTCGTCCCAACGAATGGCTTGATCCCGACATTGGTACCAGCGTCCGTCCGAGGTATTGAGGAACTCCCAGACCTGTACGCCGGTCGGATTGCCCGCCGCATCGATCAAGTCAGCGTTGTTGCAGAACGCGCACGGGCCGCTCTGGCCGCTTTGCAGAACTTCCCAGCAACGTCGCCCGGCCGGCTCGCCCCAGACCTTTCTGCCGTACTCGTTGATGAACAGCAGTTGCCGCGTTTCCATGTCGGCGACGTAGACTAGCGCGTCGAGGCTATTGAGAATCCGCGCCAAGCTGGCTCCAGCGACGTCCAGCGGCCCATTCGCCGTTTCCAGGCCGCTTTTAACGCTCGTAGGCGCGGTATTGCAGCTCACATTAAGCCCGCGCCGCGGAAGGTTCTGGCGTTTGTCGCCTTTCTCACTCATGCATGATTCCGATTTTTTCTCTGGAGGCAGCAACCGGTAAGTGCCGGGATACTACCAGAATGACGGTTTCGGGATTGCTCGACTCGTCACTGGCTCACATCCGGCTAATTGCTCGCCCCCGGCGTACCTCTGCACCGGCAACCTCGCACGCGCAACTTGTATAGCCATAGCTGCGGCACTAGTTCTCAGTTCAACGCCTTTTCGAGCTAAAACCACTAATGCCGCCATGAGCCACAACGAAATCTCAACCGCGCCAACAGATCCGCCCTCCCCCCGGCGCAGAAGGATTCTTCTCGGTACCGGCGCGTTGCTCGCCCTGAGCGCGGTTCCTCTGCCGAAGGCTTGGGCGGCACCCTCCGAAGATCCGATACTTGATGACTTTCTGAGCTTGTCGCGTTACCTCACCGGCCGGTCCGAACTTGACCCTGAACTTGGTCGACGGGTTCTTACGGCGCTGAGCAGCCGAATCGCCGACTTCATCGACGGCGCTCGTGCGCTGGCGCGATACATACAAGACCACCGCGAAACCCCGGCCGATGAACTGTCCTCGCTGATGGCTGAGCAGGAGCCGCGGCTTGCCGCACTCACTCAGCAGATCCTCTCGGGCTGGTACCTCGGCCAGGTTGGCGGCATCGCTTCCAACGGCGGCGAGCGCGAAGGGCGCTCCTCTGCCGAGTCCGTGGACAGCCCCGCAGTAGTGGTTGCCTATGAACACGCGCTCATGTTCGACCCGGTTCGGGACGTGCTCACCATCCCCTCTTACTGTCGAGATTTACCTGGTTACTGGGCCCAGCGCCCGGCGTGAGGAATAACAATGGCAACGGAACGCTCCGCGGACATTGTCGTAGTCGGCTCCGGCGTAGCCGGCGGCATCGTCGCGCATGAACTGGCCAAGGCCGGCGCTTCGGTACTCGTACTCGAAGCCGGTCCGTGGATAGACCGCTGGAAAATCGTAGAGAAATTCCGCGACTCCCCGGCCAAGCAGGATTTCATGGCGCCCTATCCGTCTGTCCCCTACGCGCCGAGTCCTCAGTACACGCCGCCGAACAACTACTTGGTCGAGAAAGGCCCAGTGGACTATGCGGCCCAATATATTCGCGCCGTAGGCGGAACTACTTGGCACTGGGCAGCCGCAGCATGGCGCTTGCTGCCCAGCGACTTCGAGTTGCGCAGCCGCTACGGCGTAGGGCGCGACTGGCCCTTCGGCTACGAC
>JAJUGG010000160.1 GCA_029268285.1 Ectothiorhodospiraceae bacterium | reverse complement strand
CGACGCGCCTGCTGCGCGACCAGAGCGGTCGGCTCGGAAGCACCGCCGATCAGCAGCACGTCCGGCTTGGACGCCAGCACACGGCTTACGCTGCTGTAGTAGTCGGTGTCGCGGTTGTAGTCCATCGGGTTGTTGGCAACCACCTCACCGCCGGCCTCTTCCCAGGCAGGCACAAAGGCATCGGTCCACATCTTCGCGTAGGTGTGCGTAGCGTTGGCCACACCCAGCTTCGGCCCGTAGCGCTCGATCAGGTAGTTGGTGAAGGGAACGACGTAGTCTTCGAAGTTCGGCGGAATGCGCACGGTCAGCGAGTTACCGCGCTCGGTGATCTCCGGAATACTGGTGTAGGAAGCCAGGATGAAACCGATACGCTCGTTGAACGCCTGCAGCGCGAAGGAGCCGCCGGCATGCGGCGTGAAAACGATCGGCGCCTTATTCTCCTGCACAAGGCGGCGGGCGTTAATGCCAGCCTCACTCGGCGAGTACTTGTCGTCCAGGGCGACAATCCTGAGGTCATGCTTTTCGCCGCAGATATCATACCCGCCGGCGTCGTTGATCTCCTTGGCGGCCATTTGCATGCCGCTCAGGGAGTTTTCACCGTACAACGCGGCACCACCGCTGAGCGGTCCGGTAAAACCAATGGTGACAGACGCAGCCGATGCAGCACCGGTGGTCAATGCAGCGGCAATCGCCAACGCGGAGGTCACGCGACGTAGGTGTTTCTTTGATTCCATGCCTAAATCTCCCCTTTTTGGGTTTTTAGTTATCAAGCCGCCGCAGCGGCACTCCTCCGAACGCGCGGGAGACTCCTGTCGCCCGCGGTCAGTCCCTGACAGCCTACATTGGCGGCCTTAGCCGCCGATGTAGGCTTTGCGAACCCGCTCGTCGTTCATGAGCGTCTCTCTATCGCCCTGCATGACGATACGACCACTCTCGATGACGTAAGCGCGATCCGCAACCTTGAGCGCGGCAAACGCGTTCTGCTCGGCAAGCAGCACGCTAGTGCCTTGTTCGTTAATCTTCTGAATCACCTCGAACATCTGCTTAACGACCAGCGGGGCAAGACCCAGCGAAGGCTCGTCGAGCAGCAGCATCTTGGGCCGACTCATCAGAGCGCGGCCAATGGCAACCATCTGCTGCTGACCGCCACTGAGCGAGCCGGCCGCATCGTCAGCCTTTTGTTCCAGAATCGGGAACAGTTCGTAAACCTCTTTCAAGGAGCGCTGCATGCCCTCCTTGTCGCGCCGATGCACATAAGCACCGAGCAGAAGGTTCTTGCGCACCGACATACCGGGGAACAGCTTGCGCCCTTCCGGACACTGTACCAGGCCCCGCTCCACGATGTAGGAAGGTTTCTTGCCGGCCAGTTCCTCGCTGTTGAACTGAATCGAACCTTCAACGGGCTTCACCAAACCGCTGATAGCCTTGAAGATCGTGCTCTTGCCGGCACCGTTGGCCCCGAGCAACACCACCAGCTCTCCCTGGTCGACGTGCAGGTCGATGTTGTTGAGCGCACGGAATTCGCCATAGGCGACGGATATGTTCTTAAGCTGCAGCATCGTCGTCCGCTCCCAGGTATGCCTCGATGACCTTCGGGTTGGCGCGCACTTCGGCCGGCGTGCCATCGGCGATCTTCTCGCCATGGTCCAGCACGATGATCTTGTCCGCCAGGCCCATGATCATGTCCATCTTGTGCTCGATCAGACAGATGCTGTAGCCGTGCTTGACGAGCTTACGAATCAGGTCGGCCAAGCGCTCGGTCTCGTCGGGGTTGAGGCCGCCCGCCGGCTCGTCGAGCAACAAGTACTTCGGGTCGGTCGCCATGGCCAGCGCAAAGGCAACCCGCTTTCGCTCTTCCTGCGAAATGTCCGATGCCAAGCGATGCGCAACGTGCGAGAGCCCCACGAACTCCAGCACTTCTTCTGCCTTCTCGCGGCACTTCCGCTCTTCTTCTCGCAGGCGTCGGGTATTGAACACCACGTCCCAGAAGCCCGAGCGAGTACGCAGACGATGGCCGACGATGACGTTGTCGAACACCGTTGCCTGATCGAACAACGCGGTTGCCTGGAAGGTCCGGCTAATGCCCATGCGGGCAATGTTATCCGGCGCGAACTTGCTGATGTCCTGACCGTAGAAGCTAATCGACCCCGAGGTCGCCTTGTGGGTACCGGCCACCAGGTTGAAGAAGGTGGTCTTGCCGGCGCCGTTCGGGCCGATGATCGCCGTGATCTGACCTTCCTCGAAGGTTGCCGTGACGTTATTGACCGCCGTAAGGCCGCCGAACTGTTTCGTCAGAGAATCGACTTTAAGCATTGGTTCCAGCCTCCTTGTTGGCAGGCTTGGCAGCAGGCGTCGCCGGCGCCTTGCTCGCAGCGGCCATGGCCTTGCGCATCTGCCGCAGACGGAGATAACCGACGATACCGTGCGGGAAGAAGATCACCAGCAGCACCAGCAACGGGCCGAAGACGATCATACGGAAGTCCTCGAGGAACTGCAGAGACTGGGTCAGCCAGGTGATGAGCATGGTTCCGACGATCGGGCCGAACAGAGTGCCGATGCCGCCGATGAGCATGAAGGTAATCATGTCAAAGGTCTTGGTGACTTCGGCCAGACCGGGATCGATGAAGAGAATGAGTCCGCAGTAGAGCGCGCCGGCCACGCCGGCGTAGATCGTCGACAGCGTGAAGGACAACACCTTGTTGCGCATCAGGTTGATGCCGAGGGCTTCCGCAAGCTCCTCACTGTTTCGGATCGCCACGAAAGTGCGCCCGAGCAGCGAATTAACAATGCGCCACATCAGGAAGATACCCAGAGCGAGGAAGAACAGCGCCAGATAGTACTGCGCGATCGGCTCTTGGAAGTCGATGATGCCGAAGCCGCCGGGAGCATCCATGCCGAAGATGCCGTTATGGCCTTCGGTGAGGCTATCCCACTTCTCGATGATCAGCAGGATGATAAAGCCCACTGCGAGCGTAAAGATCGCAAAGTAGTGCTCTTTGAGCCGCAGCGAGACGATGCCCGCCAGGAAGCCGGTTACACCGGTAATGACGATGGCCGCACCGAACGCGGGCCAGAAGCCCCAACCGGCTTTGGTCATGAGAATACCGACGGTATAGGCGCCGATGGCCATGAAACCGCCGTGAGCGAGATTAAGCTGCCCGGTATAACCGGTGATCAGGTTCAGACCACAGGCGGCCAGCGCGATCACGAACGCGTTGACCATTACCGTCAGGTGATACTGGTTGCTGGTGAGCAAGGGGAACACCAGCGCCAGAACGAAGAGCGCGATAGCGCCCGGTTTGCCGATTACGTACTTCATAACTAACTACCGCGTCCCCTTCGTGAACAGGCCTTCCGGACGGATCGAGAGGATCACCACCAGCAGCGCGAAGGCGATGATGTCCTTGTAGTCCGTGGAAATGTAGAAGGCGCCCAGTGCTTCGGCAAAGCCGATGATCATGCCGCCGATGATGGCGCCGGGAATGCTGCCCATGCCGCCAACGATGATGATCACGAAGGCCTTCATGATGACGAGATGCCCCATTGCGGGGGACACCAGGTTGATCGGCGCGTACAGGGTAGCGGCCACCGCGGCCAGCGCACCGGCAATGGCGAAAGTCATCATCGCCACCTTGTTGGAGTCGATGCCGACCAGGAACGCGCCTTCACGGTCCTGCGCCATTGCAATAATGGTGGAACCGACCATGGTGCGCTTGAGGAAGAGGTGCAGCAAAGCCATGAGCGACAGCGCGCCGATAATAATCAGCAAGCGCTGCTCCTGCATGAAGATGCCACCGAAGGAAACCGCGCCGTTATAAGGCGTGGGCATGCGATGGAAGTCGGCACCGTAAATGGCCTGCACTCCGGCTTCCAGGAACAGCAGGATGCCGATCGCGGCGATCTTGTCGTGAATCGGCGGCGCGTGCCGCAGCGGGTTGAACACCAGCCGCTCGGACAACACGGAGAGAACCGCGACAACCGCTGCTGCGCCGGCCATGGCCACCCAGTAGTTCACGCCCATGGCGTTCATGAGCGTAAAGGACACATAGGCGCCGACCATGTAGAAAGCACCGTGCGCAAAGTTAGGCACGTGCAAAATGCCGTACACGAGCGTGAGGCCCAGGGCTACTAGCCCATAGATGCTCCCCAGCACCATGCCGTTGAGAAATTGCTGAATGAAAACGCTCAAGAGCGCCCCTCCTCTGAATAATAAGAAACACAGCTCAGCGGCGGGCGCCGCAGCACAACGGATACGCTACGCTCCGACGACAACGCACCCCGACTCGGGCAAGGCGCGGCAGCCGGATTACGGCTGGTAGCGGTCATTGGCTCTCCTCCTCTCGGAACAACACAACCCGACGGGAATTGAAATTTCCGCGGTGCAACATTTTGCCACTATTCTGCAGCATTTATTTACAACTCGAATCTGCATGAGCCGAACGGCTACGTCAAGATTCGAAAGCCAATTTCACATCGCGGAATTACGGCCTTGTGAGCTTGTACCGACCGGTCGCCCCTAGGACGCCTCGGCACGCCGCTTTTCGCGCTCCTGCTCCTGCAATTGCCGCCACATTAATTTGCCCGTGGGTGATTTCGGCAGCGACTCCACAAATTCCACGGCTTGCGGCACTTTGTAAGCAGCCATATTCTCGCGACACCAGTCGATGATGCCCTGCTCGTCCACGCTGCCCTGCTGATCCTCTTTGAGGACCACCATGGCTTTCACGGTTTCGCCACGACGCGGATGGGGCGACGCGATGATGCACACTTCGCGGATCGCCGGATGGGCGTACATCAGCGACTCAACCTCGGACGGCCAGACCTTGTAGCCGGAGGCGTTGATCATCCGTTTAACGCGGTCGACCAGGAAGAAGTAACCCTCTTCGTCGTAGTAGCCGAGGTCGCCGGTACGGAAAAAGCGCTTGCCGTCGATTTCCACGAAGGCCGCATCGGTTTCCTCGGGGCGGTTCCAGTAGCCCTGGAAGACCTGCGGCGCGTGGGTGATGATCTCGCCTACCTCGCCCGGCGGTAGCTCCTCCAACGTGTCCAGGTCGACAATGCGCGAGTCGACGTCGAACACGGGAATGCCGAGGCATTGGGCCTTGGTGCGCCCGGGCGGGTTGATGTGGGTGCCGGCGATCGTCTCCGACAGGCCGTAGCCTTCCATGTAATGGAGGCCGGTGAGTTCGTGCAGCTTCGCCTCGACGGCTTTGGGCATCGCCGCACCGCCGCCGCCGATGATTTGCAAACTGGAAAGGTCGTAGTTACCGATCTCCGGATCTGCAAGCAGATCGACCACCATGGTAGAAATGTTGGTCCAACCCGTTACCCGGTGGCGCTGAATGAGCTCCGCCGCCACACGGCGATCCCAGCGCGTCATCATCACGACCGTGGCGCCGAGATAGATCGGGCTGTTCATCGTGCCCTGCATGCCGGTGACATGGAACAGCGGCAGCGTGGCCAGCACCACAGAGTTAGCCGTCGTATGCTGCCAGACGCATCCCTGCACGGCGGTCGCCATCACCGAGCGATGCGTATGCAGACAGCCTTTAGGGTTGCCGGTGGTACCGGAGCTGTACGGCAGCACGCAGTAATCGTCAGGGCCTGCCCGATGAGGCCGAGGCGCTGCCCCGACACTCAAGGCTTCCGTCCATAGCGTCACCGAGGCGTGCTCGATGGGCTGGCGCGCCATCGACACCTCGGCCGGCAGCGTCAGGTCGGTTGGCTCGGTTACATAATCGGAGTACGCCGCGACGACCACACGCTCGAGCCCGGGCTCGTCAAGCAAGGGTGCCATATTCGGATAAAGCTCTTGCCCGCAGAGCGCGATCTTGGCGCCCGTATCTTCCACGTAATAGCGCAGTTCCGCAGCGCGGTTCATCGGGTTGATCGGCACCACCATGGCGTCGGCGCGCAAAATCGCGTAGTAGCCGATAACGAACTGCGGGCTGTTCTGCATGTAGAGCAACACGCGGTCGCCCCGCTCGACGCCCTGCTGCTGCAGGTAGCCTGCTAGGCGCTCCACCTGCGCGTTGAGTTCGCGATAGTTGATCGGCGTACCGTAATAATCGATAGCCGTCTTTTCGGGATAGCGCAGCGCAGTAATGGCAAGGTTGGTGTATATACTGGTTTGCGGCAGCGGTAGATTTTTAGGCGTGCGCGCCGGCCAAACCGCATAATGGCGATCGAACATCTGATCTCCTCCACGGTGTCATCGCAAGCCCGCCACTTCTACGGCAGCGGTGCTTGGTTTCTGGGATTACGTCTTGCGCTGCCGAACCGCAGCACAGGCGCATCGCATAGTTGTTATATGCCAAATCTTGCACGGGTCCGAATGCAGGTCAAGCACTTTAAAACAGTGTTCCGCTACGCAAAACATGCTGCGGCGCAGCAGTACAGATCGGTCTGTATTCACTAACTTACGGCACGCCAGAGCCGCCCTGAATAGAGTATGCTGCGGCTTTGCCATTTAGCCTACGGTTCTATCGATTCATGAGTGAAAGCGCTGCTATCCAACTGCGCCGCGTACAGGTCGGCACCACGGAATTTACCCTGCTCGGCACCGCGCATGTATCACGCCAGAGCGCAGAGGATGTTCGACGGCTGGTGAACGAAGAACGCTTCGATGCGATCGCCGTTGAACTCTGCCCGGCTCGACACGGCAACATGCTCGACCCTGACCGAATGGCCGACATGGACTTGTTCCAGGTGCTGCGCGACGGCAAAGCCGGTATGGTGGCGGCCAACCTGGCTCTTGGCGCTTATCAACAACGCCTGGCAGAACAGTTCGGCATCGAGCCCGGCGCGGAAATGCGCGCCGCGGTCGATGAAGCGCGCAAAGCCGGCTTGCCGCTTTGGCTGATCGACCGCGACATCGGCGTCACGCTGAAGCGAGTCTATTACGGTGTCGGCTTCTGGCAGCGCATGAGCTTGCTAGGCGGTGTGGGCGCAAGCCTGTTCTCGCGAGACAAGGTGGATGAAGCGGAAATCGAGCGCCTGAAGGAAGGCGACATGTTGGAATCGACCTTCGCGGAGTTCGCGGAGCGCTCCCCCGCCCTCTACGAAAAGCTGATCGACGAGCGCGACCGCTACATGGCGGCACGCTTACGCGAAGAAGCCGATGCCGGCCATTTTCAGCGGGTGCTCGTCGT
>JAJUGG010000159.1 GCA_029268285.1 Ectothiorhodospiraceae bacterium | reverse complement strand
TGGCCCGTGATCACCGAGCAGAAGGATCCGCCCGAAGACGCCCAGGAATGGGACGGCAAGCCCGACAAGCTCCAGTACCTGGAGCGCTAACACAAAGCGGCCCCCGGGCCGCTTTTTTTTGTGCCCGCCCATCGCAGGTTTTCTCACCCCCTGTAGGAGCGGCGACCTCGCCGCGAATCGTCCAGAAGAGGAACTACCACAGAGGCACCGAGCGCACAGAGTTGCACGGAGAAAATCGACAGAAGCCCTCTCTTTTCTCTGCACGTCTCCGTGTCATCCGTGCCTCTGTGGTGCTTCCAATCCTTCGCGGCGAGGTCGCAGCTCCTACTCGTCGAAAGCGCCCTACAGAGCTATGCGGCGCCATGACGAATCGCTTCCCTCGTCGGTCCAACTTTAGTCGGACGTCTTCGCGCTCTTAAGCGTCCGGCTGAAGCCGGATCTACGGCGAGCAATCACTGCGGAAGTACCGCGCGCAGACTGTGATCTGAACTCGACCCAATTTCACCCGCGCGGATGATGCTTGGCGTGCAAGTCCTTAAGCCGCTGACTGGCGACGTGGGTGTAAATCTGGGTGGTCGAAAGATCGCTGTGGCCGAGCAGAAGCTGCACCACGCGCAGGTCGGCGCCGTGGTTGAGCAGATGCGTCGCGAAGGAGTGTCGGAGAGTATGCGGCGACAGGGTGCTCCGCACGCCGGCCGTTTGCGCGTAGTGCTTGATTCGGTACCAAAAGGCCTGCCGCGTGAGCCCCTCACCGCGCTGAGTCACGAACAAGGCCTCTGTCTGGCGCGCGCCGAGCAGCGCCGGGCGCGCCTTGCGCACATAACGCTCGAGCCAGTCCTGGGCCTCCTCGCCCATGGGCACCAGACGCTCCTTGCTGCCTTTGCCCGTGACACGCACCACGCCCTGGCGCAGATTCACCTGCCCCATGCTCAAGCCTACGAGCTCGGACACGCGCAATCCCGTGGCGTAGAGCAGTTCCAACATGGCGCGGTCGCGCAGGCCGAGCGGGTCGTCCACCACGGGTGCGGCCAGCAGCGCGTCCACCTCGGCTTCGCTCAGCGCCTTGGGGAGGGGTTTACCGAGCCGCGGCGAGTCGACCTGAGCGGTGGGGTCGGCCGACACCGCCCCTTCGCGCACCTGAAAGCGGTAATAGCGCCGCAGCGTGGACAACAGCCGTGCGGTGCTGCGCGGCTTGGCGCCACCCTGCACTTTCAGCGCCAGATACTCTAGAACGTGATCTCGCCGCGCCGTAGGCAGAGCGGCGCCGCGCTCGGCAAGATACGCGGCGAAGCCGCAAAGATCCGTTCGATAGGCAGCCAGCGTATGCGCGGAAAGCCCGCTTTCCATCCACAGACGGTCGAGAAAGCCTTCGATCTGAACGAGCGCTTCGGCGGGTAACTCACGCCGGGGCATTGCCTGCTTACTTCTCCTGAGCCATTTTCTCCACGATCTGTTCCAGCGCGTTCATGAAGTTCATGGGCACGGGAAAGACGATGGTGGAGTTCTTTTCCCCGGCGATGGCGGAAAGCGTCTGCAGGTAACGCAGCTGCATTGCTGCCGGGTTCTGCGACATGATCAGCGCCGCTTCGTGCAGCTTGGCGGAGGCCTGCTGCTCGCCTTCGGCGAGAATGATGCGGGCGCGCCGGTCGCGCTCGGCCTCGGCCTGACGCGCGATCGCGCGAATCATGCTCTCGTCGATGTCGACGTGCTTGATCTCGACGTTGGCGACCTTGATGCCCCAGGCATCGGTCTGTTGATCCAAAATCGCCTGAATGTCTTCGTTGAGCTTGTCGCGCTCGGCCAGCATTTCATCGAGATCGTGCTGGCCCAGCACCGAGCGCAGCGTGGTCTGAGCCAGCTGGCTGGTGGCGGAATAGTAGTCTTCGACCTGAATCACCGCGCGCTCGGCATCGACCACGCGGAAGTAGATGACCGCGTTAACCTTGACCGAAACGTTGTCTCGCGAAATCACGTCCTGGCTCGGCACGTCCATCACGATGGTACGCATATCCACGCGCACACTCTGCTGCACCATCGGAATGACCAGGATAAGGCCCGGGCCTTTGACGCCGGTGAAGCGACCGAGCGTAAAGATGACGCCGCGCTCGTACTCCCGCATAACCCGGATAGAAGCGAGCAGAATCGCAGCAAGTACGGCAATGACAATGAGCACGACAAATCCCATAACAATCTCCCTGTTTTAATGCAACGCTAGCATAGTCTGAGCCGAGGCCCTACTACCAACACTGACGAGCGGCTATTATCCCGCCGGTGAATACCTCCGACCTACAGCAAGAAAAAGCTCTGCTGCTGCAATGCCGCTCCGGTTTCGAGAGCGACTGCGCGGCAGAGATCCAGGACCGAGCCGGTCGGCTCGGAATTGCCGGCTACTGCAGAGCGCAGCCGGGGGACGCCCACGTGCTCTTTCAGGCCTACGAGCCCGAGGCGGCCACGCGGCTCATGGCTGAACTCGACTTCCGCGAGCTGATTTTCGCGCGCCAGTGGTTCGTGGTGCTCGCCGAGCTGCGCGAGCTCCCCGTCAGCGACCGCGCCGGCCCTGTCGCCGCGGCGTTTCCCTTGCGCCGCGCGCGCGAATTGTCCCTGGAGTATCCGGACACCAATGAAGGCAAGGCGCTGTCCGCCTTCTGTCGCAAATTCTCTCGTCCCCTGGAAAATGCGCTCACGCAGCGCGGGCTGAAGCTCGGCCACCCTGCCGAGCCGCGCCTGCATGTGTTCTTTCTCGATTCCAGCCACGCCTTCGTCGGTCTGTCCGACCCGGCCAACAGTGCAGCTTGGCCGCTCGGCATCCCGCGCCTGCGCATGCCGAGGCAAGCGCCCAGCCGCTCGACTCTGAAACTGGAGGAAGCGCTGCTCCTGTTTCTCGACGAAGAGGAGCGCGACCGACGGTTGAAGCCAGGCTTGAGCGCGATCGATCTTGGCGCCTCACCTGGCGGCTGGACGTGGCAGCTGGCGCGGCGCGGCCTGCGAGTGACGGCGGTCGACAACGGCCCCATGAGCGAAGAAGTCATGGCGACCGGCATGGTGGAGCACCTGCGCGCCGACGGCTTCACCTACCGCCCCGAAAAAATGGTGGATTGGCTGGTCTGCGACATGGTCGAGCAGCCCAGCCGCATCGCCGGCCTCATGGCCGATTACTTGGCCGAGGGCTACTGCCGGGAAGCGGTCTTCAACCTCAAGCTGCCGATGAAGAAGCGCTATCAGGCGGTTCAGGATGCCCTGCACCTCATAGATCGCCGTCTACGCCGCAGTGGACTCGATTTCACGCTTGCCTGCAAGCAGCTTTATCACGACCGGGAAGAGGTTACGGTGCACCTGCGCCGGCTGTGACGCCCGGCTTTGTCGCCCAAGGTTCCAGCCGTGCGCCTCATGCTTCCGCGGGCTCGTTCACCATTTGCTCTGAAACCTGCCAAAGCCGCTCGGCGGCTTCGACGTCCTGGATGTGGGGCGCGATGCCGAGCACAGCCTCCCACTGCAGAGGTCCGGCGAAATCGCAGTTTTCCAGGTAACTGCCGCCATGGCCGCTCAGCTCGGGCGCTGTCGCGGCCCACGTCGCCGTGGCGGCCCCCTGCTCCGCCGATTTGAAGCCCGGCAATCGCTTGCCCCAGCGGTCCAGCCAACCAAGCTCCTGCATCTCGGTCACTGTCAGGTAGCGCATCAGTCGGGTAATGGAGCGCCCGGGATTGACTGCGAAAGCCTCGATATCGGGGCCGTAGCGCCTATTCAGCTCCAGCGCGAACAGCGCGTTGGCCGTCTTCGACTGCGCGTAGGCGAGCCATTTATCGTAAGGGTGCCGCTCGAAATGGATGTCTTCGAAGAGAATGGGCGTGCGCCGATGTGCCGCGGACGACACCATCACCACCCGCGCCGGCGCTCCTTCCTGCAACAGGGGCAACAGTTCCAGGGTGAGCAGAAAATGCCCTAGATGGTTGGTAGCAAAATGCAGCTCGTGGCCCTGGGCATTGCGCTCCAGCGGGCAAGCCATGATGCCCGCGTTATTGACCAGGATGTCGATGGCCTCGCCCCTGTCCAGCAAGCGGCGCGCGCAGTTGCGCACGCTGCCGTAGTCGCTCAGGTCGACCTGCTCGGCGGCCACAGCATAGCTGAGATTGGCCTCGCGCATTTCCTGCACCCAGGCTTTGCCTTGATCCAGGCTCCGCACCAGGATGGTCACCTCGGCGCCGACTTGGGCCAGCGCCCAAGCCGTCTCGCGGCCGAGGCCGGAAGCACCGCCGGTTACGATGGCGCGCTTGCCGTGCAGATCCAGCCCCTGCACCACTTCATACGCGGTGCTCTCGCTGCCGAACCGTCTCTGCGTCATGGCTGCTCTCCTCGCAGGCACATGCCCCAAGTCGCGTCACGCGCTGCGGCAATGTCGCTGTCGGTCAAACGCAGATAGCCGCCTCGCTCGGCTTTGAAGAGATTGACGAACGCGCCCCAGATCAGGGCAAGGAGCACGTCCGGGCGCAGGTCACGCCGCACGACGCCCTCATGCTGCAGGCCGGCAAAAAAGCCCGCCACCCCTGGCAGGATCTCCGCCTCCAGCGCCCGGGAGTCCGCATCGAGGTAAGGCAGGTGGTCCTGCATCTCAAGAAAGCGAAAACCCTGCGGGCGCCTGCGCACATAATCGACCAGCCGCTTCCAAATACCGTCGAACGCGACTTTCGGCGCAAGATGAGCCTGTACGGCTTCCAGGATTTGGCGCAGCATTAGCTTTTCGCGTAGATAGACCGCGTTCACCAAAGCTTCCTTACTCGGGAAATAGCGATAAATCGTGCCGGTACCCACTTTTGCCCGCTTCGCGATCGCAGGCATCGAGGCGCCGAAAACGCCCGATTCGGCAAAGATGTCTAAGGCAGCGTCCAGAACCGCTTGTTGCTTCACTTCGGGCTCGCGCTTTCCATGCACGGCGCTGATCTTCGGCATGCCCATAAATGCCTTCCCCGCCGTTGTCGCTCCCATTAAACAGGGAGCGGAATGAACATTCATTCCGGACTATAGGCGTTCTGTCGGGCTTCACAAGCGTTGTGAGGAAATGCTGCGACGCATTCTGTCGCTCACGCGCAGAAGCATTCTCTTTTCGCCAATAGACAAGATCACAGCTGCTGTGCTACCAAGTCAGGGCGGGCAACCGCAATGGAATTTACGAATAATCAATCGGGAGTATGAGAATGCGGAAATACGTTCTCGCTGCGGGCATTATCGGCGCGCTGTCGATGGGCACGGCGCAGGCTGACGACGACGTCGGTTGCGGTCTCGGCACCATGCTTTGGGCCGGGCAGGAAGGCCCCGTGCCGAAAGTTCTCGCCGCCACCACCAACGGCATCCTGGGCAACCAGACCTTCGGTATCACCTCCGGCACGCTCGGTTGCTCGCGTGACGGCGTGATCACCTCCGATGCGGTCGCCGCGGCTTACACCGGCTCCAACATCGAGCGTTTGGCCCTTGACATGTCCCAGGGCGAAGGCGAGAGCCTGAACGTGATGGCCGAACTGCTCGGCATCGAGAATCAGGACAAGCCTGCGTTCTTCGCGCTGGCCAAGGAAAACTTCTCCAGCATCTTCTCCAGCGAGAACGTAACCGCCGGCGACATCCTGGCTTCCCTCAACGAAGCCATGGCTGCGGACGCCACGCTGTCCCGCTACGCCAGCTGATTCCGGTACGCCTTACCGGCAAGAGCCCGGCCTTAGGCCGGGCTTTTTGTGTGCGACACCATGCATCGAATTCTCATTGCCTGTTTGCTCCTGCTTGCGGCCGCACCGGCGCAGGCCGACACCTACCTGGACACGCTCCTGGACGAAGCGCGCGCGCGAGGCCTCGCAGCTCATCCCTATTGGCACCGTTTGCTGCACTACCAGCCGAACCGGCTGCTGGGCGGCGTACGCAGCGAAACCGAAGACCCCGATTTCTTTCTCTCGCCGCGCGGCATGCGCGAACCGGACGCCGAGCTCCAGGCGACGCTGCGCGCTTTTTTCGACCCCGACGCAACCACGGTCACCGGTGAGCACCCCCAATGCCGCTTCATCGCCCGCTTCCATTGGCTGGACGAGCAACTGAATCTCGACGAAGAGCACTTGCCGCGACAGGACTGCGAACGTTTCTGGACCTGGCACGATGCCATCGACCCGGGCACAGCCACCCTGATTTTTGCCTCCGACTATCTCAACAGCCCCGCATCCATGTACGGCCACACGCTGCTGCGCATCGACCCACCGGGCCAGGACGAAGACAGCCGCCTAGTGTCCTATGCGCTCAACTACGCTGCCGAGAGCACCGAAGACAACGGCTTCGTGTTCGCCTACAAGGGCCTCACCGGAGGCTATATCGGCCGCTTCTCCATCATGCCGTACTACGAGAAGGTCAAGGAGTACAACGACTGGGAAAACCGCGACTTGTGGGAGTACCGGCTGCAGCTGAAGCGCCCGGAAGTCAGCCGGCTGCTCATGCACGCCTGGGAACTGGGCCCGATCGACTTCGACTACTACTTCCTGCACCAGAACTGCTCGTTTCGGCTGCTCGAGCTGCTGGAAGTCGCCCGGCCCGACCTGCAACTTACCGACCCGTTCCACTTCTGGGCCATACCCACCGATACCGTGCGCGTCGCAATCGCCCAGCAGGCGTTGCTCGATGAAGTCGTCTACCGCCCCGCGGCCAGCACGATACTCAAGCACCAGATCGAGCAGGTGTTGCCGCACGTGGCTCAGCTCGGGCACCAGCTCGCTCACGGCACGCGCACGCTAGACGACCCCGAACTCGCCGCGCTGCCTCCGGAGCAGCAGGCCGAAGCCCTGGAGATCGCCTACGCCTATCTGCACTACCTGTTCCTGTCGCGGGAAGTCGGCACCGAAGCGCGTCCGCACATGCACAGACTGCTGGTGGCGCGCAGCCAGGTACCGGTTTCCCGTTCGCGTCCGCAACCGCCCGCCCCGGCAACTCGACCGGATGAGGGCCATGACACGGCGCGTATCGCGCTGGCCGGGGGCGAACTCGGCGAGCGCGACTTCCTGGAACTGCGCCTGCGCCCGGCCTATCACGACTTGCTCGACCCGGCAGCCGGCTACAAGCACGGGGCGCAGATCGATTTTCTCGATCTCGCACTGCGCCGCTACCAGGGCGGCCGCATCGAACTGGAGCATCTGCGTCTGGTCGACGTGC
>JAJUGG010000158.1 GCA_029268285.1 Ectothiorhodospiraceae bacterium | reverse complement strand
CCGCTGCGCGGCGGGGTGAGGCCCATGATGCTCTTAAGTGTGGTGCTCTTGCCGGCACCGTTACGGCCGAGCAGGCAGACCACTTCGCCGGCATCGACCTCCAGTGTTACGCCCTGCAAGGCGTGGCTCTCGCCGTAGTAGGTGTGAATGTCCTCGACTCTGAGCATCAGGCAACTTCCTCTTCGCCGAGATAGGCCTGGCGTACTTCGGGGTCGGCCTTGATTTCTTCCGGCGTGCCTTCCGCAAGACGGCGGCCGCGGTGCATGACTAGGATCCGGTCGGCGAGGTCGAAGACCACGTGCATGTCGTGCTCGGTGATCAGGAAAGTGTAATCGCCGCTGGCGGCGAGGCTTTTGATCAACTGGGTGACGTGGCGCGTTTCCTCCGGCGTCATGCCGGCGGTAGGCTCATCCAGCAATACGAGACTGGGGCGTGTAGCCAGCACGATAGCGATCTCGAGCAGGCGCTTATCGCCATAGCTCAAGACCCCGGCGCGGGTATCGGACAGGTGGCGCAGCCCCAGACGCTCCAGCACCGCGTCGGCCTCCTCCTGAATGGCCCGGTTCCGGCTGGCCGGGCGGAACATCGAGAAATGCTTGCGGTGCAGTGCGGTCAGCGCGACTTCAACGTTCTGCCGGGCGCTCAACTCGGTAAACACGTTGTTGATCTGAAACGAACGCGAAATGCCGAGCCGGCTGATCGTGTGCGGCGGTAGTCCGGTGATGTCCTGGTCTTGGAAGCGTACGCTTCCCGCGGTGGGCTTCATGCGCCCCGAAATCATGTTGTAGAAGGTCGTCTTGCCGGCGCCGTTGGGGCCGATCAGGGCAACAGTCTCCCGCGGCTGCACGTCCAGGGAGACGCCGTCGACGGCACGCACGCCCCCGAAGCTCTTACGCAGGTCTTTGACGGAGAGAATCGGTTCGCTCATCGGCCGGTCACCTTATCGAGCAGCGTCCCCAGCACGCCGCGGCGGAAGAACATCACCAGCAGCGCCAGTGCGATGCCCAGCAACAGCATCCAGTGTTCGGTAAAGCTGGTGATCCAGGT
Source organism: Ectothiorhodospiraceae bacterium (assembly GCA_029268285.1). Taxonomy (GTDB): domain Bacteria; phylum Pseudomonadota; class Gammaproteobacteria; order Nitrococcales; family AK92; genus JAJUGG01. The sequence goes on along the minus strand of JAJUGG010000158.1, from coordinate 6,141 downwards.
TTCCAGCAGGACGAACATGGCCGCACCGAAGAAGGGGCCGAGGAAGTAGCCGGCGCCGCCAAGAATCGTCATCAGCACCGGTTCGGCGGATTGCGTCCAGTGCACCATGTCGGGGCTGGCAACGCGGTTGAAGGGCGCGAACAATGCGCCGGCCAGGCCCGCGAACAGCCCCGCGATGATGAAGGCCACCAGGCGGTGGCGGCGCTCGTTGACGCCGCAGAACGCGACCCGCTCCGGATTCTCGCTAATGGCCCGTAGCATCAAACCGAACGAGGAGCGAGTAATCAGATAGAGCACCAGCGAGGCGAGGACGACCACGACCAGCACCACGTGGTAGTACACCGCCGGGTTGAAGAGTTGCAGATCCAGCCCGAGGCCGAACTCGGTGAGGCGAAAACCGGTGATGCCGTCGCTGCCGTTGGTAAGGCTGCGCCATTGGTGCGCTACGGCATACACCATCATGCCGAAGGCCAGCGTGAGCATGGCGAAATAAACCTCGCCGAGCCGTACCGACAGAAAGCCTATGGCCGCGGCTAGCAAAGTGGAGGCGAGCATGGCGCCAAGTATGGCCGTGAGGAGGGAAACCTCGAAGTGCAGCAGCAACAGCGCACAAGCATAAGCGCCCATGCCGAAGAAGGCGGCATGGCCGAAGGAGAGCATGCCGGTATAGCCGAAGATGAGGTTAAAGCTCGCCGCGAAGAGGCCCATGATGAGGATCTCCGTGGCGACGAAGATGTAGAAATAAGGCGCGAAGTAGGGCAGGGCCGCCAACGCTGCGAGCAGCACTACCAGCAGCGCGGGCACAGCGATCCTCCAGAGCGAGAGGCGCTGGGCGCCTGTTGTGTTTGGCGCGGTGGATACGGAGGCTTGACGATTCATGCAGCAGCACCCCTTCCCATCAGGCCCTGCGGACGCCACAGCAGCACCAGCGCCATGCCGATATAGGGCAGTACCAGATTGATCTCGGGCAAGTAACGCCCGCCGAAGCCGTGGATGAAGCCCAGTACGAGCGCGCCGAGTAGCGTGCCTGGAAAGCTGCCCAGGCCGCCGATGACCACGACGATGAAAGACTCGATGATGATCTTGTCGCCCATGCCGGGGTCGATGGCGCGCATGGGTGCCGCAATGACGCCCCCCACCGCCGCCATCCAGGCGCCGAAGGCGAATACCCCGGTAATCACCAGCGGCACGTTGATGCCGACGGTCTGCGCCATGTCGCGGTCTATCGCCGCGGCGCGTACGATGCGGCCCAAGCGAGTGCGGGTGAATAAGGCCCAAAGCGCAAGCAGCATGGCCGCGCCCATCAAGATCACAAACAGGCTATAGACCGGATAGTTGACGCCGAGAAAGGAGACGTTGCCGCGCAATAGGTCCGGCGGCCGTACGACGTGGATGCCGGAGCCCCAGATCATTCGCACCGATTCGTCGATGATCAGCAGTAAGGCAAAGGTGAGCAACAGGCTGTCGGTAACGTGACGGTCGTACACCCTGCGCAGTACAAGGCGTTCCAACACCACGGCGACCGCAGCTACGGCCAAGGGAGCTAACAGTAATGCCGGCCAGAAGGGCAGGCCCAGGCGGCCGACCAGCATGTAGGTGAAGTAGGCCCCGAGCATGTAGAGCCCGCCGTGGGCGAAATTGATGACGTTGAGCACGCCGAAGATGATGTTCAGCCCGACGGCGATGACGAACAACAGCATCGCGATGTCCAGGCTGTTCAGGAGGGCGGCGATGAAGCTTTGCATGGACGGCTCCCACTGAAGCGGCCTTGCGGCCGCGGCCAGACTGCGTGGGCCGGCGGGGCTTGAGGGCGGCGTCTTCGCCTCGATGCGTGCTGTAGATCGGTATCGTATCGAGCCTACAATAGCGTGTGAGCCTGACCGCGCCTACACCCCGCCCAGCCGCTTATTTCATCTTGCAGCCTGTTTCCTCGACGCTGGGGGTGACCTCCTTGCCGTCGAAGCTGCGCATCGGGTCCAGCGACCGCACTCCGGTGGCTTCGTCCATGGCGGCAGTCTTGCCCCAGGTCGGGCCGACGGTGGCCTGATGATCGCCCTCGCGGAAGGTGATGGTGCCATTGGGCGCTTCGAAGCTCAGGCCGGAAAGCGCTTTGGCAACCTCTTCAGGGTCGGTGGACTCGGCCTTTTCCATGGCTGCCTTGTAGGCATAAACCGCGGCATAGGCGCCCTCGGCGTTGTAGCTCGGTGGCGCGTCGTGGCGCTCCATGTAGGCCTTGACGAACTTCTCGTTGATCGGATTGTCGTGGGCGTCGAACCAATAACGCGTGCCGAGCCACACGCCTTCCGGCATGTCATCGCCGAGCGCTGCGAGAACCTCGGTCGCCGCGCCCACGGTCATCAGGATCTCCATGTCCTGCTCGAAGAAGCCGAGGTTGTTGGCTTGGCGCACGAAGTTCACCAAGTCGCCGCCCCACACCGATATCAGCACACCGTCCGGTTTGAGCGCCATGACGTTGTTGATGTACGGCGTGAAGTCCTCGTTACCGAAGCGCGGGAACGCCGTTTTGCTCATCAGTTCGACGTCCGGGTCGAGCTCCTTGAGGTATTTGCCGAAGAATTCCCAGGATTCGTGTCCGAAAGCATAGTCGGGCCCGATGGTGGTCCAACGCTTGGCGCCTGTATCCGCTGCGATATGAGCGGCCGCCTTCATGTTCTGATTGACGTTGGCGCTAACGCGGAAGGTGTAGCGGTTGCAGAGCTCCCCGGTAGCCGCAGGCGTGGCGGCATGCGTAATGATGAGCGGGCGCTGCAGCTCAGGCATGATGGGCACGAGCGCTGTGGCAACGCCGGAGCTGTCGAGCCCGACCAGGGCGTCGACCTCGTTCTGGAAGACTAGCTTGCGGGCCGCCTGGATTGCGGTATCGGCTTTGCCTTGGCTGTCTTCGATCTCGTATGTCAGCGGCCTACCCAGCACGCCGCCGGACTCATTGATCTCTTCGATTGCGAGTCGCAGGCCTTGTTGAGCGTATTGGCCGTAGACCGAGGCTGCGCCGGAGGTGATGTAAATGGCGCCGAGCTTGATGGGGTCGCCTTCCTGGGCTTGAGTGGTGGAGCCGAAAGCTGCTGCAAGCGCGATACCTGCAACGGCGAGAGGCGCGAGACGAGACGCAACGCGAGCTGTCCGCATCGGATTCTCCTCCTGCTTCCCTCGTTCTGCGATGAGGGAGGGATTGATTATTCATTCATGCTTATCGATGCCGCTCCTTTGGGTTTAGTCGGCGTATTAGAGACTGTCAACGAAGCCCAGCGTGGCTACGCGCTAGGGTTAACCCTATGAATTTGCGAAGATAAGGCATGGGTTTGAGGTAGGGCGCGGCATTCATGCGCCTGGGGGTGGCAAGTAGAAGGGGAAGAAAAATTGGTGCCGAGAGTGGGACTCGAACCCACACGGTGTCTCCACCACCGGATTTTGAGTCCGGCGCGTCTACCAGTTCCGCCATCTCGGCAGCGGGGTTCGCAGTATAAGCCAAGCTCGGCGGCTGGCAAAGCAGTCGGTGCGAAAAAATTCCCGTCTTGCTAGTATCCGCCCGTCATGCAGCGCCAAGATTTTTATTTCGAACTCCCGCCGGAGCTGATCGCCGACCACCCGCTTGCCGAGCGTAGTGCCAGCCGCTTGCTGCACCTCGATGGCGAGAGCGGCGTGTTCGTCGACCGCAACTTCCGCGACCTGCAGGATCTATTGGAATCTGGCGATCTTCTCGTGCTCAACGATACCCGGGTAATTCCTGCGCGGCTGTTCGGGCGCAAGGCGACGGGCGGCAAGATCGAGGTGCTCATCGAACGCATACTCGACGAGCACCGAGCGCTCGTGCACGTGCGGGCGAGCAAGACGCCCAAGCCAGGCGCGCGGCTCGAGCTGGAGGGCGGCGCCAAGGTCGAAGTGTTGGGGCGCGATGCGGACTACTTCGAAGTGCGCTTTCTCGGCGAGGTGCCGCTGTTCGAGTATCTGGAGCGGTACGGCCATATGCCGCTGCCGCCTTACATCAAGCGGCCCGATGTCGAGGCGGACCGCGAGCGCTATCAGACGGTATTCGCCCGCAAACCGGGTGCGGTGGCCGCGCCGACCGCCGGTTTGCACTTTGATGAGGCGCTGCTCGCGACACTGGCCGAGCGTGGCATAGAACGGGCGACCGTAACCTTGCACGTAGGGGCCGGTACGTTTCAGCCGGTGCGGGTCGAACGCCTGGACGAGCATCGCATGCACCGCGAGTATCTCGAGGTATCGGCAGAGACCTGCGAGCGCATTGCCGCGACCAAGGCGCGCGGAGGGCGGATCATCGCGGTGGGGACGACGGTGGTGCGAGCGCTGGAGAGCGCGGCGCGCGACGGGCGGCTAGCGCCCTACCGCGGCGAAACCGACATCTTCATCTATCCTGGTTATCGGTTCCGCGTGATCGATGGCTTGGTGACCAACTTCCACCTGCCCGAGTCGACGCTGATCATGCTGGTCAGCGCGTTCGGCGGCTACGAGGCGGTAATGCGGGCCTATCGGCACGCGGTGGAAAGCCGCTATCGCTTTTTTAGTTATGGAGACGCTATGTTCGTCTGTCCGGCGATGCCTTCGGCGCGGGCGGACGCGGCGGCCGAGTGAGAAGCATGCAATTCGAATTGATCCATGCCCGTGGCCATGCGCGCCGTGGGCGGCTGACTTTTGCGCGTGGCGCGGTGGAAACGCCCACCTTCATGCCGGTCGGGACCTACGGCACCGTCAAGGCGATGAACCCCGAAGAGCTTGAGGCGCTGGGCGCCCAGATCATTCTCGGCAATACCTTCCATCTCATGCTGCGCCCCGGCGTGGAAATCATCGGCGCTCATGGCGATCTGCATGATTTCATGCATTGGGAGCGACCCATCCTCACCGATTCGGGCGGCTTTCAGGTATTCAGCCTGGGCGATATGCGCAAGATCACCGAAGAGGGCGTGCGCTTTCGCTCTCCGGTGGATGGCAGCGAGGTTTTCCTCGGGCCGGAAGAATCCATGGCGGTGCAGCGCGCTCTGGGCTCGGACATCGTCATGATCTTCGATGAGTGCACGCCGTATCCGGTTGACGAGCGCACGGCGCGACGTTCCATGGAGCTTTCCCTGCGCTGGGCGCGGCGGAGCCGCGCAGCGCACGGCGATAATCCGTCGGCGTTGTTCGGCATCGTTCAGGGTGGCATGTATACGAACCTGCGCGGTGAATCGCTGGAGGGGCTGGTCGATATCGGGTTCGACGGCTACGCCATCGGCGGCCTGTCGGTCGGCGAGCCTGAGCCGGAGCGCATTGAAGTACTGGATTATCTGGCACCGCGGATGCCGCAGGATCGCCCGCGCTACCTGATGGGGGTGGGGCGGCCGGAGGACATCGTCGAGGGCGTATTGCGCGGAGTCGATATGTTCGACTGCGTAATGCCGACCCGTAACGCGCGCAATGGTTATCTCTTTACCCGCTACGGCACGTTGAAGCTGCGCAACAGCCGCTTCGCCAAGGACACCCGCCCGGTGGACGAGCGCTGCCAGTGCTACACCTGTCGGAATTACAGCCGGGCTTATCTCAAGCACTTGGATCGTTGCAACGAGATTCTCGGTGCGCGCCTGAATACCATTCACAACCTGCATTACTACCAGGATTTGATGCGCGACATTCGAGCGGCGCTGGAAGCGGACCGCTTGCCTGAGTTCGTGCGTGAATTCTATGCGCTGCGCGAGCATGGCGTGCCGGATTAAGAGCTTTTCCGCACGGCCTCGAGCTTGCGGGCAAGGCTTGTGACGGCTTGGCCGATCGCGCAGGCTTTGCCCTATTGACGCGCGGGTTTATCGAAATTCCCGCTGTGCCATAATGACGCCTCTCGCGGATGCGCCGTGAGCCGAATTGGATGTTAATTAGAGGTCTAACATGAGCTTTTTCATTTCCGACGCCTACGCCCAGGCCGCGCCTGCCGGCGGCGGCGATCCCTGGACTGCGTTGCTGTTCCCGATCGTCTTGATCGCCATCTTCTATTTCCTGCTGATTCGCCCGCAGCAAAAGCGCGCCAAGGAGCATCGGCAGATGGTGGAAGCCCTGGCCAAGGGTGACGAGATCGTGACGCAGGGCGGCTTGCTCGGCCGTGTGCTGGAGGTTGGCGATAGCTTCGCCACGGTG
>JAJUGG010000157.1 GCA_029268285.1 Ectothiorhodospiraceae bacterium | reverse complement strand
CCGGCTTTGCCCGGGCCACGGTTCGTTTTCATCAGTTCGTCCAGGTATCGCGCAGGGCGAGATAGTCGTGAGCAATCTGCTCGGCGTCGAAGGTATCGCTGAACAAGGCCTGGAAGTCGCCATTAGGATTGATGGCGAAGACCATGCCGCTGTGGTCCACCAAATATTGGCCGTCGCCGTCGGGGTCCTCGTGAATGGCGTAAGCGACACCGAGGCTTTTGGTAAGCCGATCGATCTGGTCGCGTTCGCCGGTCGCCCCGATAAAGTCGGGGTGGAAGTAACCGGTGTACTCCGCCAAGCGTTCCGGCGTGTCGCGTTGCGGGTCCACCGACACCAGCACGACCTGGGGCGTCTCGCCGCCGGCTTCCTCAATGCGCCGATAGGCGTTGGCCATGACGTTGAGCGTCATGGGGCAGACATCGGGGCAGTAGGTGTAGCCGAAGAACAGCAGGCTCCAGCGACCTTCCAGCGCATCGTGGTCGAAGGGGCGACCCCGCGAGTCCACCAGTGAGAACTCCGTTACCGGCTTGCCGCCCGGAAGGTAAGTGGCCGAGATCTCCGGCCGGGCGGGCCTGTTCGTAAACTGGCTGGCAACGACGATGCCCAATACCAGGGCAGCGATAGCAATCAGAAAATAGCGATGTTTTTTCATGGCGCTAGATTATTCCACAGGGTCGCGCAAGAAGCATCCGAGCGCGGTCGCCCGTAGGCCGATAAATGTCGGCAGCGACAGATTCCGGTATTATCTAGCCGTTTTCGACCAGGATCAGGCGATGCAAGATTTTTCCAGAGTCCCGCCAGAACTCGAAACCCTGCGCGATTTCGTGCGCTGGGCGGCGAGTCGTTTTCAGGAAGCCGGGCTGAGCTTCGGCCATGGTACCGATAATGCCGTCGACGAGGCGGCGGCGCTGGTGCTGCATACGCTGCATTTGCCACATGGCGCCGCGAGCGGCTTTTGGGACGCGCGCCTAACCGCGACCGAGCGCAAAGCCGTAACCGAGCGGGTTCGCAGGCGCATCGAAGAGCGCCGCCCGTTGCCGTACATCACGCACGAAGCTTGGTTTGCCGGGCTGCCTTTCTACGTCGACGAGCGTGTGCTGGTGCCGCGCTCGCCGCTGGCCGAGCCGATTCGTGAAGGGTTCGCACCTTGGCTGGAAGCGGGGTCGGTGAGCCGGGTGCTGGATCTGTGCACCGGCAGCGCCTGCATCGCCATCGCCTGTGCTTACGCTTTCGAGCAGGCGCAGGTCGATGCGGTGGACATTTCCGCTGACGCGCTGGAAGTCGCGCGCATCAACGTCGAGCGCCACGGGCTGGGCAATCGCGTGGAGCTCATTAGTTCCGATTTGTTCGATAATGTCCCGACCGAGCGGCGCTACCAGCTCATCGTCAGCAATCCGCCCTATGTCGACGCGCAGGACATGGCGCAGCTCACCGAGGAATTCCGGCGCGAACCCGAACTGGGGCTTACCGGCGGCGATGACGGGCTCGATCTGGTGCGCCGTATTCTCGCGCAGGCAGGGGATTATCTGGCGCCCGACGGTATTCTGGTGGTGGAGGTTGGAAACAGCGCTCCGGCGCTGGAGGCGGCTTATCCGAACGTGCCCTTCCTGTGGCTCGAGTTCGAGCACGGCGGCGAGGGCGTCTTCCTGCTCACCGCTGAGCAAATCGAACAACATCGCGACAGTTTCGTCGCCTAAGCAAAAGTAGCGAACGCATGTCTGGCAATACTTTCGGCAAGCTCTTCACGGTTACCACTTTCGGCGAAAGCCACGGCCCGGCGCTGGGCGCCATCGTCGACGGTTGCCCGCCCGGCCTGGAGCTGAGCGAAGAGGATCTGCAGCGCGATCTCGATCGCCGCAAGCCGGGCACATCGCGCTACGCCACGCAGCGCCGGGAGCCCGATCAGGTGCGAATCCTCTCCGGCGTATTCGAAGGCCGCACCACCGGCACGCCCATCGGGCTTTTGATCGAGAACACCGATCAGCGCTCGCGCGACTACGGCAAGATCAAGGACAGCTTCCGCCCCGGCCATGCCGACTATACCTACCAGCAGAAGTACGGGCTGCGCGATTACCGGGGCGGCGGTCGCTCCTCCGCGCGCGAAACCGCCATGCGAGTGGCGGCCGGTGCGATTGCCAAGAAGTGGCTGGCCGAGCGCTACGGTGTGCGAATCCGCGGCTATCTGTCGCAGATGGGGGATATCGAGCTGGCGCTGCGGGACTGGGACGCCGTCGATCAGAATCCGTTCTTCTGCGCCGATCCTGAGCGCGTGCCCGATCTGGAGGCGGCGATCACCGCGCTGCGCCGCGAGGGCAATTCGGTGGGCGCCAAGGTTACCGTTGTGGCGGAGAATGTGCCGGTTGGCCTGGGCGAGCCCATCTTCGACCGGCTCGATGCCGATATCGCGCATGCGCTGATGAGCATCAATGCCGTCAAAGGCGTGGAAATCGGCGCCGGCTTCGCGAGCGCGGCGCAGAAGGGCACCGAGCATCGCGACGAGATCACGCCGGAGGGCTTTCTCAGCAACAATGCCGGCGGCGTCCTTGGCGGCATCTCTACCGGGCAGGACGTGGTCGCCAGCATTGCGCTTAAGCCGACATCCAGCATCACCACCCCAGGGCGGTCGGTCAATCTCGACGGCGAGCCGACCGAGGTCATTACCACCGGTCGGCACGACCCTTGTGTCGGCGTAAGGGCCACCCCCATAGCCGAAGCCATGCTGGCGCTGGTGCTGATGGATCACGCTCTGCGTCATCGGGCACAGAACGGCGATGTACAATCACCCACGCCTGTCGTGCCGGCTGCGCCCGGACGCTGATCAGGGAGAGGAATGGGCTCGGGATCGCGTTGTCGACATGGGACTGATGAGCGTCTGAGCGCCCACACCGCGCGTGCGACGCTCTGCCGGCGTGCCGGCGGGCGGGGCGACGCCCGAGTGGCGCCTCATGGAGTCGGGAGCCCGTCACGCTTTCCTGACCTTCACCCCTGACGCGGCATGCCCAACCTTCCCTACTGGCGCCTGTCCGGCTTTTATTTCTTCTTCTTTGCCATTCTCGGCGCGCTGACTCCGTATTGGGGGCCTTACCTGCGTTCGCTCGGCTTCTCCGCCGCAGAGATCGGCGAGCTCATCGCGATCATCAACGCCACCAAAATCGTCGCGCCCAATATCTGGGGCTGGATTGCCGACCACAGCGGTATGCGCTTGCTGCTGGTGCGGGTGGCGGCGCTGGCGGCGTTACTCAGCTTCGCCGGCGTCTTCGTCGGCAGCGGCTATGCCTGGATGGCTTTGGTGATGACGGTGTTCAGCTTCTTCTGGAATGCCGCGCTGCCTCAGTTCGAAGCCAACACCATGAATCACCTCGGCCGCGACGAGCACCACTACAGTCGCATTCGGTTGTGGGGGTCGGTCGGCTTCATATTCTCGGTGCTGGCGCTGGGGCACGCGATAGACCGCTACGGTATCGCGACACTGCCCTACGGTATTCTGCTGCTATTCGTCGGCATGCTGTTGAGCAGTCTGCTGACGCCGGAACAGCGCGGCGAGGAGGAGCACGATGCCCAGCCTGCTTTTCTGGAGGTGCTCAAGCGGCCAGAGGTAATGGGCTTCTTCGGTGCCTGCTTCATGCTGCAGGCAAGCCACGGCCCGTATTACGCCTTCTTCAGCATCTATCTCCAGGACTACGATTACGGCGGCGGCGTCATCGGTGCGCTGTGGGCGTGGGCCGTGATTGCCGAGATCGGCGTTTTCCTGATCATGCACCGCCTGCTGCCGGTCTACGGCCCCCGCTTGCTGATGACTGGAGCGCTGCTGGTGGCGGTGGTGCGCTGGGCGCTCATCGCGCGTTACGCCGAGCTGCTGCCGGTTCTGATCGTCGCGCAGACCCTGCACGCCGCGACCTACGGCGTCTATCACGCCGTCGGCATCGCAGTGGTCAATCGTTACTTCCGAGGTAGGAATCAGGGGCGCGGCCAAGCGTTCTACACCAGTGCGACCTTCGGCGCCGGAGTGGCGTCGGGCAGTTTGTTGAGCGGTTATCTGTGGGATCCGCTGGGCGGCAGCGCGACGTTCTATCTCGCCGCTGGGCTTGCGGCGGTCGCCGCCGCCGCCGCCTTCCGGAATCTGCCGAGAGGTTTATAGGCTTGGTGCTCTGCGTAGCGGGCCGAACTTCGGTATAATGGCGGCTTATTTAACTCTTACAACCTCAGACGAGACTATGGCCGGTAAGACGCTTTACGACAAACTCTGGGACGCGCACGTGGTTCGCGACAACGGCGACGGTACCGCGCTGTTGTACATCGACCGCCACCTCGTGCACGAAGTGACTTCGCCGCAGGCTTTCGAGGGCCTGCGACTGGCCGGCCGCCGACCCTGGCGCACCGAGGCGAACCTGGCGGTGGCGGACCACAACGTGCCGACCACGGATCGCTCCAAAGGCATTGCCGACCCCGTTTCTCGCCTGCAGGTGGATACGCTGGACGCCAACTGTCGCGAGTACAATATCGTGGAATTCGGCATGAACGATAAGCGCCAGGGCATCGTTCACGTGGTCGGGCCCGAGCAGGGCGCGACGCTGCCGGGGATGACCGTAGTCTGCGGCGACTCGCACACCTCTACCCACGGCGCGCTGGGCTGCCTTGCCCACGGTATCGGCACTTCCGAAGTCGAGCACGTGCTGGCGACCCAGACCCTGGTGCAGAAGAAATCCAAGACCATGCAGATTCTGGTCAACGGTAACGTCGGCCCGGGCGTCACGGCCAAGGACATCGTGCTTGCCATTATCGGCAAGATCGGTACCGCCGGCGGCACCGGCTATGCCATCGAATTTGCCGGTGAAGCGATCCGCGCACTCTCCATCGAAGGTCGCATGACTGTCTGCAATATGGCGATCGAGGCCGGTGCCCGTTGCGGCATGGTGGCTGTCGACGACAAGACCATCGAGTACGTGAAGGGGCGCCCCTTCGCGCCGACCGGGGAACACTGGGACAAGGCGGTCGCTTGGTGGAAGACGCTGCACTCTGATGCCGACGCCGAGTTCGACGCCGTGGTCGAGCTGGACGCCGCCGCGATCAAGCCGCAGGTTTCCTGGGGTACTTCGCCGGAAATGGTAGCGCCGGTCGACGGGCGCGTGCCCAACCCGTTTGCCGAGTCGGACGAGGTCAAGGCCCGGAGCTACGCGCGCGCGCTCGAGTACATGGGGCTCGAGCCGGGCATGGCGATTACCGATATCAAGATCGACAAGGTGTTCATCGGTTCCTGCACCAACTCCCGCATCGAGGACTTGCGTGCGGCGGCAGCCGTCGTCGAAGGGCGCAAAGTCGCCGATAACGTCAAGCTTGCCATGGTGGTGCCTGGCTCCGGCCTGGTGAAGCAGCAGGCTGAAGATGAGGGTCTGGATAAGATCTTCACGGCGGCGGGCTTCGAGTGGCGCGAGCCGGGCTGCTCGATGTGCTTGGCCATGAACGCCGACCGTCTTGAGGAGGGCGAGCGTTGCGCTTCCACCTCCAACCGTAATTTCGAAGGCCGCCAGGGGCGCGGCGGGCGCACCCACTTGGTGAGCCCGGCTATGGCCGCCGCCGCCGCAATTGCGGGCCACTTCATTGACGTGAGGGATCTCTGATGGAACCGCTCATCAAGGTCAAAGGCATCGCGGCTCCGCTGGACCGCGCCAACGTTGATACCGACGCCATCATTCCGAAGCAGTTCCTGAAGTCCATCAAGCGCACGGGCTTTGGGCCCAACCTGTTCGACGAATGGCGCTATCTGGATCACGGCGAGCCCGGACAGGATTGCTCCAAACGGCCGATCAATCCGGATTTCGTGCTGAACCAGTCGCGTTACCAGGGCGCGCAGATCCTGCTGGCGCGCCGCAACTTCGGCTGCGGCAGTTCGCGTGAGCACGCTCCCTGGGCGCTGGCCGATTACGGTTTCCGCGTGATCATCGCGCCGAGTTTTGCCGATATCTTCTTCAACAACTGCTTCAAGAACGGCTTGCTACCCATCGTCCTCGACGAGGACACGGTGGACCGGCTGTTCAAAGAGGTGGAGGCGCAAGAGGGCTATGAACTCGAGGTCGATCTGCCGGCGCAGACCATCACCACGCCGAGCGGCGAAGTGATTCGTTTCGAGATCGACGAGTTCCGCAAGTACTGCCTCGTGGAAGGCCTGGACGAGATCGGCTTGACCCTGCAGCACGCCGATGACATCCGCGCCTACGAGGAGCGCCGTCGCGAGCAGGCCCCCTGGCTGTTCAGCGCCTAAACGCCGGTATCTAACTCATTGAGACGCGGGAGGCGCGGGGAGGTCAGCGGATGAAAGCCTCTTGATGCTTTTCTCCGTGCCTCGGTGCCTCCGTGGTGAGCATTGGATTCAACTATGTCTAAGAAAATTCTGGTGTTGCCCGGCGACGGGATCGGGCCCGAAATCGTTGCCGAAGCGGTGAAGGTGCTGGAGCGGCTACGCGCCGATTTCGGCCTCGAGGTGGAGCTTGAAGAGGGGCTGATCGGGGGCGCCGGCTACGATGCCCACGGCGTGCCTTTGCCGGACGAGACCTTGGCCAAGGCCCGCGCTGCCGATGCCGTGTTGCTGGGCGCCGTCGGCGGGCCCAAGTACGACACCTTGGATCGGCCGCTGCGTCCCGAACGCGGGCTGCTTGCCATTCGCTCGGAGCTGGGGCTGTTCGGCAACCTGCGCCCGGCCATTCTGTATCCGCAGCTGGCCTCGGCTTCGGCGCTCAAGCCGGAGGTGGTATCCGGGCTCGACATCCTCATCGTGCGCGAACTCACCGGCGGTATTTACTTCGGTCAGCCGCGCGGTATCGAAGAGGTCGACGGCGAGCGCCGCGGCTACAACACCATGGTTTATAGCGAGAGCGAGATCGAGCGCATCGGCCGACTCGGCTTCGAAACTGCGCGAAAGCGCCAAAAGCGGCTATGCTCGGTCGATAAGGCCAATGTGCTGGAAGTCTCAGAGCTGTGGCGCGAGGTCATGGAGCGGCTCGCCAAGGAGTATCCCGACGTCGAGCTTACCCATATGTATGTCGATAATGCGGCAATGCAGCTGGTGCGCGCGCCCAAGCAGTTCGACGTGGTGGTGACGGGGAACCTGTTCGGCGATGTGCTGTCCGATTGTGCTGCAATGCTCACCGGCTCCATCGGCATGCTGCCCTCGGCCTCGCTGGACGTGAACTCCAAAGGCATGTACGAGCCGGT
>JAJUGG010000156.1 GCA_029268285.1 Ectothiorhodospiraceae bacterium | reverse complement strand
CTGCGCGAGCAGGCGGGCCTGCCGTTGACCATACGCGCGCAAGGTGCTTGGCCGAACGCTACTGTGCCGCTCGCCGCTTTAGAGCAGTTTGGCGCCGCCGGTAGCCTGGATGGCGACACCCTGACGTTGCGCGTACCGCAGCACGCGAAAATGGCGGTGATGCGTCATTTGGCCGGCAGCGCCGAGGTCAGAGACCTCGAGTTGCAGCCGCCGACCTTAGAAAGCCTTTACACCCATTTCTCCCAATACACCCGCGAGGCGGCTGCATGAACGCTGTTCTCACCGTTGCCCATAAAGAGTTTCGCGACGGCTTGCGTAACCGTTGGGTGCTGGCCATCAGTCTCATGCTGGGGCTGCTCGCGGTCGGCATTGCTTACTTTGGCGCGGCGGCGAGCGGTAGCGTAGGGTTTACCTCGCTGTCGACCACGGTCGTGAGCCTGTCCAGCCTTGCCGTCTTCCTGATCCCGTTGATTGCCTTGTTGCTTGCTTATGACGCGGTGGTGGGCGAGCAGGAGCAAGGTACGCTGCTCTTGTTGCTGACCTATCCGATGCCGCGCAGCGCCCTGCTGCTCGGCAAATTCCTCGGCCACGGCCTGATTCTCGCGGTGGCGACCGTCATCGGTTTCGGCGTTGCGGGCGCTGTCATCGGCCTCGGCGCCGAAGATATCGCGCCGGGCGAGCTGCTGCGGGCGTTCGCCGTTTTCATTCTCAGTGCAGTGCTGCTGGGCTGGGCCTTTATCGCGCTGGCGTATCTGATCAGCGTCTTGGTGGTGGAGAAAGCGCGCGCCGCGGGTCTGGCGCTGCTAGTTTGGTTTCTGTTCGTGCTGGTGTTCGACCTCGCCCTGCTGGCGCTGTTAGTCGGTGCCGACGGCAAGGCCGGCGCCGGCTGGCTGCCCTATCTGCTGCTGTTCAACCCCACCGACTGCTTCCGTTTGGTTAACCTGGCCGGCTTCGAAGCCGCCCAAGCCTACTCGGGTTTGTTGTCGGTCGCCGATAGCGCTTTCGCCAACCCTGCCGCACTGTGTGGCGCCCTGGCGTTATGGACCATCGTTCCGCTGTCGTTGGCCGTCTGGCGGTTCCGCCGCCGGCAAATTTAGCAAGGCGCCGGTCCTGCCTAGCTCCGGCCGCGGCGCTTCCTTGGGAGACACCAATGAGACGTAGAGACCTGCTCGTACTGTCCTTGCTGCTACCGCTGGCCGCCTGTGATCGCGGCGGCCAAGCACAGCAGCTGAATATCGCACCCGTGCCAATCGGGCCGGATGACGAATGCGCCGTCTGCGGCATGACGATCCGCGCGCAGCCGGGGCCGAAGGGACAATTGTTCCTGACCGGGCAGGCGCGGCCCGTGAAGTTCTGCTCCACCGTCGACATGTTCGCGTTCGCCCTGCAGCCGGAGCATCGAGGCCGCATTGCAGCCGTTTACGTACACGATATGGCCGGCGCGGCCTGGGACGCGCCGGCTGACGAGCGCTTCGTGCCGGCGCGCGAGGCCTGGTTCGTGGCCGGCGGTCAGCAGCACGGGGCTATGGGGCGCACCCTCGCCTCATTCCACCGGCGGGCTGATGCCGAGGCGTTCGGCGCCGAGCGCGGCGGAAGACCCTTGGCCTATGACGAGGTCAGCCTGGACGTGTTGCGCGCCCTGCGCGACGGCGCCGGCCACCAGGGAAAGCATTCTTAACTTATGCGGGCACAGGCCTTGGCGCTGATTCGCCTGCTCGCCGCGGTTCTGATTCTTACAGCAGTGGTGCTCGCGCTGCGGCTTTGGACGCCGGCGTCGGCTGAGTATTCGGCAGAGTATCGCGTCTTCGGCAGCACAGCGCAGGTGCAGTTGCGTAGCCATGACGACGCCCGAGCCAAGGCTGCGCTGACAGAAATCGGTGCGCTGCTGGAGCAAAGCCATCGCGACTGGCATGCCTGGGAGTCGGACAGCGCACTCGGGCAGCTCAACGCGGCGTTGGCCGCAGGTCGCCCTGCCGTCGCGAGCGCCGACCTGCGCGCGATGATCCGGCACGCTCAGGACGGCTATCGCCTGAGCGGCGGCATCTTCAACGCCGCCATGGGCAAGCTGATCGACGCTTGGGGCTTTCACACCAGCGAATATCCGGTGCAAGCCGGGGCACCGGACCCTGCTGAGCTGAGGAACCTGCAGGCACACAAGGCCACCATGGAGGATATCGAACTTGCTCCTGATGGCACCGTCCGCTCCCGCAACACCGAACTCGCCTTGGATCTGAACGGCCTCGCCGAAGGTTACGCCGCCCAGCAAGTGGCCGAGTTGCTTGCCGCGCGCGGGATCGACAACGCGCTTGTCGTCATCGGCGGCGACGCCCATGCACGCGGCGATGCCGGCGGGAGGCCGTGGCAGGTGGGATTGCGTAACCCCGCCGGCGGGCTGCTCGGACATGTGTTCCTGCATCACGGCGAGGCTTTGTCCTCGTCCGGCGACTACATTCGCTACCGGCTGACCGACGAAGGCCGCGCCGGCCACATCGTCGACCCGCGCGAAGCGGCGCCGCAGCGCAGAACGACCGCCGTTTCCGTACTGAGCGACGACCCGGTGCTGGCGGATATGGCAGCGACCGCGCTGACTGTGGCCGGTGCACGGGACTTCGTGACCACGGCGCGCAGGATGGGCATTGGCTGCGCGTTGCTGCTCGACCGTGGTGGCGAGATTTTCGTGACCCCCGCAATGCGGGCGCGGTTGCAGGGGTTCGCTGCGGACTTGCCTTGGCAGCAGACCGCCTCTACCGGACGCGATTGCCGGCGTCCGCGCCCTTAGCGACGTTTACAGCCTAAAAAGCCTACCTTTAGATCTTATTAGTCCCTATAAAAAGCAATTATCCGCTTTAGCCAAGATAGGTTTGAGCAATGAATTACGTTATTCGTGCTCCTGTATCTCCCTGAAAAGAAACAAATATTTTCTGTAACTATATGAATTATAAAAAATTTGGGAACGCCCTTCGGCATCGGGTAAACTGACTGCCTTTCCTAAAGGAGGCGCTGCAACCATGGATCGTTTCACTGCCTTGAGGGTGTACGACGAAGGAGGCATCGACGCGCGGCTCGAGCCGATAACGCTCGATCAGTTGGGCGACGGCAACGTGGTCATCAGAGCCGCCTACTCCAGCCTCAATTACAAGGACGCGCTTGCCGTGACCGGCAAGGGCAAAATTCTGCGTAGCATGCCGCTGATCGCCGGCATCGATGTCGCCGGTACCGTAGTTCGCTCGGACGATCCGCGTTACCAGGAAGGCGCCGAGGTCGTGGTGACCGGCTGCGGGCTGGGTGAGAACCACGACGGCGGCTTTAGCGAAATCGTGCGCGTCCCGGGCGATTGGGTCATTCCTTTGCCCGCGGGGCTGACGCTGCGCGAGGCCATGTGTCTCGGCACGGCCGGCTTTACCGCAGGGCTGGCGCTGGAGCGCCTGGAGCACAACGGTGCTAACCCTGCGCTGGGGCCGGTCGCGGTCACAGGAGCCACCGGCGGCGTCGGCAGTCTGGCCGTCGACATGCTGGCTAAGGCGGGTTATAGCGTTGCTGCCGTGAGCGGCAAGCGCGATCAGGAAGCCTATCTGCGTGAGCTGGGCGCAGACGAGGTGCTCTTTACCGACGAGCTCGATCTGGGCAAGCGGCCGCTGGAAAAGGCGCGTTGGGGGGCCGCGGTGGATAATGTCGGCGGCGAACTGCTGACCTGGCTCACCCGCACCATCAAACCCAACTGCGGCATCGCCTCCATCGGCCTGGCGGCCAGCCACGAGCTGCACACCACCGTCATGCCCTTCATCCTGCGAGGCGCGAGCCTGCTCGGCGTGAATTCGGTGGAAGTACCGCGCGCGCTGCGCGAGCGGGTCTGGCAGCGTCTAGCCGACGAGCTCAAGCCGCGGCATCTGGATCGCATTATCCAAGGCGAGATCGGCTTGGCCGAGGTGCGAGATACTGCCGAGGCATTGATTGCACGCAAGACCGCCGGTCGCTATGTGGTCAAGATTGCCTGACCAAGTCTATCCCGGGAGGAAGACATGACGAATCCATCTTCGGCCGGTGCGCGTTTTCGCGCCGCAGTCGCCGACAACAAGCCGCTGCAAGTGGTCGGCACCATCAACGCCTATGCCGCGCGCATGGCGAAGAACGTCGGCCATAAGGCGATTTATCTCTCCGGCGGTGGCGTTGCCGCCAACTCGCTGGGCATGCCGGATCTCGGCGTCAGCACGATGGACGATGTGCTGATCGACATCCGGCGTATTACCGATGCCTGCGACCTGCCCTTGCTGGTGGACGCCGATACCGGTTGGGGTGGTGCCTTCAACATCGCCCGCACCGTGAAGTCCTTCATCAAGTTCGGCGCCGCCGCCATGCACATCGAGGATCAGGTCGCGCAGAAACGCTGCGGCCACCGGCCGGGCAAGGAGATCGTCTCCCAGGAGGAGATGGTCGACCGCATCAAGGCGGCCGTCGATGCCCGCACCGACGATCAATTCGTGATCATGGCGCGCACCGATGCCCTCGCCGTCGAGGGCATGGAGGCGGCCATCGACCGCGCGCTTGCCTGTATCGAGGCCGGCGCCGACATGATCTTCCCCGAGGCCATTCATACGCTGGAGCAGTACAAGCAGTTCAAGGACGCGGTCAAGGTGCCGATCCTCGCCAACATCACCGAGTTCGGCAAAACGCCGCTGTTCAGCTCACAGGAGCTCGCTGAAGTGGGCGTTGATATTCATCTGCTGTGCTGCGGCGCCTATCGCGCCATGAATAAAGGCGCGGAAACCTTCTATAAGACGGTGCTGGAAGAAGGCCACCAGCAGAACGTCGTGCCGATCATGCAGACGCGCGAGGAGCTTTACGCGCATCTTGATTACCACTCGTACGAACAGAAGCTCGACGAATTGTTCGCCAAAGAATCGAAGTAGAGGAGCAGAACAATGGCAGAGAAGAAACTAGGTGGCGCCGGCCTGCGCGGCCAGAGCGCCGGCGAGACGGCGCTGTGCACCGTCGGCAAGGAAGGCACCGGCCTGACCTATCGCGGCTACGACATGAAGGAGCTGGCCGAGAAGGTAAGCTTCGAGGAAGTGGCCTATCTGCTGCTCTACGGCGAGCTGCCGACCCAGGCCCAGCTCGATGCTTACCGCGCGCGCCTCAAGAGCCTGCGCGGCCTGCCGCAGCCGCTCAAGGAAGTGCTCGAGCGCATTCCCAAGGACGCGCACCCCATGGACGTGATGCGCACGGGTTGCTCCTTCCTCGGCAACCTCGAGCCGGAGAAGGACTTCTCCGAGCAGCGCGATGTGGCCGATCGCCTGCTGGCCGTGTTCCCGTCCATCATCACCTACTGGTACCGCTTCAGCCATGACGGCGTGCGTATCGACGTCGAGACCGACGACGAATCCATCGGCGCGCACTTCCTGCACTGCCTGCGCGGCGAGCAGCCCAACGAGCTGCACGCCACGGTGATGAACGTATCGCTCATTCTCTACGCCGAGCACGAGTTCAACGCCTCGACCTTCACTGCGCGGGTGTGCGCCTCCACGCTCTCCGATATGCACTCCTGCGTCACCGGCGCCATCGGCTCTCTGCGTGGGCCGCTGCACGGCGGCGCCAACGAGGCGGCCATGGAAATGATCGAGCAGTGGCAGTCCGCCGATGAAGCTGAGCGGGAAATTCTCGGCATGCTCGAGCGCAAGGAAAAGATCATGGGCTTCGGCCATGCGATCTATCGCGAATTCGACCCGCGCAACGAGGTCATCAAGGGCTGGTCCAAGAAGCTCGCCGACGAGGTAGGCGACAAGGTGCTGTTCCCGGTGTCCGAGCGCGTCGAGGAAGTCATGTGGCGCGAGAAGAAGCTCTTCCCCAACGCCGACTTCTTCCACGCCAGCGCCTATCACTTCATGGGCATCCCGACCAAGCTGTTTACGCCCATCTTCGTCATGAGCCGCGTCACCGGCTGGGCCGCTCACGTCATGGAACAGCGCAGCAACAACCGCATCATCCGTCCCAGCGCCGACTACGTCGGCCCCGATCTGCGGCCGGTGCCGTCCATCGAGCAGCGCGGCTAAGCCGCCGCTCCAAGCCTCGCGGCCGGCGGCCGTTCCTACAGGCGTGGGCTAACCCCCGTAGGAGCGGCCGCCGGCCGCGATCAGTTAAAAAACCATTTCCAATTACGTCCTGTTCGCGGACTCCCACCATTACTTTAGGGGCCTCTTACTGCACCGCTGTCCTAAACCCGTTTTCTAGGAGCAAGATGGCCAGGTAGCCGGTAATCAATAAAAAGACACCAATGAGCAGCCCCCAGTAGTGGATAGTCAGCCGAATGCGCAGCTTATTCGGGAGTTCGCACATGTCGTACCACGGGAGGGTGCGACGATTAAGCCAACGGAACGACGCCGCGCCGGAGTAGTTGATGAGCCTGTACCAGCGCGAGATAAGCGGGTCTCCCCGAAGCAGGTTGATCTCGTAAGCGACCGGGTCGATGATCTCGTCGATACGGTGTACTACGCGAAGCGCTAGATAGAGGCTGTACCCAATCCACGAAAAATTGATCAATAAGCAGCCTACGCCGCTAATCATCATGTACCAGGTAATGACTTCTTTCATTGACCGTGTGATGTGTAGTTTTTCGAGAGTTCGGAGCTACCCCGCTCTTAGCGCGCAATCAATTGTAGAGCGAGTCGCAGCTCAGCCTGCTCCGCTGGCTACAAACCCGCGCTTGACCTCTATCACGCTACGGTCAACTGTCCTCAGAGGCAGTCGCCGGCCGCGATTGCGAAGGCGATGGGGCGAACGAAGAAAGTCTGCCGTCGCTGTAATTGTTATGCCCGTGCTCCGTGCTACGAAAATCGCACGCCCCAGATGTACTCGACGAGCCTAAAGGCTGCGAATGAGGTAAGCATGAAGAATAGGCCCGCTAGCAACCAGTAGTAGTGCAATGCGAGCTGAATTCGTGTTTTTGCTGGGAGCTCGCGCATATCGAACCAAGGCAGCGTGCGGCGGTTTATCCAGCGGAACGCTGCGGCTCCGGTGTAGGTGATTAGGCGGTGCCAGCGGAAGAGTAACGGGTCGCCGCGACGCTGATTCGCCTCGTAGGTGTCAGGATCAACGATTTTATCGACATTGTGTAGAACGCGTAACGCGAGGTAATAGGTGTAGCCAACCCATGAATAGATACCCAAGGCGAAAAGCACGCCACTGATTGTCCCGTACCAAATAAGGATTTCTTTCATTGGCTGTATAGTGAATAGGTGGCTTCGAAAATACTGGCAGCACTG
>JAJUGG010000155.1 GCA_029268285.1 Ectothiorhodospiraceae bacterium | reverse complement strand
TATTGCGTGTTCACATCGGAGATGTCCCTCGGCGTTCACCAGGATCTGATGCTGGAGCGGGAAATGCGCCGCGGCCTGGACTGCGGGCAGTTCGAAGTGCACTACCAGCCTCAGGTCTGCATGAAGAGCGGCGCCATGCTGGGCGTGGAGGCCTTGAGTCGGTGGAACCATCCCGAGCTGGGTGCGATTCCGCCCGAAAGTTTTATCCCCATTGCCGAAAACAGCCAGCTCATTCTGGACCTCGATCGCATGATCCTGCGCCGGGCCTGCCGCGATATTCGGCGTCTGCACCGGAGCGGCGCAGCGGGGCTCCGACTGTCGGTGAATCTGTCGCCGTTGTGGGTCGCGCGTCATGATTTCGTCGATGCCGTTCTTGGCATTCTTGCTGCAGAGGAATTCCCGCCGCAGTTGCTGGAATTGGAGATTACCGAGACTCTGTTGATGGATGATGGCCCGGAGCTGGTGCAGCGGCTGCTGAGCTTGCAACGCGCGGGCATTGCCATTGCCATCGACGATTTCGGCACCGGTTATTCCTCGTTGAGCTATCTGCAGAAATTCCCGGTCTCGACGCTGAAGATCGACCGACGCTTCATCCACGGCATTACCGATGACAAGGGCGCGGCCTGTATCGTCGACGCCATTATCGCGATGGCGCAGGGGCTGCACCTTCGGGTAGTGGCCGAAGGCGTGGAGCATGACAGCCAGCGGCGGTATCTCAGCCGCCTCGAGTGTCCGGTGGCACAGGGTTTTCTGTTCAGCAAGGCACTGCCGGTTGAGCAGCTTGCCGTCCATTGGCAAACGACCACCACATCACTGCAGTAACCACCCATCGGGCGGATACCGCGGCTATGAGCAGGGCGGATGACGGTAGGCCGAGCGTTTGGGTATCCTGTCGCCACGCAGCCAGCAGTTCAGGATGAAGCCGCGCGGTGTCCGACAACACGAAAGAATACTCCATCGACGAACTCTCCCGCGAAGCGGGCATGACGGTACGCAACGTGCGTGCCTATCAGGAGAAGGGCCTGCTGCCGCCGCCCGAGCGCCGTGGGCGTAAGGGGGTGTACGGGCCGATGCACTTGTCGCGGCTGCGCATTATCGGCCAGTTGCTCGAGCGCGGCTACACGCTTGCTAACATCGGCGAAATGCTGGAAGCGTGGCAGAAAGGGCAGGACCTCAGCCAGCTCCTGGGGTTGGAGGCGGCCATTACCAGCCCGTGGTCCGACGAGCCGGCGGGTTACTACAGCATCGGCGAGCTGCTGAAACTGTTCCGACTCTCGTACGGCCCAGCGTCCTTTCGGCTATTGGATGAGGCGGTCAAAATCGGCGTGCTGCAGCGTGAAGGGCGGCGTTTCCGTGCACCCAGTCCCAGATTGATCCAGACTGGAGCGGAATTGGTTGGCATGGGCATACCGTTGTCAGAGCTGTTGGCCGTGGTGCGCAGCGTGCGCGCCAAAGTAGAACCGGTCACCGAACAACTGGTGAGTCTGGTGCTTCCGCTCATCGACCGTTATGGCGGCGAGGATAAAGTGCCGCCCCCAGAAGCCGTGCCTGAGCTAGCCGACCTCATTTGGCGGCTGCGCCCGCTTGCCAAGCTCGCCATCAATGCCGAAGTCGATCGTGCGATGGAGCGTGCTGTGAATAAGTACTTCGGAGATCGTTTAGCTGAAATTCTCGAGCATCTCGAGGAACGCGAGCGCAGCTAAGTCCACCAAGCTCAGGGCCTTCCCTAGTCCAGTTCGGTAGAGCGATTGACAGTCGTCGCTAACGATGCCATTGTTCAATGGCACAGTCGGTAGAGAATAAGAGCGGCAAAAGCGGCTGACCGGCGTGTATTGAGGAGGAGATAGCACCATGCAACCGATTCGGCGCGATTTGCACTTTGCCATTCCCAAGGACCGTGTCTGTAACTGGCACCCCGAGGGCGCCCACATTACTCAGTTCTTCAATACGCTATCGCTGTTCTTTCCGCGCGGCGAGCGCTTCTTCATCGACAGCGTGCGACGTTATCGCGATGACATTGAGGATCCGGAGCTGAAAGCCGCCGTTATCGGCTTTATCGGCCAAGAGGCCATGCACAGCCGCGAGCATCGCGAGTACAACGAGACTCTTGCCGAGGCAGGCCTGCCCGCGCACGAGCTCGATCGGATCACGACGCGCTTGCTGGATTGGTTCCGGGATAACACGCCTGCGGACATGCAGCTATCGGCCACTATTGCGCTCGAGCATTGGACGGCCATGCTGGCCGACGTGCTGCTGAACAACCCGGACGTGCTCGAAGGCGCGCAGGAGGATTTCGCGCGCATGTGGCGCTGGCATGCGCTAGAGGAGACCGAGCATAAGGCGGTGGCCTACGATGTCTACGACAAGTTCGTCGGCCGCGGGCTGAAAGCTTACCTGATGCGCACCTCCGGCCTGGTTACGTCCACGCTGATGTTCTGGGGCTTGGTGTTCTGGTTCCACATCCGGATGATCAACGCCGACCCGAGCGCCAAGAAGGAAGGCCACCTTCGCGGTTACGGCAAGATCCTGCGCTTTCTGTTCCTGCGGCGGCCGGGGGTTTTTCTGCGTTGCTTCAAGCCCTGGCTGGACTACTTCAAGCCCGGATTCCACCCGTGGCAGCATGATAACCGTCACTTCTTGGCACAGATTGACGAGCTGCAGGCCGAGGCAGAGCGCGCCTACAGCGCTGCATCCTGATCGGCCCCGGGAAGAATCGACCACGCTTCCCGTGCTTCTATGTAGTAGGCTGATCACTTATTAGAGCGCGCCCGTTCTGAGGGCGCGCATCGCCGTGCCGTCAGCAGATTCGAGGAGACGAAGTTTGGAGCCGATCGTCATCATTGGCACCGGTCAGGCCGGTTACACCCTGGCGCGTGAGTTTCGCAAGCTCGATAGCGAGCGCCCGCTTACCCTCATTACCGAAGACAACGGCGCCAATTATTACAAGCCCAACTTATCCAAGGCGTTTGCGGCTGGCAAAACGCCGCCCGAACTGGTGATGAACCCGCGCGAAGCGATGGAGGAGCAGCTTGCTGCCACCATTCTCGCTAATACGCGCGTGAACGCGCTTGATGCGGGTTCGCGGCGGCTGCAGCTGGAAGACCGCGAGCTTTCGTATCACCGACTGGTGCTGGCGGTCGGCGCCGACGCATTGCTGCTGCCCGTAAGCGGCGGTGAGAAAATTCCCACGGTTAATAGCCTGGACGACTACGAGCGCTTCCGGGCGGGCTTGGTGAGCGGCTGCGAGGTGGTGGTCATCGGCGCCGGCCTTATCGGTTGCGAGTTCGCCAATGATCTGGCTGCGGCCGGTTATCAGGTAACGGTGGTCGATCAGGAGTCTTGGCCTCTGGCGCGCTTAGCCCCGCGCGAAGTCGGTGAGGCGATCAAGGCGGGCTTGTCGGGGCTTAGCGTGCGTTGGCATTTCGATGCTCGCATTGAGTCGGTTGACGCCGACGGTAAACAGGTACGCTTGGCGGACGGCACCGAGTTGCGGGCGGATGCCGTGCTGTGCGCGATTGGTCAACGTCCCCGTGCTCGTTTGGCCGAGGAGGCCGGGCTGGAGGTCGGTATCGGGATTCGCGTCGATGAGCATCTGCGCACGAGCGATCCGAATATCTTCGCACTCGGAGATTGCGCCGAAATCGACGGCAGGGTGCGGCCTTTCGTCCTGCCCATTACGCACTCGGCGCGCGCGCTCGCGAAAACACTGGCCGGCACCGACACGGCAGTCAGCTTTCCGCCCATGCCCATCGTCGTCAAAACCCCTGCATGCCCTACGGTGGTATTGCCGGCCGAGGTGCCGCACAGCGAAGGCTGGTGGCGTGTAACGGGAGAGGGCACGGATTTGGAAGCGCTTTACCGCGACGCCGAAGGCCGCCTGCACGGTTTCGCCTTGACCGGTGCCGCCACCGCCAAGCGCATGGAACTCGCCAAAGCGATCGGCAGCATCCTCGATGCTGCCGGCGCTTGAGCGCGCGACACGTTCAAGTTCTTTCTACGCCTGGGTTCGAGCCGCGGAGGTCCGGAGACACGGAGAACGGCAACGCTCAAAGAGCGTTGCAGCGGTGGGCTCTCGGGAGGTTATCCAGGGTTACAGGCGGTCTCGGCGTAGCGTGCGTATTACGCAGCGTTTCGGCCGAGCCTACCGCCGCTGGTGCGTAACGCACCCTACTGCCGTGACTGCCTCTTTGCAGCATCGCGCCGATCACGTCTTCTGGTCCGGCTGTACGCGAACGTTGCCATGCGCCTGGCGCCGCGAATGTACCCTACAAGGAAACGCGCCCAATAGCTGCAGGCGTAATGCTTCGATGGTTTCAGGTCACGGTGGTTTTATCGATTCGCGGCGGGGTCGCCGCTCCTAGCATGGATATCGCTAGTAGCAAGATCGAAAGCCATCGCACTGCAACTAGCTGCTGCTCTTTCCAATGGCCCCTGAATGCGCCCGGGCTTTCCTATCCATTCTTTGCTGGCAAGTCCCTGTATCGGTTAGCGGTTTTTTCGCCAGAATGCGGTACAATTCACCTATTGAGCCAGCTCGTGTGCGAGTTCATAAGAGGCTGTCGCCCTGAGAAAGCGACAATTGGTTTATTAGGGTCTGCGAAATTGCGGGCCAGGAGGTTATCCGGTGCCGAGCCAGGACCGTAAAGTCTCAACGGAACCTCGGTCTGGTGGAATTCAGGTAATAGCGCGCGCGGCGGCGATCATGCGTGCGCTGGGCGGAAACCCTCATGGTCTGAGCCTGGGTGCGATTGCACAAGTTGTCGGACTACCGCGTTCAACGGTACAGCGCATCGTCTGCGCTTTGGAAACGGAGGGTTTGGTGGAGTCGGTGGGGCCGAGCGGGGGATTCCGTTTGGGTCCAGAGTTAGGCCGCCTGATCTACCAGTCGCAGATCGATATCATTTCAGTGGTCAGGCCGGTGCTGGAGGAGTTATCGCATACCCTTCAGGAATCGGTGGTGCTGTGCGGAATGGAGGGCGACCAGACCGTCGTCATCGACCGCGTTGTCGCCGAGCGGGAATTGCGAATCGTATTCCCGGTAGGGGTTATTCGTGTGCCGGCTTATTTGACGGCTACGGGTAAAGCTTTGTTGGCGGAAGTGCCTGCCGATCAGCTCGAGCAGGTGCTCTCCTCAGCGTCGTCGAGCACTGATAAAAAGAAGCTCGATACAGAGGCCTTGCTGGCGGAGTTGAGCGAGATCAGGAGCTCAGGAATCGCGGTCGACTACGAAGAGTATGAAGAGGGTATCGCCGCGTTCGCCACAGCCGTCAATACCTACCTCGGTAGTTTTTCGATAGCGGCCATTGTGCCGATGTCAAGAGCACATAAGCCCATTAATGTTTTCAAGCAGCCGCTCTTGGAGTGCAAAGCCAAGATTGAGCACAGAATCGGCAAGCAAGAGCTAGCGAAAAACGAATAAAGAAATGCCCGGCGCGTGCCGGGCAGCAAGAATAAAAAACGCGTGATCCGCTGAGGGGGGAAGAGGGGGGGCGGATCACGCAAAAGCGCTAGCTATTCGACGCCGCCTCCGTTGCCCATCCACCTCCCAGCGCCTTGTAGAGTCGCACTTCGCTACTGAGCTGAGCCAGCCTGTCGTTGAGCAACTGCTGTTGTGTGGCGAACAGGTTGCGTCGGGCGTCGAGCACAGTCAGGTAGCTGGCAACGCCTTCGTCATAACGCTGCTGCGCCAGTTCGTAGTACTCACGTGTCGTGGCGACCAGCTCCCGCTGCGCCTGCAATTGCCTGCTGTAGGTGCCACGCGCCGCCAGTCCGTCGGCAACTTCTCGAAATGCGTTCTGTATGCTCTGCTCGTACTCGACGATGCGGATGTCCTTGCTGACTTCCGCGTAGTCGAGATTCGCGCGCAATCTTCCCGCCGTGAATATCGGCAGATGAATCTGCGGCATGAAGCTCCAGGCCCCTGAGCCGCTTTCGAACAGGCCCGACAGCTCGTCGCTCATGGTGCCGGCGGCAGCCGTCAGCCGTATGCTCGGGAAGAAGGCGGCGCGCGCGGCGCCGATGTTGGCGTTAGCTGCGAGCAACTGGCGCTCGGCGGCGCGGATGTCCGGCCGCTGCACGAGCAGGTCGGAGGGCATGCCGATCGGCAGCTCGGCGAGCAGGGCTTCACCGAGCGGCAGCGGCTCCGGCAGGTCGGCAGGAATTCCGGTGCCGAGCAGGAGCTGGAGGCCGTTACGGTCCTCTGCCACCAAGCGGGTAAAGCGCGCGACCTGAGTCTCGGCCTGATGAACCAGCGTGCGGGCCTGGCGAACGTCCAGCGCCGAGGCAACCCCGGCTTCAAAGCTAGCTTCGATCAGATCCAGGCTTTCCCGGTGGCTCTGCAGCGTGTCCTCGGCCAGCGCGAGCTGCTGCTCGTCGGTGCGCCAAGCGAGATAGGCGAGCGCGACCTCTCCGATCAGGCCGATACGCGCACTGCGCTGAGCTTCTTCGGTAGCAAGATAGCGCTGTAGCGCGGAGTCGCTGAGGGCGCGGACGCGGCCGAAGAAGTCCAATTCATAGGCGCTTACACCGACGGTCAAGCCGTACTGACTGTTGACGTAGGAATCGCCGGTAGGGGAGAGCGCATCGGGAACACGCTGGCGACTACCGCTGCCTTCTACCCCCACGCCGGGAAAGCGATCGGCGCGGGTGATGCGGTACTGGGCGCGGAAGGCTTCGACGTTGAGCGCCGCGATCCGAAGATCGCGGTTATTCTCGAGCGCAATGTCGATGAGTTCGCGCAGCGCCGGGTCGCGGAAGAAGGTCCGCCATTCCGGCGTAGCCGCTATCTCCGTGGATTCCTGTCCTTCGTAGCCGGCCCCGGCCGGCCAGTCCGCAGGGACCGGCGCATCGGGGCGCTCGTAGGTCGGAATGCTGCTGCAGGCGCTGAGCGCCAAGCCGCTGGCCATCGCCAGCGTCAGAGCGTTGAGTCTTTTCATGCCTTTGCTCCTTCTTCCGTGCTCAGCGCCTCGTCCTCCTTCTTGAACAGCCCTGCGACTACCACGTAGAAGAGCGGCACGAAGTAGATTGCCAGGAAGGTTGCGGCAAGCGTGCCGCCAACCACGCCGGTACCGATCGAGTGCTGGCTGCCGCTGCTGGCGCCGCTGGCTACAGCCAATGGCAGCACGCCAAAAGTGAACGCCAGCGAGGTCATGATGATCGGCCGCAGGCGCAGACGAGCTGCCTCTGCTGCCGCCTCGATCAGCGTGCGACCCTGGTTCTGGTACAGGTCCTTGGCGAACTCAACGATCAGGATCGCGTT
>JAJUGG010000154.1 GCA_029268285.1 Ectothiorhodospiraceae bacterium | reverse complement strand
TACGACGGCCGCCCCACCTGCTGCGGCAACAACAACTGCATGCCGATCTGCCCCATTGCCGCCCAGTACTCGGGCGAAATGCATGCGGTCAAAGCCATGCGCGCGGGCGCCGAGCTGCTCGCCGACGCCGTGGTCTATCGCATCGAGGCCGACGAGGCCGGCCGTATCCAGGCCGTGCATTACATGGACCCCGACGGCAACAGCACCCGCGTGACCGGCAAGCAGTTCGTGCTCGCCGCCAACGGCATCGAGATTCCCAAGCTCATGCTGATGTCGGCCGACGAGCGCTACCCGCAAGGCATAGGCAACAGCTCCGATCAAGTTGGCCGCAACCTCATGGACCATCCCGGCACCGGCGTAACCTTTCTCGCCAACGAAGATCTCTGGCCGGGACGCGGCCCGATCGAAATGACCTCGGTGGTGAACTTCCGCGACGGCGATTTCCGCACCGAGTTCGCGGCCAAGAAACTGCACCTATCCAACGGCGCCATGACGCGCACCGTCACCGAAGAGCTGATCACCGAGCGCGGCGTCATCGGCCCGGAACTAGACAAGCAAATCCGCCTGCGCTCGGCGCGCACATTGAGCATCAACAGCTTCCACGAGATCCTGCCGCACCCCGAGAACCGGGTGCGACCCAGCAGCGAGAAGCGCGACGTGCTCGGCATCCCCTACCCAGAGGTCACCTACGACGTCGACGACTATGTGCGGCGCAGCGCCGAGCATACCCGCGAGACCTACGCTGAGATCGCGCGCCTCTTCGGCGGCACCGAGGTACGCTTCCATGACGAGTTCGCACCCAACAACCACATCATGGGCACTACCATCATGGGTGACGATCCCAGCGATTCCGTGGTCGACGCGGACTGCCGTTGCCACGATCACCCCAATCTCTATATCGCCAGCAGCTCGGTAATGCCGACGGCCGCCGCGGTGAATTGCACACTGACGATCGCCGCGCTAGCGCATCGGCTGGCCGACCACCTGCGCGAGGAGGGATGAGCATGCCGGTACCGCACACTCTCGCCCCCACCACGCGCGCTCAGGGCGGCGCCGTCGTCAGCGTTTTGGTCGCGCTGTTTCTCATCGGGCTGCTGGTACTGGCGGGGATTTACCTCCTGCACTGGCTCGATACCCGCTATGCGCCCGAGGAAGCCATTGCCGAGCACGCAGGGCGCGCCGACGATCCAGAATTCATCGCCCGCGGCGAGTACCTGGCCCGGGCCGGTGACTGTATCGGCTGCCACATCACCGAAGGCGGTGAGCCCTACGCCGGCGGCACCCCCTTCGATACTCCATTCGGCACGCTGTATTCACCCAATATCACCCCCGACCCGGAGACCGGCATCGGCGACTGGAGCGACGCAGACTTCGTGCGTGCCATGCATAAAGGCGTGGGCAAGGAGGGCAAGCGCCTCTATCCCGCTTTCCCCTATCCGTCCTATACCAAGCTCAGCGTCGAGGACACCCTCGCCATCAAGGCTTACCTCTTCAGCCTGGAGCCGGTGCGCAGCGAGGTGCCGGATAACCAGTTGAGATTCCCCTTCAACATGCGCTTTGCAGTGAAGGTGTGGAATTTGCTCTATCTGGACGAAGAACGCTTCCAGCCCGACCCCCAGCAAAGCGAGTCTTGGAATCGCGGCGCCTTCCTGGTCGAAGCCCTGGGCCACTGCGGCGACTGCCATACCTCGCGCAATCTGCTGGCCGCGACCACGGGCGATAAATTCGCCGGCGCCGATATCGAAGGATGGCGTGCCTTCAACATAACGCCCTCGACCCACGGCGGCATCGGCGACTGGAGCGCCGAGGAGTTGGTGCAGTACCTCAGAAGCGGTATCGCGCCGGGGCGCGCCACAGCGCAAGGGCCCATGGTCGACGTTATTCAGTACAGCACCCGTTTTCTGACCGATGCCGACCTGGCCGCCATGGCCGAGTACCTCGCCAGCATTCCTCCGGTCGATACCAGTGAACGCCCGCGCAGCGCCTGGGGCGAGCCGGCGCAGGACGTAGTCGCCCTGCGCGGCGCTCCGGCCGAAGACAAGCCGCTGGGCGCGCGGCTCTACGTCGCCAACTGCGCCAGCTGCCACGACTGGACCGGCGGCGGCGTCGGCGACGGCCGCGCCGGCACCTACCCCCGGCTATTCGAGAACAGCGACGTCGGCTCTCGCCAGACCGCCAACCTCGTCCGAACGATCATGCACGGCGTGCACCGCCAGACCAACGAAGTCGAGGTGTTCATGCCGGGCTTTGCCGGCATGCTCGATAACGAGGAAGTGGCCGCTCTTAGTAACTACGTCATCGAGCAATTCGGCAACCCAACAGCCGAACCGGTAACGGCGGAAACGGTCGCATCGTTACGGGACGAGGAATGAACCTACGCATCGCGGCGCTGCTTGCACTGGCGGTGCTGTGGGCGGCCGCGCCCACGGCTTGGGCCTGGGAGCCGGAAGGCTATTTCCGAGGCGGCATAGGCACCGATACCGAAGGCCATGAGCAGGCCTGTTTCCAGTTGCCCGGTGCGCCCGCCAAGTACCGCCTCGGCAACGAGTGCGAGATCTACGCCGAACTCGCGCTCGGGCACGAGTTCTACCGCCTGGAAGACGGCACCTCGCTACGCCTGTTCGGCATGGCCACTTTCTTCAACGAATACGGCCACACACCCACCTTCGACGGCGATCACGGCTCCACCCGGCTGCCGCAGATATATCTCGACGTCGAAGAGGTGCCGCTGCTCAACGGCGGCTCGTTCTGGGCCGGTCGGCGCTTCTACCGGCGCAACGACGTTCACATCACCGATTTCTATTACTGGAACCCCTCGGGGCTGGGTACGGGTTTCGAGAACATCGGCCTGGGCTGGAAGGATCTCACTCTGAGCTACGGCTTCTTCCGCGAGGACAGCATCGACCAGCCCGATAAAGCGAGCCGTCATGACCTACAGCTGGGTAATATTCCGGCCAACGCGGGCGGACAGTTCGAGCTAGGCTTGAGCTATATCGACCGCCCTAGCCGGCTGGACGATGCCCATAGCGGCTGGTCAGTGACCCTGCAGCACAAGCAGAACGAACTACTGGGCGGCGGCAATGTGCTCGCGCTGCAGTACGGCGAAGGGCCCGGCATAGGCCTAGGCCAGACCGGCCCACTGGAAGCGGACGACGACACCCGCCGGTGGCGCGTTCTGGAGATTCTGACTTGGCAGACCCATGCGCGCTTCGGCGGCCAGCTCATGGCGGCCGTGCAGGACGACCAGTCTCCCGATAACGACCAGCGCTGGTACTCCTTGGGCGCGCGTCCGGTCTATGCCTTCACCGACCGTTGGAAGCTCGCGGTCGAATTCGGCCACGATCGCGTACACCCCGACGAGGGCGATATCCGCATCCTGAACAAGCTCACCATAGCGGGTATACTCGCCACCGGCCCGGGCTTCAACGACCGGCCGGAACTGCGCCTGTTCGTCACCCACGGCCGCTGGAACCGAGCCGCCCAAGAAGCCGCCACTGACGGCGACACCCTCTCCGCCTCAGGCGTCTACGGCTCCCGACGGTATGGGACTACGGTGGGATTGCAACTGGAGACGTGGTGGTAAATGGCGCGGGCGATTAAAGGCTGATTGAACCACAGAGAAAGAAAAAGCCTGTGCTGGCAAGAGGCTCTACCTGTGGAAGCGGCGGGGTCGCCGCTCCAACAGGTGTTCTTTCAAGCTGTGCGTCTACGGAGGCAGCATTGCAACCGTAGGTCCGACTTCAGTCGGACGCCCTGCCGAAGATGCCCGACTGAAGTCGGACCTACGAGAAGTCGTCGCACAGACGATGGCGAGACGTCGCCGCTCCCGCAGACGATATTCTCTCCGCGGTGCAATCCCAGTCTACGGCTAAGCTGGATGTAGACTCTTAGCTGCACCGAGCTCACGCCGACAGCTCAGCCAAGCGCCGTTCCAAAAACCTACGCTCCGCGTCTTGCCGCGTCAGCGCCAGCGCCTGCTCATAAGCCGCTCGCGCTTCGTTGCCGCGCCCCAGCCGTCGATAGAGATCGGCACGCGCGGCATGGGCGAGGTGATAGTGTTCGAGCTCGCCCCGCGCCAGGATCGCCTCCACCCGTGCCAGGCCGGCCGCCGGGCCGTCACGCATAGCGATGGCCACGGCGCGGTTCAGCTCGACCACCGGCGAGGGCGAAATGCGCTGCAGCACGTCGTAAAGCCCTACGATCTGCTCCCAGTCAGTTTCCGCCGCATCCGACGCTTCGGCATGTACCGCGGCAATGGCCGCTTGCAGCGTATAGGGCCCGAACCAACTCGAACGCAGCGCCCGCTCCACCAGAACAAGACCCTCGACGATCTGCTCCCGATCCCACAGGCTTCGGTCCTGATCTTCCAGGAGCACCAGGTCGCCGTTGCGGTCGGTCCGAGCGGCACGGCGGGACTCGTGCAGCAACATCAGCGCCAGCAAGCCCAGCGCCTCTGCTTGCGGCAGCAACTCCACCAGCAAGCGGCCGAGCCGAATCGCTTCGCCAGCCAGCTCCCAACGCAACAGACTGGCGCCGGCGCTCGCCGCATAGCCTTCGTTATAAACCAAGTAGATGACCTGCAGCACCGCATCGAGACGCTCGGGCAACTCCTCTGCCGACGGCACGCGATACGGAATACCCGCCTTGCGAATCTTTGCCTTGGCGCGAACGATGCGCTGCGCCAAGGTTGCTGTGGGGGTAAGGAAGGCGCGGGCGATTTCCTCGGTGGTCAGGCCGCATACCTCGCGCAGCGTTAACGCCACCCTCGCCTCCGTGGTCAGCGCCGGGTGGCAGCAGGTGAAGATGAGACGAAGCTGATCGTCTTCGATAACGTCATCCAAGGCCTCGTCGGGCTGCGCTACGGCAACAGGTGCCACGTCCTCCGCTTGCAATTGCTTTCGGCGCTGGTCGCGCCGCACCCTGTCGATGGCCTTGAAGCGCCCTGCCGATACCAACCAGGCCCGTGGCTTATCCGGTATGCCCTGCCGAGGCCACTGCTCCACGGCCGCGCGAAACGCTTCCTGCAGCGCCTCCTCGGCCAAGTCGAAATCCCGCAATAGCCGCACTAGCGTGGCGAAAATCCGCCGCGCTTCGTTGCGGTAGAGCGCCTCCAGCGTCGCGCGTACTTCGCCGGGCGTGCTGCCTGCCATATTTCCCCCCTGAAAAGTGACGGCATGGATAGTTGTAGGCCCCGTACCTCGACACGACAATCCCGAAGCATGAATCGGCCGTGGGTGAACACAGACAGGGCACGCGCCCGCGCACCGTGCTTTTCACGGCTTCAGCGCGCGGGCGCGCACCCTAGAGCAATCGGACGATATTACGGTGTCAGGTCGAAGCGCACTTTCTCGCTGCTCGGGTCGAACGGTACCGAGAAATGTTCATGGGCGATGCGCCAGCCTGCCTCCTCCCGACGCAGGCAGGCCGTTCCACGCATCCAGCCGCTGCGCTCCCTGCCTTCTTGATCGCAATCGCCACAGCGCACCAGGTAATGCACGAAGGCGAGCCGCTCAGATGCAGAAATGCCCGCCTCGTGGATTTCATAAATGGTCGGCCCCTCCTTCATGAATGACAGGCACATTTCCCAGTGTTGCCGGTACGCCGGCAGGCCGTGGAAGCGCAGGTCGCCGATCGCATCGTAGGCAACGATGTCGTCGGTGTAGTAAGAAAGAATGGCATCCACATCCCCGGACAACACGGCGCGTCCGTAGCTGTCCAGCAGATCGCGGATCTCCGCTTCTGGTGTGCTCGGTGCATTCGCGGTCGAAACCGTATCCATGGCGGTCATCATCAGTCCTCCTGGTTCGCTCGTTCACTCGGTTTCCAATTCCCGTACGGGGCGCACTTCGACGCTGCCGACCCGCGCGGCCGGAATGCCGGCTGCGACGCGCAGCGCCTCGTCCAGGTCCTCGACATCGATGAGATAGAAGCCGGCTAATTGCTCCTTGGTTTCGGCAAACGGGCCGTCGGTAATGGCGACCTCGCCGTTGCGCACACGCAGCGTCGTCGCCGTGCGTACCGACTCCAGCGCCTCGGCCGCAATCATTCCTCCACCGGCGCTGATTCGGTCGGCGTAAGCCTGACACTCCGGGTCGCGCGGACTGTCGGGCAGGCTATGCAGCAGTTTCTCGTCGCTATAGACCAAGCAGAGATATTTCATTAGCGTCTCCAGGTAAGTGCCTTGTTAAACGATAGTCGTTCGGCGCGACGGGATTTCGACAGCCAGGAGAAATTTTTTCGAGGCGGACATGAACCACTCGCTGCCACCCGAATTACCCGATGTTCGCGACGGCCTGACACGCACCGAGCGCATCGTGCTCTATGTCCTGCAGCAGACGCAGCGCGAGCGCGGCGGTCGCTCCGTGCCGACAGCGATGCTTTACGGCCGGGTGCTGGAACTGATAGACCTGAGCGAAGACGAGCTTCAGGCCTGCTTGCAGCGGCTGGGCACGCTCAATAACTAGCCTCGCGCACAGATTCGCCGGATAAGTTCTAAACTTGAGAGGTTTCCGCCTCACCAAGTAGCGCCTAGAGAGACACTCGATGGTCGACCGCAGCGAAGAGTTTATTGCACAAATTCGCCAAGCCGCCGGAAACGAGCGGCCGCTGCGCATCCAGGGCGGCGGCAGTAAAAACTTCTATGGCCGACCGGTCGAGGGCGAGCTGCTGGACACCCGCGGCCACAGCGGCATCGTCAACTACGAGCCCACTGAACTGGTGCTGACCGCACGCGCCGGCACGCTGCTGCGGGACATCGAAGCCGTGCTTGCCGCCGAAGGACAACTGCTTGCCTTTGAGCCGCCGCATTTCGACGGCGACGCCACCCTGGGCGGTGTGGTCGCCTCCGGACTTGCCGGCCCCCGCCGCTTGATCGGCGGCTCCGTGCGCGACTCGCTGCTCGGCGTACGCGTCGTCAACGGTCGCGGCGAATTGCTGCGCTTCGGCGGCGAGGTCATGAAGAACGTGGCGGGCTTTGATGTTTCGCGACTCATGGCCGGCGCGCAGGGCACGCTGGGCTTACTCACCGAAGTATCGCTGCGCGTCCATCCCGCCCCCGAGGTCGAGCGCACCCAGGTGCTGGAGTGCGAACGCGCCGCGATTCCGCGCCTGCTGGATCGCTGGCAGAGCGATGCGCTGCCAGTGTC
The DNA here is from genome assembly GCA_029268285.1 of Ectothiorhodospiraceae bacterium. GTDB lineage: Bacteria > Pseudomonadota > Gammaproteobacteria > Nitrococcales > AK92 > JAJUGG01. Next base: position 194 of record JAJUGG010000154.1, on the reverse strand, counting down.
CGCGACCGCGCACGACGGAACCCGCCTTTATGTGCGCATATCCGGGCCGGCACGGACCGTCGCGGCGGCGGCCGACGCCATCGGCGGAGAGCAATTGCCCGACGATGCATCCTTCTGGAGAGATCTGCGCGACCACCGTCTGCCGTTTTTCCAAGGCGCCGCGCCGCTCTGGAAGTTGAGCCTGCCACCCCATG
>JAJUGG010000153.1 GCA_029268285.1 Ectothiorhodospiraceae bacterium | reverse complement strand
TCGGGATCGGTAATGGAGGGCAAGATCACGCACTCGTCGCCCTGCTGCCAGTTCTCCGGCGTCGCCACGCTGTGGTTGTCGGTCAACTGCAAGGAGTCGATCACCCGCAGAATCTCGTTGAAGTTACGCCCCGTGCTCGGCGGGTAGGTAATCGTCGCGCGGACTTTTTTCTGCGGGTCGATAATGAACACCGAGCGCACGGTCGCCGTGGCGCTGGCGTTCGGGTGGATCATGTCGTAGAGCTCCGCCACCTTGCGGTCATGGTCGGCAATGATGGGAAAGTTGACCGTCGTGCTCTGGGTCTCGTTGATGTCCTTGATCCACTCGTGGTGGGACTGGACCGGATCAACGCTGAGGGCAATGGCCTTGACGTTGCGCTTGTCGAACTCTTCCTTCAGCTTCGCGGTACGCCCGAGTTCGGTCGTGCACACAGGCGTGAAGTCGGCCGGATGCGAATACAGCACTACCCAGCTGTCGCCGGCCCATTCGTGGAAAGAAATGCGGCCTTCGCTGCTGTCTTGGGTGAAATCGGGTGCAATGTCTCCGAGTCGCAGGGACATGAGGGGCCTCCTTGAGTTATCCGTTCGCGAAGCATAACCACTATAGCAACCGTGCTTTTGCGCGAGAAATAGCGGTTCGCTCTAAGTTTAGAGCCCTTTTCTCAAAATGCTCCTTTTCTCTCAGTGGCTTGGGCAGGCAAAGATGACACCGGAAGCTAACGCGTAGTTGCGGATGCTATTCGCCTCTCATCTGGACGTAGCCCGATTCGGCGATCAGAACGAGATTCTCGGTGGACGGGTAGATCGCTCCGGCTTGGCGCAGGTCCTCGATGAAAGCGATCTCACTCGCAGCCGGGAGATAGAAATAATCGCGCCCCTCGACCAGCACTTCGCGCACCCTTTTGAAGGCTCGAAAGCTCGTGCCTTTGGGAACGCCGTTCATCTCGTCGAGCTGCTTGAAGCTCATGACAGGCACGCCTTGATAGTAAATCGCTTGCACAACCGCTAGTCCTTGCGCCAAGTTTTCAGCTGAAGAATCACAAGGAACCGGACATTATGCCTTTGATTGCCGAATACGGACTGTTTCTGGCCAAAACGCTCACCATCCTGCTAGCCGTGGTCTTCGGCGCGCTTGCCTTGACGGTGCTGGTCGGGCGCGGCCGTCAACCGCGCCGGGACCGGCTCGAGGTGCGTCGGCTCAATCAGCATTATGAGCGGCTGCGCGACGCCATCGACTCGCAGTTGCTGGATAAAAAAGCTTACCGCGCTCAACGTAAGGCGCGCGCGAAAACGCGCAAGAAGGGGCAGGCGCAGGACCGGCCGCGCGTGTTCGTGCTCGACTTTCACGGCGATATTCGAGCTTCCCGCGTCGAGGCGCTGCGCGAGGAAATCACCGCGCTCCTGGCCGTTGCCACCGAGCGCGATGAAGTCGTGGTGCGGCTCGAAAGCCCGGGCGGCCTCGTCCCCCACTACGGGCTCGCCGCCTCGCAGCTGGCTCGGGTGCGTGAGCGCGGGATCCGCCTGACGGTGACGGTGGATCGCATGGCAGCTAGCGGCGGCTACCTCATGGCCTGCGTCGCCGATCGCCTCCTGGCCGCGCCCTTCGCAATGATCGGCTCGATCGGCGTGGTCGCACAGGTCCCCAATTTTCATCGCCTGCTCAAGCGCCACGATATCGATTACGAAATGCTGACCGCCGGGGAGTACAAACGCACCCTGACCACCTTTGGCGAGATTACCGATAAAGGACGAGACAAAGCCAAGGACGAGCTCGAAGAGATCCACGACCTGTTCAAGACCTTCATTCGGCGCCATCGCGCCGATCTTGACGTGAATCGCGTCGCCACGGGTGAAGTCTGGCTCGGTGAGCGGGCGTTGGAACTCAGGCTGGTGGATGCGGTGACGACGAGCGACGATTACCTGTTGCAACGAAGCTTGGAAGCGGAGTTGCTGCTCTTGCGCTTCCATCGGCACGCGCCGCTCCGTAAACGGCTATCGCTAAGCTTGGAAAACGCGCTGCTAGGCGTGCGCAGGCTCTTGGCCGCAGGAAATTAGCAATCTGGGCTGGTAGCGTCGCGCTTCAGCCCCACTATCTAAGTGTCTCTGCCACGAACGTCCCGGCTCGTCGGAGTCGATACGGCGGCCGGAACGGGCGGAGACGCTTGGATAGATACACGCGAAGGACCGCGAGCTCTCAGCATGCAAGCACGAAGTCAGCGCCGGCACGACTTAATCTTTTATCTACAGGTTTTCGAGCGCGGCAACCCCGAGCCCCTCGGCTTTCTAGGCAATGTCACGATGAGTGGCGTCATGGTCATCAGCGACAAGCCCTTGGAGCCAGGGCGAGTCCTTGAACTGGAAATGCAGGATCACACGGCGCCGGCCCGCGAACCCATGGTCGTGACCGCCTCCAGCGTTTGGTGCGAGCGCGACGCGGATCCTCGCTACTACGCCGTCGGGTTTGAACTGCTCGACGTCCCGCTGCGGGCGCGCCAACGGCTGCGCGCCTTGATCGACGACATGGGCTTCGGCCGCGGCCCGTAAGCGCCTCAGGCGATGCGTCGTAGCAGGAAGTGGAACTCCTCCCCTTCCTGCCAACGCCGCAGCAGCTCGTGGCCTGTCTTATCGCAGAAAGCCTGGAAATCGATGACCGAATGCGGATCGGTAGCGCGCACGCGCAGGACCTCCCCGGCCCCCATGGTCACCAACTGTTTTTTCGTCTTGAGTATAGGCAGCGGACAGTTCAGTCCGCGCACGTCCAGATCGGCATCGAATTCGACCATCTCGGCCTCATGTAAAACTAAAATGATGTCATGCAGCGATTGTAACGCGCCGCCGGCCCCGGTGCCCGGCATGGCCCACCCGCGAGGCAGGCACCGGCTTGCACTGCCCTGACGGGCAGGTTATACCTTCGAACTCGCAGCGAGACGAAGCGATCGATCATGAGCGATGCACGGCCCCCGTTGAAGCAGGATGATGACCCCCGCGCCATCAGCGACCGGCAATTGCGGGAAGACCATAGCCGTGAAGAAGTCCAGAAGTGGCGTGAAGAAGCCGCCGCGCATCACGCCCGCTGGATGGAGGTCATGAAGAACGACTACGGCAAAAGCTGACCGAAAAGCAGCGTGCTCCATCGGTAGTTCCGCTTCGTCTTGTCCAGTTCCACCATGGGACTTAAATCATACGGCTCCAACCGGCCGGTTCCCTATCGCTACGAACCCTGCCCCGGTTGCCGGCGCCGCGGCGCCGCGAGCTGAACGACGATATTGAGAAAGGAGTTCGTATACCTATGCGCACCAAGCCTCTTCTGGCAGCGACCCTGGCGACAGCCCTGGGCCTAGGCGCCTGTTCGACCCTCGACCCCTACACCGGTGAGCGTCAGACAGCAAAAGCAACCAGCGGCGCCGCCATCGGTGCGATTGCCGGTGCCGTCGTGGGTATCGCAACCGGCGACGACGCTTCCGAGCGCCGCAAGCGCGCGCTGATCGGCGCCGGCGTAGGCGGCCTGACCGGTGGCGGCATCGGCTACTACATGGATCGCCAGGAAGCCGAGCTGCGTAAGCAGCTGGAAGGCACCGGCGTTAGCGTGGTTCGCCATGGCGATAACATCACGCTTAACATGCCCGGCAACATCACCTTTGGCACCGATCAGTCCGACATCAAGCCGAGCTTCACCGAAACGCTGAACTCGGTGGCCCTGGTGCTCGAGAAATACCCCAAGACCATCATCGAAGTCGCCGGCCACACAGATTCCACCGGCCGCGAGTCCTACAACCAACTGCTGTCGGAGCGTCGTGCCGACGCTGTCGCCCAATACCTGGCTCGCCAGGGCGTAAACATGCAGCGCATCATTACCCGCGGCTACGGCGAAGCCTACCCGATCGCTTCCAACGACACGGCTGAGGGGCGCGCGCAAAATCGGCGCGTAGAGCTCACCCTGGAGCCACTTACGCAGGAATGAGCTCGCCGCTCTAGAAAACTCAGTTGTGATAAATAAAGCGACGGCGCCACTATGGCACCGTCGCTTTATGTTTTGCTCGAAAACTCTGACCGTCTGCGCAGGCCAGCGCACGTCATTACTGCTTGAAGCGCGGGTTCAAGCTGTAAGTGCAGGTGATGCTGTCTTTAGCGAGGATGTGCCCCTTGATAGCTTTCAGCACCTCTAGCGCACCAAAACTGCCTTCCACCGGGCAACGCGGAATATCCAACGCGTAGAGCGTGAAAATATAGCGGTGAGTGATGGAGTCGTTCCACGGCGGGCACGGGCCGTCATAGCCGTAGTAGTGGCCCTCCATCTCAGAGTCGCCCGTGAACCATTCGGTATAGTTGTTCAGGCCTTGCCGACAGTTTCTCGGGGCATCCGGGCCTTTCTTGCCATGCGGCGTCACGCCTTGGGAGAACTCGGCTTCGCGTAGTTCCTCGAGCTTGGGGTCGATATCCACCAGCACCCAATGGTAGAAGTCCACACGCGCTAAATCGCCCGGGACTTCCCGCCCTTCCTGGTTGACGTCGTCGGGCTTGGATGGCGCATCGGGGTCGTGGCATATCAGAACCAGAGAAGCCGTGCCCTCGGGCAGATTCTCCCAGGATATCTGCGGACTGAGGTTCTGGCCCAACTTAATGTGCTGCTCCGGATCCGCCACGCCTAGCGCGTAGCGCTCATGGATCGGGTGACCGTCCTTGATGCTCGTGCTCGTCAGTCGCATCGCTCTCCCCTCGCATTGTTGTTGATTGCCTCAGAGGACGCCGCAAGACGTGGTCAGCGGCACCGCCCTCGAAAGCAATCAGGCTAACACATCATCGGGCGGTCACTGGAGCGTGGGGGCAAGATGAAGAGGGTCAAGACGGCCATCGCGCCGAGTGGCACGACGGCCGCATAGACAGCGGATCAGCCGAGCAGATCCTGTATGAAGGGCAGGTAGCGGTCGATCAACAGGAGCGCGAAAAGGCCCATGAGATAGGTGATCGAAAAGCCGAAGGCCCGCATGGGCAGCCGCTTGTCGTCCGATAGTAGCAGCGCTACCGCGTAATACAGGTAGCAAGCGCCCAGAACCAAAGCGCCGACCAGATAGACTGCGCTGCTCAGTCCAGTGGCGAACGGCAGCGCGCTGATGGCAACCAAGAGCAGTGTATAGAAGAGGATCTGCCAGCGCGTGTAGCGGTCACCGTGGGTCACCGGCAGCATCGGGATATTGACGCGCGCGTACTCCTCGCGCCGATGCAGGGCCAGGGCCCAGAAATGCGGCGGTGTCCAAGCGAAGATGATCAAGAACAGCAGCAGAGCGTGCGGGTCGATGCTGCCGGTGACCGCCGTCCACCCCAGCAGCGGCGGTGCGGCCCCCGCCGCACCGCCGATCACGATGTTCTGCGGCGTGGCGCGCTTGAGGTACAAGGTGTAGATGAAGGCGTACCCCATTAGCGAGAAGAACGTCAGCAATGCGGTCAACGGGTTGACCAGAAAGTAGAGAATGGACAGCCCCACGACGCCTAAAGCTGCCGCAAACGTCGCTGCCTGAGGCGTAGCGATATGCCCGGTTGGAAGCGGCCGCGCACGGGTCCGGGCCATTTGGGCGTCCACATGTCGATCCACCAGATGATTGACGGCAGCGGCCGCGCCCGCTGTCAGGGCAATACCGAGGTTGCCCCAGATCAAAGCGCTCCAGGGCAGCGGCATGGGCGACGCGAGCAGCATGCCGACGACAGCGGTAAAGGCCATCAGTGCCACGACCCCGGGCTTGGTTAGCTCCAGGTACTCGCGCCAGTGCTGGACGACATGCCGGGGGTCCAGCGCGGTGCGTGTCTGGCTGGACCAGGACAGGTTTCTAGCCATGATGCGGCTCCCTCGCTTCGCGTCGATGAAGCGTGTAGTTGAGTGTCACCAAAGACAATAGAAGTATGGCAGCCACGCCGTTATGCGCCACGGCCACCGGCAGGGGCAGGCTGAGCAGCACGTTAGCCACGCCCAAACCGAATTGAGCGCATAACAAGACACCGACTACGGCCCCCAACGAGCGCAGCATCGGTGCGCGGCGCCCGACCAGGAGCGCCAAGGCGAGCGCCCCCAACACCGTGACCGTGACGAGTGCACCGATACGATGAGTCAACTGAATGGCGACTCGTGCCGGATTGTCCAGAATCCCGAACTCGTAGTTCATGCCCAAGCCTCGCCACAGCACGAACGCTTCCTCGAAGTCCGCCTCCGGCCACCACTCGCCGTGGCAGGTCGGAAAATCCGTACAGGCCAGGGCGGCGTAGTTCGAGCTGGTCCAGCCGCCGAGCGCGATTTGGGCGACCAGCACCACGACAGCCGCGGCCGCTGCGAGCTTCAAGCCTTTAGCCGCGTTCACGGCAGCACGATCGGACGGGCGACTGCGGAGAAACAGCAGCCATAGCAAGGAGAGGGTTGCCATTCCGCCCAGCAGGTGGCCCATGACCACCACGGGCTTTAGCTGCCAAGTCACCGTCCACATCCCGAGTATGGACTGAAAAATAACCAGCCCCACTAGCATCACCGGCAGCACCAACGGCTGCCCCGGCTGCCTACGCTTCTTCCAGGCCAACAGCGCCAGCGCCAGGATCGCGAGCCCTAGAGCACCCGCAAAGTATCGATGCACCATTTCCTTCCAACCCTTGTCAGGCTCGACGGGGCGCTCTGGGTAAGCAGCATTGGCGGCGGCAATCGCATCCGCTTGCTTGGGCACGACCAGCTTGCCGTAACAGCCCGGCCAGTCAGGGCAACCAAGCCCCGCGTCGCTCAAGCGAACATAGGCGCCCAGCAGGACCACGCCAAGCGCCAGTATGGTGGCAAACAGAGCCAATTTTGCATAAGCGCTTTTCTGCATCTCACACTTCCTCGCGCGTTCGCTCCGCGCGCTCGATCTTCTCGTCCGAAGCTCTCAGCAGTCGCTGCATGTCATCGAGCAGGCCGCTCGCGTCCAGGGGATAGGTATAGGACAGGATCAGCCAGCCGCGCGGGTCGACAACGTGCACGGTGGGACCGTCGAGCGCGAAAGTACTTCCTGCTGTGGCAATGTCGCGCTGCACGTCACCGGCAGCGCGCAGCAGACCGAGTTGCTCGGGTAACTCCGGAGCGGGCGCATCTTCCGGCAGCAATACCGCAACTCGTACGCGGTCCATATCCTTATTGAGCGCAAGGTGCACCCGACTCAGCTTGTCGAGTGTTTCTGTGCAGGCCGCCTCACAGGCCGCGGGCGGCGTAACGAGCACATCCCAGAAGCCGTTAAATCGCGTTGCTTCTAGGCGTTCGCCCTGAAGGTCCGTTAGCGGTAGTTCTGCTATAGCCAACGGCGGCTGCAAAAGATGCCCGTTGTTATTGGTTATACCCGGCCGCCAGTCGAGCAGGATCATGGCCCACGCTGCGACGATGGGCGCAACGAACAACAATGCGACGCCTGCGACCACCAAACCGGAT
>JAJUGG010000152.1 GCA_029268285.1 Ectothiorhodospiraceae bacterium | reverse complement strand
CTGCGGTACGCGCAACGTCAGGGTGTCGCCATCCAGGCTACCGGCGGCGCCAAACTGCTCTAAAGCGGCGAGCGGCACAGTAGCGTTCGGCCAAGCACCTTGCGCGCGTATGGTCAACGGCAGGCCCGCCTGCTCGCGCAGCGCGCTGATACCGCCGACGGCAAGGCAACGCCCGCCGCCGAGGATTAGCGCGCGGTCGATGTAGGGCTCGATGCCCGGTAGTACGTGCGAACTCAAGATGACCGTGCAACCGGTATCACGCAGCGCCTGAATCATTGCGTAGAAATCACGCGTGGCGGCGGGATCGAGACCCGTGGTGGGTTCGTCGAGCAGCAGCAGCCGGGGATGACCGAGTAGCGCCTGAGCCAAGCCCAGGCGCTGGCGCATACCCTTAGAGTAGGTCTTCACGCGGCGGTCGGCCGCCGCGGACAGCCCCACGCGTTCCAGCAACTCTCCCACTTGGCTGCGCTCGCCGCGTTTGAGCCGCGCGAAGTAGGCCAGCACTTCACGACCACTCAATTGCTCATAGAAGTTGACGTTCTCCGGCAGATAGCCGAGCCGGCGCCGCAGTTGCTCGGCATGCGCGCTGCTCGGGTTGCGGCCGAATACCTGCACGTCGCCGGTGCTCGGCTGAATCAGGCCGAGGATGAGCTTCATGCTGGTAGTCTTGCCGGCACCGTTGTGGCCGAGCAGGGCCAGCACCTCGCCCTCACCGACGGAAAAGCTCAGATCGGTCAGCGTGCTGACGCCGGCGTACTGCTTGCCGACTTGGTTAAATGCGATGACTTCGTTCACAGGGGATACTCCTGCCGGCGCGGCTCGCTCATCAGGGGATGGCTGTCCTGCACGCCGGGCGGACGGAACACGGGGAATTGACGCTGGGCCCAGCGCAGCACCTGCACCGCGGGGCTGTGCATCAGCAGCTTGGCGCTGGGATAGCGCCAGAGCAGTTGATCGACGGCGTCATTAGGCTCGTGCGGCACATCGCCGCGGCCGTCGCCATCGAGATCCCAGCCGAGGTAGTCGCTCCAGTAGTTGCCGCGCCCGTCCCGCGACCACTCCTGCTCGCGGGTCGCGACGTATTTCACTTGCTTATAGTTGCCGACGAAGGCGTTACCGACGATGACGTTGTCTTCCGACCCTGCGGTCAGGTGGATGCCGATATCGCTGTCGGCAAAGCGGTTATCGATGAATTCATTGAACTGGGCGTTGTAGACGAACAGCGCCTTGCCCTCGGCGCCGCTGATCTCGGCCCCGCCCGGATTGCTGCCCTGGCGCACCGACTCGACGTGGTTGTCGCGTAGGGTCGAGTGGGTGATGTTGTTGAGCAGGATGCCGTAGTTCTGGTCGTTCTCGGAGCGATTGCCGACCACGGTCAAGCGCTTTGACTGCATCAGCGCGTAACCAGTGCGGGTACCGGTGGTGTAGTTGCCCACGACGTGGTTATCGAAGGAGTACATGTAGTGCACGCCGTAGCGCAGGTCGCGCATGCGGTTGCCGCGCAGTAGGTTCTGGTTGCTGACTTCGATGTAGATACCATCGCGCACCTGCCAGATCTCGTTGTCGACGATCTGCGCATTGCGAACGTTGAAAAGATGCACGCCGTTGCCGCGGTCCTGAGAACGCAGCTCTGGTAAGCCTTGAATACGGTTGCCGATCACGCGGGCGTTCGGCGCGCCGTCGAGCCAGATCCCGAAGGCGGCGCCCTGCAAATGATTAGCTTCGATGTGCACGGCCTCGGCGGCGGCTTCCACGAAGATGCCGGCATCCATGGCGGTCAGGTCGCGGCCCCAGTTGCGAATGCTCAGGCCTTCCAGGCGCACGTGGGGCGCGCGTACGCGCACTGCCGTGCCTTTCGCCTCGGCGTCGAGCACGGCGCCGGGCATGCCGATCAGCGTCAGCGGCTGCTCGATCGTAATCGCACCAGAGTAGTGCCCGGGTGGGAGGACGACCTCGTCGCCTGCGGCGGCTCGATCCAACACCGGTTGCAGCGGCTGCTCCGGATTAGCGGTCCAACGCGCAGCGTGGGCCGGCAGTAGTGCGGCGGCAAGCACCAGGACGAATAGAAATGGGATGCGTTGTTGCATTGCGATTGCCGGATGAAGCCCCTGGCGCGGCGATCATGCCGCGCCAGGGGTGGTTGCAGGTCTGACGGCCTAGGCCGGTTCGACCAGCATGCGGCCCGTCATTTCCATGTGCAGGGCATGGCAGAACCAGTTGCAGTAGTACCAATGCACACCGGGCTTATCGGCCACGAAGGTCACGGAAGCCGTCTGCTGCGGTCCGACCTCCATCTGCACGCCGTGATTGACCATGCAGAAGCCGTGCGTGAGATCCTCCACCTGGTCGAGGTTGGTCACGACGATGGTGACCTCGTCGCCCTGCTTGACCTTGAACTCGGTCATGCTGAACTGCGGCGCCACCGAGACCATGTACACCCGGACCTTGTTGCCATCGCGGATGACATGGTTGGCGCCCATGAGGTTGACGCCGTCGCGCTCGGCCTGAGCTACGGTGTCGGCAAAGAAGGGATCGTCCCGGTCCCAGACCTTTTTGGTCTTGATCTGGTCGCGCCGCACCAGGATGCAGTCGTGCGGCTCAGCGAAGGTCGGGCCGTCGTGCACCAGCTTCATTTCCTCGCCGGAAATGTCGATGAGCTGGTCGTTCTCGGGGCGCAGCGGGCCGACCGGCAGGAAGCGGTCCTTCGAGAACTTAGACAGCACCACCAGCCACTTGCCGTCGGCATCGCGCGACTCGGTGAGGCTGGCGTGGTTATGGCCGGGCTGGTAATGCACGTCCAGTTTCTGGCGGATGTAGTTCACCTTCTCGCCGTTGTAGGCCTTGATGGCATCGGCGATGTTCCACTTCACGACCTGGCTGTCGATGAAGAGCGTGGTGTAGGCGTTGCCGCGACCGTCGAAGGTGGTATGCAGCGGGCCCAGACCCAGCTCCGGCTCGGCGATGATGACGTCGCGGGGATTCTCGTACTTTCCGGCAAAGAGGTCGTCGAGGCGGCCGATCTCGATCACCGAACAGGTCGGCGACAGCTTGCCGTTGGCGATGAAGTACTTGCCGTCCGGCGAGGTGTTGAGGCCGTGCGGGTTCTTCGGCACCGGCACATAGGCGGTGAGTTCTGAGCCCTTGCGGCCGTCCAGCACGGGCACCTTGGAATCGCCCAGCGTCTTGTACTTGCCGGCTTTGATGGCGGCCTCAATGCGCTCGATGTTAAACACCACGACCCAGTCGCGCTCGTTGCGCATGGTGTCCTGCAGACTGATGCCTTTTTCGGAGTTGTAGCAGGTACTGGCAAAGTACTTGCCAGTGTAGTCGGCGTCGCCGTTATCGAGGTTGCCGTCGACGATCACCTGCCACGCGACTTCCATGGTCTCCGCGTCAAGCGCGCTGAACATGGCCCAGTAGTTCTCGGTGTTCTCGAGATCACGGCCGTCATTGATCAGCGGGACAGGCATCTCGCCGTTGGCGAACACGTACTTGGTGTACGGCACCTTCTGCAGGCGCAGGCCGTGGATGCCCTGCACATTAGGAATAGAGGTGATCTTGTCCGTCTTCATCACGTCGAGGCGGATGCGCGCGACCCGAGTGTTGGCCTTGTCGTTGATGAAGAGGTACTTGCCGTCATAACGGCCATCGGTCATGGAGATGTGCGGATGGTGGGCGTCGCCGTTGAGGAACTTACCGGACTCGCCCAGTATCCGCTTGCTCTCGTTGGTAATGCCCCAGCCGGTGGCGCTGCAGGTGTTGAAAACCGGAATCCGCATCAGCTCGCGCATGGACGGCACGCCGAGCACGCGCACTTCGCCGGAATGGCCGCCGCTCCAGAAGCCGTAGTATTCGTCCAGCTCGCCCGGCGCGATATGGATCTTGTTAGCGCCCTTGGCGGCGCTGGCGGCGCTCGCGGTCGGAATGAGCGCGTTGCCTAGCCCGCCCAGCCCCGCGGCGCCGGCGGCACCCGCGGCACCGGCAATCGCGGCGGTGCGGAGAAAATGACGGCGGCTCACGCCGTTATTGTTATCGTTGCAGTCGGTCATCGCTTAGTCCTCGATGGTCGTGGCAGTTTCAGGAGTCCGGGGCACGGGCTTGGCGAGGTCCTTGAACATTTCAAAAACCTCGGGCTTGCCCGCTGCGGGTTTGGTGGCCACCTTGGCCGCCTTCTCGAAGCGCTTGCGGCGCTTGATCATGGGCGGACACTTGTGGTCGTCCCAGTAAGTCACCTGGCAGTCCAGGCAGTAGTGGCACTCGTTGGCGTTGATGCGCCCGTCGGGGTGAATGGCGCGCACTTCGCATTCGTTGGCGCAAATCTGGCACGGCGTGCCGCAGTCGCTGCGGTGGCGCTTGAGCCAGTCGAACAGCCGGAAGCGTGCCGGTATGGCAAGCCCCGCCCCAAGTGGGCAGACGTAGCGGCAGTAGAACTTGCGATTAACAATGGAGATGGCGAGCAGCGCGCCGGCGTAGAATACAAATCCCCATTCACGCTGAAAGCGCAGCGTAATCGCGGTCTTGAAGGGCTCGATCTCGGCATAGCGCTCGGCGGCGCCCAGGGAGTGCAGCGAAATCCCGAACAACACCAGCAGCACCATGTACTTGATGGCCCAGAGCCGCTCGTGCACAGCGAACGGGAGCTCCCACTGCTTGATCTTGAGCTTGCGGGCCAGTTCGTTGATGAGTTCCTGCAGCGCGCCGAACGGGCACAGCCAGCCGCAGAACACGCCGCGCCCCCACAGCAGCAGCGAGGCGGCGACGAAGCTCCAGAGGATGAACATCATCGGGTCCATCAGGAAGGTGTCCCAACTGAAGCCGCCGATCACCGAGTGAACGAAGGTGAAGATGTTCACCACCGAGAGCTGCGCTAGGGCGTACCAGCCGATGAAGACCACCGTGTAGGTGAGGAAGGCGTGGCGCACCCAGCGCAGGAGGCGCTTACGGCGCGCCAGTGCGTCCTGGAACATCATGATGCCGGTCAGCACGATCAGGCCCGCCACCAGCACCGTGATCTGGAACGCCTTGTCGCGCCAGACCTGCACCCACATCGGCTCCGGCTCGATCGGCTCAGGCCGATCCAAATAAGGCTCGGGCAGCTGATAATCGCCGCCGAAACTGACGAACTCGCTGGTTAGCGGACCGGTCGCACGGCGCACCAGCAGCTCCGCCTGCCAAGGCGCGCCGGGATCGAAGTCGGCTTCGGCCCGGATCAGGAAGATATCCATCTCCGCGAATTCCGGCATGCCGGCTGCGTAGACGTCGCTCAGCCGATGATGATCGAGATCGTGGAACGTGATGGTGCGCCCGCCCTGAATAAGCTGGAAGCGGTCGAAGATGCCGCCGCGCACATAGCCCGAACCCTTGAAGGAATAGTCGCCATAAGCGAGCGCGGCTACGGCGTGCTCATCCGGCTCGAGCTCCGACATCAGCCACTCGTACTGGCTGTCGCCGAGGAGGTTGCGACCGACCGTCGGCGCGTTCAGGTAGGTGTAGTAGAGGTCGATGAAGGTCTCTTCGGCCGGCTTGCCGGAAGCAGCGTCAGGTGCGATTTCGGCAAACGCTGCGTCTACCTCGCCATAGGTGAGGTGCAGGCGCCGGATGCTGCCGTCACCGGTCAACGCGGCCCAATCGGCTTCGGCGAACACATCGGCGCGTACGGTGGCACGCGGCTGATCCGCCATGTCGTCGATGATGCCGTTGGCGGCGGCGACCTTGCGGGCGGCGCGCATGATGGTCTCGTTCACCACCATAACCGTGACCGTGGCACCGGATATCGCGTCCACGCCCTTGACGCCGCCTTCGCCGCCGGCACCGAGCTTTACGCGTTCCAGCACGTGAGCGCCGACGTGAGCGGCGGCAAAGTCCTGCAGCTTCTGCTCCGGAATGCCCACCAGCAAGATGGGCTCGTCGTGGGACAGCACCTCGGCGGCGGCAATGGTGCCATCGGGGTCCAGCGCTACCAACAGGTTGACCGGCTTACCCGAATAAGCGGGGATCGGTGCGACCGCCGCAGTTTCGAAAACATATCCGAGCAGATCGTCGCTGGCGTATACAGCCACCGACGGCGGCTCCGCGCTGGCCGGCTCCACGCGGTCGGCGGTGGCGTACGCGCGCTTAGCCAGCGTTAGATCCAGCGCGGCAACGCCGGTACCAGGCAATATCAGGAGGGTTACGAGCAGGGCGGTCAGTTGCGCCATCCCTAGCGCACGCTTGCCCCAGGCGATGGGCGGTGCGGACGTGAGCATTACATCTCCGACGGTGCAGCCGGCGGCTGCAGTCTTATTGTGTATACGCGCGGCCAGAGAGCCTTTGCGAAGAGCAGCCTAGCGGCGCCGACAAAAGATGTAATTGATATCCGTCAATTTACCCAAGACGGATGCGCTCGCCGATAAAGGGAGTGTTTGGGGGCTAGCGGGGAGGGAAAAACTCAGTGCGCGCGGCGAGGCCGCCGCGCGCACTGTATCTGAGGACTATCAGTTGGCCTTGTGGATCGCCATCTTCGACACCGACAGGGCGGCCTCGTGCACGGCTTCCGAAAGCGTCGGGTGTGCATGGATGGTGCGTGCGATATCCTCGCTGCTAGCACCGAATTCCATCGCCAATACCGCCTCGTGAATCAACTCCGAGGCCATCGGGCCGAGGATGTGCACGCCCAGCACGCGGTCGGTTTCCGCATGAGCAATCACCTTCACCATGCCGATCGCGTACTCCATGGCCCGCGCACGGCCATTCGCGGCGAAGTTGAACGTGCCCGACTTCACGGGGACACCCGCGGCCTTCAGCGCTTGCTCGGTCTTGCCGACCCAGGCGATTTCGGGATGGGTGTAGATCACCCACGGAATGGTGTCGTAGTTGACATGCCCCGGCAGGCCGGCGATCAAGTCGGCGACCATGATGCCTTCTTCCGAGCCCTTGTGCGCCAGCATGGGGCCACGCACCACGTCGCCCACGGCATAGACGCCCGGCAGGTTGGTGCGGCACTGCTCGTCAACATGCACGAAACCACGCTCGTCGGTGAGCAGGCCGGCTTCTTCGGCGGCCAGGTTATCGGTCTGCGGCCGACGGCCAACGGCGACAATGAGCTTGTCCACCTGCAGCGTCTGCTTGCCGTCCTTGTCCTCGTAGGAAACGGTGATGTTCTTGCCGGTCTTGACGCCGGTGACGCGCGCACCAAGGCGAATCTCCAAGCCCTGGCGCTCGAACTCCTTCTGCGCGGCCTTGCTCAGGCGGCTGTCAACCGGCGCCAGGAAGGTCTCCTGGGCTTCGAGCAGCACCACCTTGGAGCCGAGACGGTTCCACACGCTGCCCATCTCGAGGCCGATCACGCCGGCACCGATGACGCCCAGACGCTTCGGCACTTCGGTGAACTCCAGCGCGCCGCTGGAGTCGACGATGCGCTCGCCGTCGAGGGGGGCGGCATCGATGTCGATGG
>JAJUGG010000151.1 GCA_029268285.1 Ectothiorhodospiraceae bacterium | reverse complement strand
TTGTATGAAGTGTCGCGTCGAGCTGGGGTTTTCAACGGGTTGAAGGATATTCACTGGGATTTGCGACCGCGCCCCGACTTCGGAACCTTGGAAATTCGCGTCATGGATACGCAGCTCACCGTGGCGGATACCGCGACGCTGACGGGCGTCTGCCATGCATTGGTGGCTTATCTCAGGGATGCAGCGCCCGGGGAGCTGCATCTGCGGGAGCTGCCGGCCTGGATCGAGCAGGAGAACATTTACCGGGCCGGGCTGCATGGCCTGAATGCCTGCCTAATCGTGGATACGGAAGGCGGGCAACAGCCGTTGCGGGAAATGGCCGAGCGGGTGCTGGTGGATCTGCAACCGGCCGCCCAGGAGCTGCGAGCAGGCGAGTATTTGGAGCGCGCGCTGGAGATGGCGCGCCGAGCCGACATGAGCGCGCAGCGTCAACGGCACTTGCTGCAGCAGTCCGGTTCTTTGCAGTACGTGGTGAGCAAGTTGGCGGCCGCTCTGGAAGGCGAGGCGGACCGGCCCTGGCCCTGTTCCATGTCCGGCTGAGTCTTGGCCACGCTAATTGGCAGCCGCGTCATAGGGGATCAGCTGGAGCTCCCCCAGTGCCTGGCGTAGGCTGACGTCGATGATCTCCAGTCCGGCGCGGAGCTCCGCCCGATCCGTAGTCAGGGGCGGCAGCAGCTTGAGCACTTGGTTTCGAGACCCAGACGTCTCGATGAGCAGCCCGTGTGAGAAGGCTATTCGAGCAGCGGTTGTGGCCAGCTGCGGGTGCTCGAACTCTAGGCCCAGGATTAACCCACGACCTTTCAGGCGGGCATGGGCAGCCGGTTGGCTGCCGATGATTCGCTTGAGCCCGTTGATGAGAAGCCGGCTCTTGCCGGCGATGTCGCGCGTCAGGTGCTTATTCGACCAGAACAACTCCAAGGTTTTGGCCGCTGTCACGAAGGCAAGGTTATGACCGCGGAAGGTGCCGTTGTGCTCACCGGGTTCCCAGATGTCCAACTCCGGCTTGATGAGCAGGAGCGCGAGCGGCAATCCGTAGCCTGACAGCGCCTTGGACAGGCAGACGATGTCGGGCTGAATGCCAGCCTCCTCGAAGCTGAAGAAGCTACCGGTGCGCCCGCATCCTACTTGGATATCGTCGACGATGAGGAGCAGGTCGTGTTTGCGGCAGACGGCTGCGAGTCGCTGTAGCCAATCGGAATCGGCTACGTTGAGGCCGCCCTCGGCCTGCACCGTTTCGACGATGATCGCAGCCGGCAGGTCCACGCCTGAACCGTAGTCGCTGAGATAGCGATCCATGTACCGGATGGTATCGACGTCAGCGCCGAAGTAGCCGCAGAACGGCATGGACACGGCGCAGCTCAATCCTATGCCTGCACTGCGACGCTTGAAGGCATTTCCGGACACCGCCAAGGCCCCGAGCGTCATGCCGTGAAAGGCGTTGGTGAAAGAGATGACTTTCTCGCGCCCCTTCACCTTGCGGGCGAGCTTGAGCGCGGCCTCCACGCAATTGGTGCCGGTCGGCCCGGGGAACTGCAATTTATACTGCATGCCGCGCGGCGCGAGGATGTGCCTTTGAAAGGCGTCGAGAAAGTCTGCCTTGGCGGTTGTGGCCATATCCAGACTGTGGCTAATGCCCTTGCGGATGATGTAGGCCAAAAGCGCTTGCTTGAGCACCGGGTGATTATGGCCGTAGTTGAGTACGCCCGCTCCGGCGAAGAAGTCGAGATAGGGTTTGCCGTTGCTGTCGTATAAGCGACTTCCTTCGGCATGCTCGAAGACTGTGGGAAAACTGCGACAGTAGCTGCGTACCCGCGACTCATAGCGGTCAAAGGTCTGTAAGCTCATCGGAATGTTCCTCGTCCATGAGCACCAGGCCCGGCTTGGGCTAACGTTCGGCCAAGGCGGGTAGGAGCTTGTACAGCCAGTAAGCGACGGACGAAAGCCCGGTGCAGGATGACGCAGGCCGCTATGCTTTGCCCATCCTCCATAGACAAGCTCGCAGCTGCCCGAGGGGCGTGCATCGGCGTCGTTGGAAACCTTGAAAGGCCTCTGGTGGAGACGTCCATCGACCTCGCGTCATGGCCCTGATCAGTGAGCTCGGCTCAAGGGGGCATCGAACCGACTGTCGCGCTTTCAAGAGAGGCTGAATTAGTGGCGACTGATGTAGATTCAAAGGCCGCTAGCAGTAACTGGCCGCGCTTAGGCCCCCTGCAAGGAGACTGTTGCGCGCACGTGCATTGGCCGGCCCGCGCCGAAGCCGAAGCCCATCGCGAGGACGCAGATCGCGATGAATAGCACGCCGGTCGGGCTCCAACTGCCGTAGTAGTCGTGCAGCAGGCCCACTAGCAAGGGGCCGAGCGAGGCGAGTACATAGCCCACGCTCTGTGCCATGCCGGACAGATGCGCGGCAACATGGGTGTCTTTCGCGCGCAAGACGATTAGAGCCAGGGAGATGGCGAAGCTCGCGCCTTGGCCCAGGCCGAGCACTACAATCCATAGCCATAGGGTTGAGAGCGGCGCATAAAGAATCCCGCTAAGCCCGATCATTGTGAGTAGGACAACGCCGGCAGCGATGCCGCTCTGACTGGCGCGACGCCCGGCAATGATCGGCGCGGTCAGGGTCGTGCTCAGCTGCACCATCAAGGTGACCGACACCATGAAGCCGGCGGTTACGGGTTCGAGGCCTCGGTCACGCAATATGGGCGCCAGCCAGCCGAAGATGATGTAGGCCAGCGAGGACTGCAAGCCCATGAACAGGGTGACTTGCCATGCCAGCGGGTCGCGCCAAAGCCCATGGGCTTGGTAACGACGCGAATGGTTGTTTTCGCGCTGCCGTGTCCTCGTTTTGGGCAGCCACATGATGGCCGCGGCGAAGGCGGGCAGCGCCCAGAATGCCAATGCCTGCGGCCAAGCGCCGAGCCAGTTGGCCAGTGGCACTGTAAACCCTGCCGCGACCGCCGCACCCGCGCTAAGGGCCGTCGTATAGACACCAGTCATCAGGCTCGCGCGCGTGGGGAAGTCGCGCTTGACCAGGCTAGGCAGCAGCACGCCTACGATGCCGATAGCAGCGCCCGCGGTCAGCGTGCCGAGCAGCAGTACCGGAAACAGGGGCACGCCGCGCAACGCGGTGCCGGCGGTAAGCAGGAGCAGGCCGCCGACTACCGTGCGCTCCGGCCCAAAGCGGCTCGCGAGCCGGGGCGCCAGGAAGCCGAAGAGGCCCAGGCATAACACGGGCGACATGGTAAGAATGCTCGCCACCGTTGCCGAGATGCCCGTGTCGCGCATTACTTCCGGCAGCACCGGCGCAAGGCTGGAGAGCGCAGGGCGAAGATTGAGCGCGACCAACACCAAGGCAATGGCTAGCACGAGGGGCTGCGTCGAGAAAGGCGGCGGCGAAGCGTTGAGTTCCGATGCCATCGACGGCAGCAGTTCGTCGGCGTACTCAGGGCCTGGATCCTTGCGCGGTGGCGTGCAGTCTGAAGAATGTTCGGAAGGCATCGGCGACTCGTTCGGCAAAAGGCGTTAGGTCTGCAGCGAGGTGCACGATATCTTGCAAACAGCCTGTATAGCTAGCCCCACGGGCGCTGCTCAGCGGCCTGCAGCGCGCTTAGGCCTCGAAGGGCGAGTTCGGCATCTGTCGCACGACATTCCTTGCGAGGCGGTCGATAAGGTCCCGCACCTCTTCGTGGGCTTCGGGCTCCCAGCCGCTTAAAAGCTCTTCGAGGTTCTGGTGGCGCTGCTGCGTAATGCGTTCCAGGGCGCGCTGGCCGTAACGTGTCAGCTCGATGTTGCCGCTGCGAAGGCGCACCAGGCGCCGGCCGCGCAATAGCGCCAGCGGCTCGGTCAGCGCATCGCGGTCGATCTTGAGTCGCTCAGCCAGTTGGCCGGCTGGGAGCGCTTCCAACTCCGCAATGCGCGCCAACAACCACACCGCCGGCGGTGTTGCGCGCAGGCCCGTCTGCTTGGCGAGTCGCTCATAAACCTGCCAACTGTTTTCGCGCCGACTTAGGCGCTCGACGATTCGCTCCAGCTCGGTCAGTGAATTCGCTTCGCGCGGGAGGGGAAAGGTTTCCGCAATGCCCGGAGTGGCTATGCCTTTCGAAAGGGGCAGTTCCTGTAGGCGCCAGCTCAGGAGAAAAGCGAGCGCTGCGAGTCCCGTGGCCATCAGGAAGACCGGCTCCAGCGCACTGGCCACGGCATGAGCGTAGGCGTCCCGCAAGGCGGGGGGCAGGCTTGCAATCGTGGCCGGATCGGCTGAATTCGGAAGTTCGACGTTGGACGTGACGAGCTCGGCGAGATTCCTCAGCAGCTGTGCCGCGAATATGGTGCCGAAGAGGGAGACGCCGATGGAGCCGCCGATCTGTCGAAACAGTGTCGTTCCTGAGGTGGCGACGCCCAAGTGGCGGAAGTCCGCGGCATTCTGCACGGCGAGTATCAATACCTGCATGATCAAGCCCATACCGAGCCCGAGCACCAGCATGTAAAGTGGTGCCACCCATACAGGTGCGTCGGCGTCCAGGCCTGAGAGCAAATACAAGCCAAGCGTCATCAAGGCCGTACCCATGATGGGAAACGGGCGATAGCGGCCGATGCGGCTGATAATCTGTCCGCTGACGGTGGAGGTGATAATCAGCCCGCCCATAAGCGGCGCCATGAGGAGGCCGGACACAGATGGCGAGGCGCCCTGCACGACCTGAAGATACATCGGCAGATAGGTGATCGAGCCGAACATGGATAGCCCGACAATGAAGCCGATGCCCGCGGCGACGCGGAACACCGGCTCTTCGAACAAGGACAGTGGCAGGATGGGAGACGGTGATCGACGTTCCGCCGCCACGAAGCAGGCCGATATCACCAGCGCCGCAGCGCCCAGCGCCATCACTGGCCATGAAGTCCACGGCAGCACGGCGCCGCCGACGCTCGCGAATAATACCGTGGCGGAGAGTCCAGCGGTAAGCAGCGCGGCGCCCTGGTAATCGATGGGCTCGCTTTGCCGCTCCGGCGTATTGCGAAACACGAGCGCGATGATGAGCAGGGCGACGAGGCCCAACGGCACGTTGATGTAGAAGATCCAGCGCCAGGACAGGTGATCCACAACGAAACCGCCGAGCAGCGGGCCGGCGAGGTTCGCAAAGCCGAACACCGCACCGAATATACCCTGATATCGACCACGCTCGCGCGGCGGTACGATCTCGGCGACGACTGCCATGGACGTTACGATCAAGCCGCCACCGCCCAAGCCTTGTATGGCGCGAAAAACCACCAGCTGGAGCATGTTCTGGGCCATTCCTGACAGGATGGAGCCGATGAGGAAGATGATAATGCCGACCTGCAACAGCGGTTTGCGGCCGTAGAGATCGCCGAGCTTCCCGTACAGCGGCGTAACCACCGTGGTGGCCAGCAAGTACCCCGTTACTACCCAGGATAGATAGGCAAGGCCGCCCAGGTCGCCGGTGATCGTCGGCAGTGCCGTCGACACGATTGTTTGATCCAGCGCCGCCAGTAGCAGGATCAGCATGAGCGACGGAAAAACGATCAGGAGCCGCGGACGCGGTTTAAGGCCGCCGGATTCATTGTTTTCCATAAGACCAGGAATTATGGTCAAAAACGATCATCCGAAGCGTCTAAGGCGGCAGCGGCAGTCCGAGCGCGCCGAGCTCAGTTTGGCGCTTCCTTGCTAACCCCCATTTGTTGCCCAGATCAGGTACCAATTATGGCGTTAGAGGATTTACCCAGTGGGGGAAAGGGTGTGACGACTGTCGTGCCTTTATGCGCTACAACAGCAAAAGGCCGCTGATGTGCTGGAGCGCTTCCTGTTCGCTCTAGGCAGCAGCAGAGGTTTCGGTGAGGCCGTTGCCGCGCAACTCGGGACGACGTTGGCGCCGCTGGAGGAGCGGGAGTTCGAAGATGGCGAGCACAAGGCTCGTCCGTTGGTGGACCCGATGGGGCGGGATGCCTATGTCATCCACGATCTGTACGGCGAGCCCGGCGCCAGCGCCAACGATAAACTCTGCCGCTTGCTCTTCTTCGTCGGCGCACTCAAGGACGCCGGTGCCACCCGCGTCACCGTGATGGCGCCCTATTTGGCATACGCACGCAAGGATCGGCGTACCAAGCCTCATGATCCGGTTACTTCGCGCTATGTCGCGCAGTTGTTCGAAGCCGTGGGCACCGACCGGTTGCTCGCACTGGAGGTGCATAATCCAGCGGCTTTCGACAATGCGTTCCGGCTTCCCACCGTGCATTTGGAGGCACGGGAGGTATTGGCAGCAGCGGCGCAGGCGCGGCTCGCGGGGCGTCCCGCGGTAGTGGTTTCGCCGGATCCGGGAGGTGCCAAACGCGCCGACAGGTTTCGTGAATCTCTGGAACAGCGTTTGGGACAGGCCCTACCGACTGCCTTCATGGAAAAGCGACGCAGCGAGGGCGTGGTGACCGGAGACCTGCTGACAGGGGATGTCGCCGGCCGTGTCGCGGTGATTGTGGATGACCTGATCAGCAGTGGCACTACGCTGCTCCGCGCCGCCGCCACCTGTCGCGCTCAAGGCGCTTGCGCCGTGTTAGCGGTGGTAACTCACGGCCTATTCGCGACGGGTGCAGAGGCCTTGTTCCAGGCCGAGGAACTCGAGCGGGTGATCATCACCAATAGCGTAGCACCGCGGATGAGCGAGCACTGGAACGACAAAGTGGAGGTGGTAGCGGTGGAGGGCTTGTTTGCCGGGGCGATCCGCCGGCTCGCCGGCATGGCTTGAGGCCGTGCGAAGCGGGGGGACTCTAAGCCAGTGCCGCCAAGCCCAAGCGCAGATAATGCTCAGTTCGCTGCGTCCATTCCCGCCCGCCGCCGCGGCTAAGGTGGCGCGCGCTCAGCAGCGCCCATAGCAGCGCGCGGCGAGCTTTGTAGAAGCCGACCAATCCTGCGGGCAAGTTATCGCCGCTGCGGCGCCGATAGATCTCTAGAAAGCGTTCCCCCACCCAAGCTCCGCCCTGCCGCTCGCACTCTAACGCGAGAAAGGCCAGCTCCTCAGCGGGATCCAGTAGGCGCAGACGACGGCTGAACTCCAGGCGATCGATGAATAACGGCGTCTGCCCGAGATAGATGTGCTGTGGGCGCAGATCGCCGTGGGCTTCGATGACTTGGCGCTGGCCCAGCACGGCATGATTCTGCGCCAGCCAGTCTTGCAGGCGCTCCCATAAAGCATGCACTGACGGGGAGAGGGTGGGCAGTAGTTCAGCCAGTTCTTTGGCCTGTTGGGCCAGTTCGTCCTTTAGCTTGTCCGTCGGCGGTGCCCGCTCAGGTTCCGCGTCAAGATAAAAATCCGATAATCGCTCGGCGGCAAGATCCACCTCGCGAGCTTGTACGACGCCTCGGCTAAGTTGGCTTTGCAGGCTCCGTTCATCGCGCAAGCGCTGCATCACGACCAGGTACTCGACGGCGGTTCCAGCCCCGACCAGAGTGAGCCGGCCT
>JAJUGG010000150.1 GCA_029268285.1 Ectothiorhodospiraceae bacterium | reverse complement strand
TGTCGATGCGCGTGCAAGTCTCGAGTATGGTCTTCCCCGGACCGCAGACACGGTCTGTGTCCCGAAGGTGCAAGACGTTAATCATATGGGCCTTTATTGCTGACGCAGCGGCCTCGGCAGCACTAGCTGCCAGCTCCCGCGCGCCGGGTGTTATTCAAGCCTTGTTGCTATGCGTCATGAAGTAAGGCGCCGCGGCGCTCGCTACAAGTTCGACCACGGCTGACGCACCAGAGACTTTCTCCGGTGCCGGCGTCTCAGAGATGGAAGCGAACAACAGCTTTATCAATGGGCTGTTGTTGATCAGAGACGGCTGGAAAGCGATAGCGTAAAGAAGACTGAGTAGACCACGGAGGCACGGAGACAAGGAGAACGACAGGGAAAGTCCGGGGTGAACACCTAAGCTCCTCGCGATGCTTTACGGCTCCGTAGCGTCACCCTTTCATGGCGAGGGGCCGCTCCCACGAGGTTTTTTTCGCGAGTGCACCGTGTTGACCTACGAAAGCCGCCCTGACTGCGAAACTACGGGCCACACCGCAATATTTGCGGTGCGGCCACACGCCTCTGGCCACTCTGTGCTATCTCCGTGTCTCCGGGCTTCCGTGGTTGGTTTAGACGTGCTGATCGAGCTCAGAGCGCTGTGCGCGGATCAGGCTCCGACTCCGCCGGGATCAGCATGGCGGCGCGTTCGGCAAGGTAGAGGCGGATGGCGCTCATGCCGTCGCGGAGTTCTTGCGCGTAATCGTTGGGGTCGTGGGGGTCAAGGCCGTTGGCCTTTTCCCAGGCATCGGGCAGGCCATCGATATCGCTGTCCAGGAGCGCTTGTTCCTGCGGCAGGCCCTGGTAGAGCCAATGAGCTTCCAGCCGCTCGGGACCGTGGCGGCGCCAGCCGCCCTTGCCCCGGCGCACTTCTTCGAGGGTACGCCGGGTCACGCGGTCGCGCGGGAAAGCGCCCGCGCGTTCCAGCACCAGGCGATAGGCTTGCTCGGCACTGTGGGTCGTGACCGGCGCCACTGGCGCCGGCTGGTCGAGCACGCCGCCCCCGCGCGCAAGCGACACACCGCGCAGCCACATGCGCGGCGAGAACAGCCGCCGTCGCGGGTCCTCCAGCTCACCGACGCCTTCCAGCACGTTGCCCGCCAGGTAATAACGCCCAGCGCCATTGAACTCGAACGGCGCCACGCGTCCGGAGTCGGGCCCGCGCTTGTAGTAGTTTCCGATCAGGTTGATCGGCGCCTTGGGCTCGTGCCCGTCATGATTGAGCCCTTCGCGGAAGTTGTACACGACGTTGTTGCGGAAATCGCCCGGCATGCCCGGCTCACCGGGGCTCAGGGAGGGATTGCGCCGCGAATGATGCGCGAACAGGTTGTGGTGGATGGAAATGTTGCCGCTGCCCGGATAGGCGCTGATGAGCCCGAAGTTATGCCGCTCACCCTTGGCGTGCCCGCCGGGATCGGACTCCTCCAGTGTACTCCACTGTACCGTGACATCCGCCGAGTGAATGATGTCGATGGTTTCATCGTTGGCCCAGGACAGCGACAGGTGATCGAGAATCACGCGATCGCTTTTCGGCAGCTGCACGGCATCGCCGCCGACGCCCTGGTGATGCGGCGGGCGAATGCGCAGAAAACGCACGATGATGTCGTGCAGGCGCTCGCCCTCCACCGCCGGCACGGCGCGCAGGCGCCCTTCCAGCGTAATGCCCGGAGAGGGCGCCGTCTGTCCGGCAATGGTGATGCGCGGGTGCTTGATCTCGACATCGCCGCGGATGACCCCGGCGACCTCGAACACCACGATGCGCGGGCCTTCGGCCGCGGCGGCAGCAGCGAGGCTGCCCGGCCCTTCCGAGTCGAGATTGGTTACTTTGATCACGCGCCCGCCCCAGCCGCCGCGGGACGTCGCGCCAAAGCCTTCGGCGCCTGGGAAGGCTAGCTCGGCCGCGCTCGCCGCAAGGCTCGCGCCGAGCAGAACGGCCACCGCCAAGAATCGCCTAACCATCACGCAGCGCCGGCTGACACGCAGCCTCCGCGCCCACCGTCATGTCCTCGACGACTCGGCTGTCGGCGGCACTATAGTTGCGCTGAAACCAAGCGCGCAGGTGAATCAACATTTCGTCCTGCCACTCGCGCAGAGTGAAGACATGGTTGGCATCTTCTACGGTGCGTACCTGGAAACGATCCCGGTACGGCTCGAGCGCGGCGCGGTTGGGTGCGACGAATTTTTCTTCGAACTCCCAGCCGAGCCGATCGGCGCCGGAGAACACCAGCAACATGCGCCCGCCGCGCTTCACCATGCTGAAGAAGGCCGGCGCGAACTTCGGGTTGACGTTGGCCAGCGCCTCACTGGGCGGCTCGACTGCTTGCTGGACCTTGCCGCCTCGGAGCCGCGCGAACCACTGACGCAGCACTTTGCCGATGATGCGGTAATCGCTGCGGAAGCTGAGCAAGCGCAGCCAAGCGCTGGGACTGAGGAGCTTGCGCACGTACATCCGCCGCATGCGCTCCAACTGCCCTTGGGTAACGTATTTGGCGAAGTCCTCACGCCCGCCGTCGAAAGCGACCGGAATCCCTAGCCCCATCAGCCCGTCCACGCGCTTGTCTTCGGCCGCGGCCAACAGGCCGGTAATGGCGCCGCCGCATAGGCCTGACAGTACGAAGCGCGTAACCCCGCACTCGCTTTGCATCCAGTTCATGGCCGCGCGGGTATCGCCGACGAAGCGCCCGCTCTGGATGCTGTTGTAGACGCTCATCAGGCTGTCGTCCTCGATCTCGCCTTCGGAGTCGCCAAGGCCGCTGAAATCGAAGCGCAGCACCGGCACGCCCATGGCTACCAGCACTTCCGCCATAGCTAGGTACAGCCGGTGAGGCGCGACGCGCATCTTGATGCCGGGCGAGAGCAGAATCACGCCGAGCGAGCCGGTCTGCTGTTCGGGCTCGTGGAGTATGCCGTGCAGCTTGAGCCCTTGATCGTTGCGGAATACGACTGGCCTCGCGTTCATGCGCACTCCTCCATCCACTTCAGCGTGCGCTCATATAGCGTCTCGGCACGCCCGTAGTATTTTTTGACTTCGCGCCAAAAGGGCTGCTCCTCGACCTGCTCGAGCCGCGCGCTGGAACACGCCGACGTCAGCTCCAACAAATCCGGGCGCGGCTCTTTACCGGTTATGGGGTCGATCTGCACGACCAGGCAATTGCAGTCCGGAGCTGTCCCGCCCGGCAAACGCAGCGCGTTGACCTGCTCGAACAGCGGCCAGCCCAGCTCGTAGCCGTCACTGTTCACGGCCTGCCCGCTCTGCATCTGCGCCACCAACTGTTCACGCTTGACCCGCACTTCGCCGTAGGTCTTAAGTTGCGTGGACAGGTTTCGCATCAGCTGCTCCTGCATGAACTTGGCGCCGTCGGTAACCGGCTCCCACAGCACCAAGTCGCGCACCTCGGGGAAGCGCTGCGCCGCGAGCCACGCCAAGGTGGCGCCAAAGCGCAGCCCAAGCAGCCCGATCCGCTCCAGGCCGGGCTCCTGCTCACGTAAGGCGCTGATCGCCCGCGCCGTGTCCTCGAGCCGGGTGTCGATGGAGCTTTCGACAAAAACTCCTTCACTATCGCCGTGGCCGCGCTCGTCGAAGCGCAACACCGCGATGCCGCGAGCGGCCAGTTCACGGGCAAAGCTGACATAGATCCGATGCGCCCAGAGCTTCTCTTCGGCAAACGGGTGGCAGAATACGAAGCCTCGCCTAGCGGGTCCTTCCGGGCGGTGCAGTACAGCGAACAACCGCTCCCCGCCGCCCTCAATGAAAAACGGCATTTCTTTCATTGTTTCCTTGCTTCCTCGCCGGCTTTCGTCAGTTTGTTCTTCTGGATGGGTCCCAAACCTCCTGTCGAACGCCTTTGGCAAAATCGATCCAGGCGTAAACGATGGCGATGTTGACGCTGGTGAAATACAGCGAGATACGGGCCGGCGTGATGCGATTCATACCGGCTACTCCGAAATAGGCGCCGAGCGCTGACAGGTAGAAGGCGACCTGAAGCCAGAACATGAAGGCGTAAAAGGGCTGATCGAGCGCGACCGCCGAGGCCATCAGCATCGCTGCCAGAAACACCGGCACCAGCCACCGTACCAGCTTGTGCGAAGCCAAAATGACGGCGAAACGACCGTAGCGCAGCGGATTGAGCAAATGCCGCTTCAGCGACAGTGCGCTCATACCGCGCAAGAACGTGCGTACTTTGCGCGCAAACTCGGCACGCGGACTCTTCACGCTGCGCATATAGCCCACCGCGCGCGGCTCACTGATCGCTCGAAAACCGGCCTCGACGGTGTTCAACACCGACAGGAAATCGGGTGCCATGCCCTCGGCAAACGGCGTGCAAAGCTCCCGGCGCTGGGCGTAGAAGCAGCCGCTGGCGCCGACGATGGACGCCGTGCGGGATTCAAGCTTGCGCAGGTACAGCTCGTAGCGCCCATAGGCGCCCTCCCCGCCGCCGCCTTCAATACGGTCCTCGCCGGATACGCAGCCAATGCTCGGATCGGCAAACGGCCGCACGATGTTGACGAGCGCCTGGGGCTCGAGCTGGATGGAAGCGTCGGAGAACACGACGATATCGCCACCGGCCTTTGCCAAGGCATGATTAAGCGCATGCGCCTTGCCCCTGCGCTCGTGCAGCTCGATTACGGTCACCCCTGCTCTGGCCTTGGCGATCTCCACGGTTCGGTCGGTGGAGCCGTCCGAAACCAGCAGGATTTCCAGCCGGTCGCGCGGATAATCGAGCGCCAATGTATTGTCGAGCTTGGCGCCGATCACCGCCTCCTCGTTATGAGCCGGAATGATCAGCGTCACGGACGGCAGCGGCGCGGCATCGTCTTCGCGCCAGCGCCGGCGCGGCAGCATGAGCAGCAGCAGCGGATAACCGAAATAAGCGTAGAAAGCGCTCGCGAATGCGAGCCAGAACAGCGTTTCCGCGACCATCGTCTTACCTATATATATTGCACGGAGCGCACTTCTGCCCCCGGGCCGGCATTGCGCGAACGGCACCGGTCGCCCGGCTGGCCCGGGCTTGGCGAAGGTGTTAGGTCCTTATGTGGATTCGGTCACAGATAATGACAAGTAGGGGAAGCTCCATAAGGGATGCATTCCCGAGCCGCGCCGGTGGCGGCTTCAGCGCAGCCCCCGTGCGGCCATCGCGCGGTTCAGGCTAGAGCCGCGGTATCGTCTCCACGAGACATGCCAAAACCCCGTGCGCCCGCGTTTTCCCTAGTTGTAGAAGCTGTCCGCCGCCACCACTGCTACTAGCGTCACTCGGCATACCGCCGGAACCGTTAACGAAACAAAACGAAACCTCCGAGACGGGTCGACGGCTCTCAGCACTGCGTAGTTCTCCAAGCCTGGTAGAGCAACGGCCTCGTCTTGCGTGGAGAGACGGCATCACATGAGCGCTACCATCGATATCGCTGCCTGTACTCGGCGCGAGGCCGAGGCTTGGGACGGCTTTCTGCAGAGCCGCGAGGACAGCTCGTTTTATCAGCTGTTCGCCTGGAAGGAGATCAACGAGCAGTGCTTCGGGCACGAAACGGTTTACCTGGCGGCACGCAAGGAAGGGCGTGTCGTCGGCGTACTGCCCCTGGTGCTGGTGCAAAGCCGATTGTTCGGCAAAATTCTCTGCTCGATGCCGTTCGTGAATTTCGGCGGCCCCTGCGCAGTGGACGCCGACATCGAAGGCGCACTGCTGCAGCACGCTGCGGAAGAGGCCGAGCGGCGCCGGGTCGATTACCTGGAGCTGCGCGCAACCCGACGCTTTCAGCGCGCCATGCCGACCAGCGACCATAAGGTGAGCATGACCATTGCGCTGAATAACGACCCGGAAGCCCAGTGGGCGGCCTTCAAGTCCAAACATCGCACCGCCATTCGGCGCACCTATAAGAACGACATCCACGTCGAGCACGGCCGCGAGGAGCTACTCGACACTTTCTACGCGCTGATCTGCGCAGGCTGGCGCGATCTCGGCACGCCCATTTACCGCAAGAGCTACTTCGGCGAGATACTGCGCCGCTTCCCGGAGCACACGCGCATCTTCGTGGCCTACCAGGGGCGCAAACCAATTGCCGCGGCCTTCAACGGCTATCACCGCGGCACGGTCGAGGGCATGTGGGCCACTGTGGTGCCGGAGGCGCGGCACCTGCAGCCCAACTACGTGCTGTATTGGGAAATGATCAAGCACGCCTGCGAGCAAGGCTACCGCCGCTATCACCTGGGCCGCTCCACGGCCGGCTCCAACGCCGAGCAGTTCAAACGCAAGTGGAACGCCGAGCCGCAGCAGCTCTACTGGCACTACCACCTGGTCGAGCGCAAGGACATGCCGGCGCTCAACGTCGACAACCCGAAATTCAAGCTCGCCATCGAGGCCTGGCGGCGCCTACCGGTAAGGCTGACGCAAATGATGGGCCCACTGCTGGCGCGCAGCATTCCATAGTCGCCCCATGAAGCGGCAAGGACAGCACATGAAGCTTCGCCACATCGCCCCCGCCGGCACACCGATACCCTTGAGCAGCTTTGCCGGCTGGGCTTGGGACTGCGCACGCGGCACGGATGCGCATACCGCCTTGAGCGACGCGGTTTGCGAGCGCTTCGGCGTCACGCACTGCCTGCCGATCTCCTCGGGCCGCGCCGCACTCGCGCTGATCTACCGCGTGCTGCGCGAGCGCCATCCCGACCGCGATGAGATCGTGGTACCGGCCTATACCTGCTATTCGGTGGCCGCGGCGGCGGTCAGGGCCGGACTCAAGGTTCGGGTGTGCGATATCGAGCCGGATAGCTTGAGCTACTCGCCGCGCGCCTTGCGCGCGCTCGACTTCGATCGCGTATTGGCCGTGGTCAGCGCCAATCTCTACGGCATACCCGACCGCCTCCCCGAGATCGAGGCCATTGTCAAAGCGGCCGGCGCCTACTTCATCGACGATGCCGCTCAGGCCATGGGCGCGAGCATCGACGGCCGCCACTGCGGCAGCTTCGGCGATATCGGTATCTACAGCCTCGACAAGGGCAAAAACATCACAACGCTACAGGGCGGCCTGATCGTCACCCGCTCGGACGAATTGGCCGAGGCGCTGGGCGCGGCCGTCCAGGCGCTGCCGCCGCCTCCGCGCAGCCAGACTCTGTCCTACAGCGCGCAGCTACTTGCCTATAGCGCTCTGTTACAGCCGCGACTGTACTGGCTGCCCGAGCGCCTGCTCGATCTCGGCGGCACGGTTTACACGACCGAATACCCGATGACGCGCTACAGCCCGGCACTGGCGGCACTGGCGCTGCGCCTGTTCCACCGCTTGGATGAGCTGAGCGAGCAGCGCCGGCGCAATGCCGAGGGCTTGCGGCACCGGTTACAGGATACGCATTCCCTCGCTTGGCCAATGCCGCCGCAAGGCGCTCGGGCCGTCTATGCACGGCTGCCGGCTTTAGTGCCTGCGCGCTTGCGCGCTGACATGCTTAG
>JAJUGG010000149.1 GCA_029268285.1 Ectothiorhodospiraceae bacterium | reverse complement strand
TTGTCGGGCATGGCAACGAACTCGGCGCCGAAGCCGCGCGCGAGGCTTTCGAAGTCGAGGTGCGGCAACTCGGTGCACGGTTTGCGGTTGTACGGAATCTCCTGCGCCTGGGCGATTTGCGACAGCTCACCGTCGTTGAACACGAAGTACATGACGCCCAGCCCCAACCGGGCCGCGGTGGCGATTTCCATGCATGTCATGGCAAAGCAGCCGTCGCCGACGATGACGGCCACGTCTTTATCCGGCCGCGCCAGCTTGGCGCCGATGGCGGCCGGCACGCTGTACCCCATGCAGTTAAAATCGGTCGGCGAGATGAACCCGCCCGGCTCATAGACGGGCATGAGTTCCGCAGCGAGATAGGTATGGTTGCCGTCGTCCACCACCACCAGGCCATCACGCGGCAGGCGCTCTCGCAGCGACAGGAAGAAGCGCCCCGGGTTGACGCGTTCACCGCTGTCGTGCTCCAGCCAGTCCTGTTGATATGCCCGCTTGAGTTCGGCGATCCGGGCGATGCGCTGGCCCGACCGCGCCGCTTCCGCCGCGCGCTCCGGCAGAAACTTCAGCAGGGCGCGCAGCGCCACCCGCGCATCGGCAGCAACCGCGACCCGCGCCGGATAATTGGCGTTAAACACCTCGGGGTTGATATCGACATGGATCAGGTTCTCCGGCACCTTCACGCCGAAGCTGCCCGTGGCAATCTCACCGAAACGCGTGCCGACCGCGAGCAGACAATCGCAGTGCTTGAAGCTCTCGCGTGCTGCCGGAACCGCCGCCGGTCCAAAGCCGAACCCCGTATGCAAGGGATGATCGGCCGGGAACACCGACACGCCCTGCAGCGTGGTGCTGACCGGCGCTCCCAAGCGCTCGGCTAGCTGGATCAATTCCTCGGCCGCCCCCAGCGCTCCCCAACCGGCGAAGATGCCCGGATTGCGCGCTTGTACGAGTAGCTCCGCGGCGCGCTCCAGAGCCACGGTGTCGACCTCCCCCGGCTGCCAGCGACGGTAAGCCGGCAGCGTCCGCACCTCGCCGGTGAGCAGTTGCACGTTCACCGGCACCTCCACGAAAACCGGGCCAGGCTCGCCGCTGATGGCGATGTCGTGGGCTTCGAAGAGGGTCGGCACCACATCCTCGTGGCGCGTAACCTTGAACGTGCGCTTACACAAAGGCGCGACCAGGGCCTGTTGATCGATCTGGTGTAGTTGATAACGGTACGGGAGGTCCGTGCGCACGCCGCCGCTGATCACCAGCATGGGAATGCCGTCCAGAAAGGCCTCGCCGATACCGCTCGCCGCCTGTGTAATGCCGGCCGCCGGCACGATGACGAGACAACCCGTGCTGTCGCTCAGGCGGCTCATCGCGTCCGCCATGAAGGCGCCACCGCCCTCGTGCGCCACCAGCACCGGGGTAATGTGTTCGGAGGCATTCAATTCGTCGTACAACTCGGTGTTGTGAACGCCTGGCACGCCGAAGGTATAGCGGATGCCGATCTGCTCCAGGGCGTAGCGCACCAACCAAGCGCCGGTTTTCTTCATAGTTATGCTCCTCCTCCCGCTCCCTGCTTTGCTTATCGTGTATTCTGGGAGCTTGTAGTCATTCGATTGTGTCGCTGCGCCGCCAAGACGGCAACGGAATCCTCACCGCAATAGACCCATGCGTATCGACAGCAGCCCTAGACTCGGCGCCCTGCACCTCACCGACACCCGCCTCGGCCCGTCGCTCAAAGTCGGGCAGCAGTTACAGGCGACGGTGGCGGCGTTCAGCCGTGATCGTGTGGTGCTCGACCTGGCGGGGCATCGGCTGGAGGCGCGCAGCGAGCTTCAACTGCGCCCAGGCCAGCCGCTGGAACTGCGTGTCGTCAGCGTTGAGCCGCGGGTAACGCTGCAAGTGCTGAAACCCGCACCGCAATCGCAACAAGCCTTCAAAAGCGCGGTTCTGGCACTGCTGCCGCGCGCCGGCAGCCTCGAAACTGCTACGCCGCACTGGGCTGCTCTAGCCAAGGCTTCTCAAGAGGGGGTGCCGCCGGAGCTCAGGACGCTGCTCGCAGCGCTGACCAAACGCTTCCCGGATTCAACCGCCCTGCAACAGCCCGCCACTTTGCGAGAAGCATTGCAGCAGTCCGGCCTTTTCCGTGAAAGCGGCCTTGCTCACGCAGCGACCCAAGGACACAGCCCGCCGACGGATCTCAAAACCGCGCTCGAGCGCGTGGCTGCTCGGCTGCGGGCATCGGTCGGCGGCACCGCAGAAGGCGCACCCGCCGCAAAGCTGCTACAGCTATTGAGCCATAGCGAAGCGGCGCTCAGCCGGCTCGGTCTGCTGCAGCTCAACGCAGCCGCCCCACAGGGACCTCTGGATCTCTTGTTTGAATTCCCGGTCTGGCACGAGGGCGAGGTCGAGCCGCTGCGGCTTCGTATCCAGGAAGACCCGGATCAGGCCGGCGCAGCGGAAGCTGACAATACTCCCGCATTCAAGGTACGTCTGGAGTTTCAGTTCCCGGAGCTCGGTCCGGTACAGGCCCATCTGCAACTACAGGCCGACTCGCTCGCAGTGAGCTGGGTGGCACAGCAGCCGGAAACGGTGGGACGCCTGCGCAGCCACCTGGATCGACTTGAATCCAAGCTGCGCGCGCTCGGGCTAGAGGTGGACCACATGGATGCCTATCAGGGGCGTCTCTTGGACCTCGGCGATTTGCCGCGCCTACGCGAGGGGCTGCTGCATGAAAAAGCCTGAACCCCCCGTCGAAGGCAAGCGCCGCTTGGCGGTTGCTCTTGAGTATTCCGGCAAGGGCGCGCCCAAAGTCACCGCGAAGGGTGGCGGCGAAATGGCCGAAGCCATTCTCGAATTGGCCAGACAGCACGATGTACCGGTAACGCAAAACAAGGAGCTGGTGACGCTACTGGCGGGGCTGGAGCTGGGCCAGGAAATTCCCGAATCGCTGTACTTGGCCGTCGCCGAGGTGATTGCCTTCGCCTATTGGTTGCGGGGAAAAACGCCCGGGACCTGAGCATTCGGCCAAGCCGAACGCTGTCGACAACCGCTCGCAGGAGCCGATGCGGCTACTGCTCCGAGCGATGCAGTAAAACGACGAGATCTGCTTCGATCTTGCTAAGGCCGCAGGTTTCCATGATTTCATCGGCGCTGCAGCCCTTGCGGGCCATGCGGATAGCCTGGTTGAAAGCGGCTCCGCTGCCGTCGCTGGTCGAAGCGAGCTGATCCAGGCGGGAACGCAGACGGGCCAGATCCTGCTCGACCCGAGCGATCAACTCGCCCTGCCCCACGGCGCCTTCCGAGAAGCCTTCCATGAACTCGGCACTGCGTCGCGCACTCGCTTCCAATTCGACGACCCGCTGCGTCAGCGCTCGCGCGCGCTGCAGGGCGAATGCCGCCAAAGCCAGCGCCGCGACGGCGAGCAGCGCGGCAACTATCGACACGAGTTCAGGCGTATTCATCGATTAGCGGCGGGTCGTCCCTGCCCTCTCCCTGATCATCGGTAAGCCCCGGCTCCCGCCGCGGACGCCGCGGCGGCTGGCGCCGGCGTTCGGGCTGTTCCGGCCTGTCGTCGACCGGCCTTAGCGGTGCCCCGGGCACAATAGGTTTGATTTCCGCCATAGTACAGCGCGCCTCCCTGCTTTCGCCAGACAACCCTCCTCCGTCTGACGGGTAGCGCTAAATCGTCGCGACTTCCTGCCACTCTTCCTTGGTCAGAAGGCGATTGACGTCGACCAGGATGAGCAATTCATCAGGACGACTGACCACGCCGTGAATGTAGCGCGAAGACTCTTCATTGCCGACGTTGGGAGCCGTATCGATCTCGGACTGGCGCACCTCGACCACCTCGGTCACGCTGTCCACCAGAATGCCGGCGATCTGCTCGGCGGTTTCGATCACCACGATGCGGCTGCTCTCGCTGGCCTCGCGCGCCGGTAGACCAAAACGCATGCGGGTATCGATAACGGTGACGACATTACCGCGCAGGTTGATGATGCCCAGCACATACGGCGGCGCACCCGGCACCGGCGCGATATCCGTCATGGGCAGGACTTCCTGCACCTGCATGACGTTGATGCCGTAGCATTCGTCTTCGAGATGGAAGGTCACCCACTGGCTGCCCGGCCCTTCGGCCTGCGGCTGGCGCTGTTCTTCGGCCATGATCTACTCCAGGTGTACGCTACTGCAGCGGCACCCGCTGCGTTT
Organism: Ectothiorhodospiraceae bacterium; assembly: GCA_029268285.1. Classification (GTDB taxonomy): domain Bacteria; phylum Pseudomonadota; class Gammaproteobacteria; order Nitrococcales; family AK92; genus JAJUGG01. Next base: position 3,282 of record JAJUGG010000149.1, on the reverse strand, counting down.
CAAGTCTTTACTCGTTTATCGGCCGCCCGCGCTTTTTCATTAGCCAGCATGCCGGCGAAGGCTTCCGTATCCATCAAGGCACACAGGTGGGCCAGTACGGTGCCGGCGAGCCAGGGGCGGCGGCTGCGGCTGCTGCGCCATTTCACCTCGTCCGGCTCCAGTCGGATCACGTCCCCAAGCTCGCTACAGGCAAGCCCCCAGCGGCCGTCACCGACGATAAGAATATGCTTGGGCGGCTGCGGCTCGAGCTTGTCGCGCCGATCGGCGGGAATCACCATCCGGCCGGTGTCCACAATCTGCACGTTCTGCTCGCGATACCTGAGCAGCCCGTGGCACCACGCCGGCTGATTCGGTAGCGGCGCGATCTTGTCGCTCCAAGGGATGACGCTGTGCAGCTTCACCAAAGGCACGGCCAGCGTGAGCCCGTCGACTTTGAAAAGCAGCGCCTGGAACTGCGTTTCGGCCCAGGCCGGCACGCCCTCGGGCGCGGATTCGACCTCTTCGAGCGGCTGCGCTGCCGCTTCAGGCTCAGCCGTTTGCACTACCGTTCGCTCGGGCTCAATAACGGGAGCCGCCGGAACGTCCGGCTCCACCTCACGTACCAGGGGCACCACCTTAGCCGTCAGCGGTGCAACCGGTTCGGGAGCCGGCTCGACGGGCGGCGGTTCTGATGCCTCCGCCATCTCGACGACCAGCGTATCCGGCTCTTCCGGAATCTCCTGCAGCAGCGCATCGAGATAACCCCACAGGGCCTCGCGCTGCTCCAGCAACAGCTCTTTCGGCTTACTCATGTGCCACCGCCTGTGCCGGGGCTTCCGGCAAAAGGACTTCATCGAGCAGACGCCGGTACGCTTGGCTGCCGCGCGACCATGGGTGCACCACTGTCAGCGGCAAGCCCTGGCGGCTAGCGTCGCGAAACTGCGTGTCCACGGGAATCGCCTCGGACCAGATTTGTGCCGGGTAGCGCTGGCGCAGCTCTTCCAGCGATTCCACTGAGGCGCGGGTACGCCGGTCGAACAGCGTCGGCACGATGGTGTACGGCAGCGGCTGGGAGCGCGAGCGCTGGATCATTTCCAGGGTGTGCACCATGCGCTCCAAGCCCTTGAGCGCTAGGTATTCCGTCTGCACAGGCACCAGCAGCCGGTCGCAGGCCGCCAGCGCGTTCACCATGAGCACGCCCAGCATGGGCGGGCAGTCGATGAGCGCGTATTCGAAGCGTCCGGACAAGGCCTGCAGGGCGCGCCGCACCACCAAGCCCATGCCGCTGCGCGCGCCGAGCTGACGGTCCAGCGTCGCAAGCGCCGTGGAAGCCGGCAGCAGAGACAGGTTCTTGACCGCCGTCGGCCGCAGCATAATGGTGTCGCTAGAGCCTTGGGCCGCGCGCGCGAAAAGATCGTAAGCGCTGGGTTCGATGGTTTCCGGATCGAAGCCGAAGTAACTGGTCAGCGATCCGTGCGGGTCGAGATCCACCACCAGCGTCGAATGGCCGCGCTGCGCCAGCAGCCCAGCTAGGCTGGTGGTGGTCGTGGTCTTGCCGACCCCACCCTTCTGATTGGCTACCGCCCAAACCTTCATAGCACCCCCTCCGGCATGGCGGGTTGGCTGTCGAGCCTGATCTCGTTGCGCTCGCGGGAGATATCCATCATGTAACGCGCATCGGGCTCGGCCAGCACGACCAAAGCCACGCGCCGGTTCTGGTTACGCCCCTCGGGCGTATCGTTTTCCGCCACCGGCCGGTACTCACCGAACGCCATGGCCGCCAAGCGAGTCGGCTCGATGCCTCGATCGGCCAGCAAGCGCACTACGCGCACCGCGCGCGCCGCAGACAGCTCCCAGTTCGACCCGAAGCGTTCGTTGTTGATCGGCACAGTGTCGGTGAAGCCTTCGACCCGAATCGGGTGCGGGTGTGCCGCGAGCGCCTCGGCGATCTGGCCGAGAATGTCCTGAGCCTCGTCGCTCAGCTCGTCGCTACCGCTGCGAAACAGGATGGACGTATTAATCTCCACTTCCATCCACAGCTCCGTGCGGCGCACCGTTACCAAGCCGCGCTCGATCAGCGGCCGCATGCGCTCTACGACCTGATCGGACACCTCCGCCAGGGTCTGCTCGAGATCGCCACTACCGCCGGATCTTGCTGCCAGATGCACGGTCGGGATGAGCTGCTGCGGCACCGGCACGTTCTGCGGCGTATCGTCCAGGCCGATCGGCGTGTCCTCCAGGCTGCGCGCTAACTGCCCCACTTGAATAGGCTCAAGGCTGCGCGTCGGTGTTTGAAAGGCGGAAATCAGCGACTGCGACAGCGTGCGGTACTTGCCTTCGTTGACCGAGGAAACGGCGTACATCACCACGAAGAACGCGAACAGTAGCGTCAAAAAGTCTGCATAGGAGACCATCCAGCGCTCATGATTCTCGGGTTCTTCCTGTCTACGTTTCCTGGCCATGCTTGCTTCGCCTTTACCGCGGCATCAGTGCAGAAAGCCGCGCAGCTTGGTTTCGATCGCGCGCGGATTCTCGCCTTCGGCGATGGACACCAGCGCTTCGATCAGCATCTCGCGACGCTGCGTTTGCTCCTGCACGATGGCCTTGAGCTTGTTGCCGATCGGCAGAAACAGAATGTTCGCAAAGCCCACGCCGTAGACGGTGGCGACGAAGGCCACGGCAATGCCTGGGCCCAATTTGCTCGGGTCGGCCAGATTGTTCATGACGTGGATGAGCCCCAGCACAGCGCCGATGATGCCGATGGTCGGACTGTAGCCGCCCAGGCCGTCAAAGACCTTGGCCGCCTGCAGGTCGCGGTGCTCCAGCGCATCGACCTCCACTTCCAGCATGCGCCGGATGCGCTCCGGCTCGGTACCGTCGACCAGTAGCTGCAGCCCCTTGCCCATGAAGGGGTCGCTCTGCTCTTCGACCAGCGCCTCCAAGCCGAGCAGGCCTTCGCGCCGGGCCAGGTTGCTCCACTCCAGAATCTGCTCGATCAGCGTTTCGTCGTCATGCCTGGGCGGCACCACGGACCAAGGCAGCATGGCGAAGGCACGCTTCAGGGTCGGTGCGCGCGTCTGCACCAGCACCGCGCCGACAGTACCGCCGACCACAATGAGAAACGCCGTTACCTGCACCAGCGAGCTGGTATGGCCGCCTTCGAGAATATTGCCGAGCAAAATGGCGACCAGGGCGAGCAGTACGCCGGCAATCGTCAGAATATCCATAGCCGTTACCTCAGCCTCGCCAGTTCGGCGCCGACGGCATCCAAGGCCAGCACCCGGTCGCTGAGCCCGGCCTTGG
>JAJUGG010000148.1 GCA_029268285.1 Ectothiorhodospiraceae bacterium | reverse complement strand
GGCGCGCATGCGCTCCTGCATGAGCTTGACCATGTCCTCGTGCAGCGGCCTGACGTCCGGAAGCCCCAGAAACGCGCGCATTTCCTCGGGCGTTGCCTCAACATCGATACTGAACTTCATTCCGCACTCCTTGCATGACCTCCAGGGATAGTCATAGCAGAGCACGGCCACGGACAAAAAAAAAGCCGGGCGATGCCCGGCTTCAGGAAGAAACACGTGCTGCTTACTCCGCAGCGGCCTCTTCCGTTGCGTCCTCAGTCTCGTCGACCGCAAGCTCCGGCCGATCCACCAGCTCAACGAACGCCATCGGCGCGTTGTCGCCGGCACGATAGCCGCACTTGAGAATGCGAAGATACCCGCCCGGACGCTCCTGATAACGCGGGCCGAGCTCCTCAAAGAGCTTCTTGACTACGTCTTTGTCGCGCAGGCGCGAGAACGCCAGCCGGCGGTTCGCAACGCTGTCGGTCTTGCCCAAGGTGATCAGCGGCTCGGCGACGCGACGCAGTTCTTTCGCCTTAGGCACGGTGGTCTTGATGGCCTCGTGGTGCAGCAGCGAGGCCGCCATGTTGCGAAGCATCGCCTTGCGATGGCTGCTGTTACGGCTCAGTTGCCGCCCGGTATTACGATGACGCATGGTTGCTACCCTTTAATTCCAACCGCATGTCGCAGGCGCTCAGCCTACGATCTGGCCTTTGTCACTGAGCCCGTTCGGCGGCCAGTTCTCGAGTCTCATGCCCAGCGAGAGCCCGTGGGAGGCCAGAACCTCCTTGATCTCGGTGAGCGACTTCTTGCCGAGGTTCGGCGTCTTAAGCAATTCCACCTCGGTGCGCTGAACCAGATCGCCCACATAGTGGATGCTCTCGGCCTTAAGGCAGTTGGCGGAACGTACAGTCAACTCGAGGTCGTCGATGGGACGCAGCAGTATCGGGTCGATTTCCGGCTCCTGCTGTTCCGGCTCCGGCTCGAACTCACCGCCCTGCAGATCCACGAAGATCGATAGCTGATCGCGCAGAACGCCGGCGGCAAAGCGAATCGCCTCTTCCGGATCCAGTACGCCGTTGGTCTCGATATCCATGACCAGCCGATCCAAGTCGGTGCGCTGTTCCACGCGCGCGCTCTCAACGTTGTAGGCAACGCGGCGCACGGGGCTGAAGCTTGCATCAACCTGCAGCCGCCCAATCGGACGCTCTTCATCGCTCGGACGGGACCCAGCGGGCTGGTAACCTCGGCCCCGGGCGACCTTGAGTTGCATGTTCAACTGACCGCTCTTGGTGAGATGAGCGATCACCAGGTCCGGGTTCTTGATCTCGACGTCGTGGCTGGTCTCGATGTCAGCCGCCGTCACCGGGCCTGGGCCCTGCTTGGACAGCGTCAGCGTCGCCTCGTCGCGCGCGTGCAGGCGCACCGCCAGATTCTTGAGGTTCAGCAGAATGTCGACGACATCCTCCTGCACACCCTCGATTGCGGTGTACTCGTGCAGCACGCCCTCGATCTCGACCTCCACCACGGCAAAGCCGGGCATGGAGGACAGGAGAATGCGGCGCAGCGCGTTGCCCAGCGTATGGCCGAAGCCGCGCTCAAGCGGCTCCAACGTAATCTTGGCGTGGCAGTCGTTGATCGTGTTGACGTCGACGACGCGCGGCCTGAGGTAATCCTTAAAACCCTGCATGGGCAGTCCCCTCTAAATCCAGCAGCTAGCGCGCGCTCTTACTTGGAGTAGAGCTCCACGATCAAGCTTTCGTTGATTTCGGCAGACAGGTCGGTGCGATCCGGCTGCGCCTTGAAGGTGCCTTCCATCTTCTTGGCGTCGACTTCAACCCAACCGACAAAACCGCCCTGCTGAGCGAGCTCCAGCGCGGCCTGAATGCGCGGCTGGTTCTTAGCGCGCTCGCGAACCGCAACCACATCGCCAGGCTTCACCTGGTACGACGGAATGTTCACGGTCCGGCCGTTGACCTGGATCGCGCGGTGGCTCACCAGCTGGCGCGCCTCGGCACGCGTGGAGCCGAAGCCCATGCGGTACACCACGTTGTCCAACCGGCTCTCGAGCAGACGGAGCAGCTCCTCACCGGTCGGGCCGCGGCGGCGATCCGCTTCGGCGTAATAGTTACGGAACTGACGTTCCAGCACGCCGTAGATACGACGCACCTTCTGCTTCTCGCGCAGCTGCAGGCCGTAGTCGGACACACGGCCGCGACGCGCGGCACCGTGCTGCCCAGGGGGCGTCTCGAGCTTGCACTTGCTGTCCAGCGGCCGGACGCCGCTCTTCAAACCGAGATCGGTGCCTTCACGCCGGGAAAGCTTGCACTTGGGGCCAATGTAACGTGCCATTGCAATCGTCTCCCTGCTTTAAACCCGACGCTTCTTGGGCGGCCGGCAACCGTTGTGCGGAATCGGCGTGACGTCGGAAATGTTGGTGATGCGATAGCCGACCGCGTTCAGTGCGCGCACGGCAGACTCACGGCCCGGGCCGGGGCCCTTTACGCGCACTTCCAGGTTCTTCAGACCGTAGTCCAGCGCGGCACGTCCGGCGCGCTCGGCAGCGACCTGCGCAGCGAACGGCGTGCTCTTACGGGAGCCGCGGAACCCGCTGCCACCCGCGCTGGCCCAGGACAGGGCATTGCCCTGACGGTCGGTGATGCTGATGATCGTGTTATTGAACGAGGCGTGGATGTGGGCCACGCCGTCGATCACGGTACGCTTGGCGCGCTTGCGCCCGCGGGTGTTCGTCGTCGGTTTCGCCATCGGGTCTATCCTAAAGTTTCAATCGTGCAGCCGGTTTACTTGCCGGCGCCGCGACGCGGTCCCTTGCGGGTCCGAGCGTTGGTTCGGGTCTGCTGGCCACGCACCGGCAGGCCACGGCGGTGACGGATGCCGCGGTAGCTGCCGAGGTCCATCAAACGCTTGATGTCCATCGCCACCTGGCGGCGCAAATCGCCTTCTACCGGGTATTTCGCAATCTCGGCGCGCAGCGCCTCGAGCTCCTGCTCACCGAGTTCTTTGATCTTACGATCCGGCGCAATCCCGACAGCCTCCAGGATCGCAGCCGAACGCGTCCGCCCGATGCCATAAATGGAGGTCAGCGCGATGATCGCGTGCTTGTTGTCGGGCACGTTAACGCCAGCGATACGGGCCATAAACCCTGTCTCCCAATCCGGTCGCGGAAAATCCGCAATGTTATCGAAACAAATCCTACCGCTTCAAGCGCTCAGCCTTGGCGCTGCTTGTGGCGCGGGTCAATGCAGATCACCCGCACGGAGCGGTTGCGCCGGATGACTTTGCAATTCCGGCAAATCTTTTTCACAGAGGCACGTACCTTCACTGTTCCGTCTCCAACTTTCGCGCGCTGAGGGGCGCGTAGGATAGCAAAAAAATCACCACTTGGCGCAAGCTTCTGCTTTAACGAAGCAATCCGCCGCCGGAACCCTTCATGTTGGCCTTGCGCATCAGCGGTTCGTACTGGTGCGAAATCAGGTGCGCCTGAATCTGGGCCATGAAGTCCATGATCACCACAACGATGATCAGCAGCGAGGTGCCGCCGAAGTAGAACGGTACGTCACCCCAAAGAATCAGGAACTCTGGCAGCAAGCACACCGCCGTGATGTAAAGCGCGCCCCAGAGCGTAAGGCGGCTCATGACGCCATCGATGTAGCGCGCCGTCTGCTCGCCCGGGCGAATGCCCGGAATGAACGCACCCGAGCGCTTCAGGTTATCTGCCGTTTCTTTGGCATTGAAAACCAACGCCGTGTAGAAGAAGCAGAAGAAAATGATGCCTGCTGCGTAGAACAATACGAACAGCGGTTGCCCCGGCCGCATCATCTCCGCGACGCTCGCCAGCCACTCCATGCCCGGCGCGCTGCCGAACCACTGCCCCAGAGTCGCAGGGAACAGGATCAGGCTTGAAGCGAAGATCGCCGGAATTACCCCGGCCATGTTCAACTTCAGCGGCAGGTGACTGCTTTGCGCCGCGTACATGCGACGCCCCTGCTGTCGCTTGGCGTAGTTCACCGTAATCCGCCGCTGACCGCGCTCGACGAACACGACGAAGGCAATCACGGCGAACATCAGCGCGAACAGCAAGAGAATGAACGCTTCGTTCAGCTCGCCGGTGCGAGTCAGCTCAAGCGTGCTGGCCACAGCCGTGGGCAAGCCTGCGACGATGCCGGCAAAGATGATCAACGAAATACCGTTGCCGATACCGCGCTCGGTGATTTGCTCACCCAACCACATCAGGAATATCGTTCCCGCCAGCAGCGTGAGCGCGCCCACGATGATGAAGCCGAACCCCTGCTGTGCAACCTGCTGATTCTGCAGGGCAACACAGATGCCGATGCCCTGAAACAGCGCTAGTACCACCGTCAGATAGCGGGTGTACTGCGTGATCTTACGCCGACCGGACTCGCCCTCCTTCTTCAATTGCTCTAGCGACGGGACCGTGGCGCTTAGCAACTGCATGATGATGGACGCCGAAATGTAGGGCATCACATTGAGCGCGAAAATGCTCAGCCGCTCCAAGGCACCGCCCGAGAACATGTTGAACATGTCCAGGATCGTGCCCTGCTGCTGCCTGAACATTTCGGCCAGCGCATCCGGGTTGATCCCCGGAATGGTGATGTGCGTACCGATACGGAACACCACCAGCGCCATCAGGACGAAGAAAAGACGTTGGCGGACTTCGGTGAGCTTACCGAGTCCGCCAAGTGCGTTCAGATTGTTACTTGGGGCCTTAGCCACTTAGTCCTCGACTTTACCGCCAGCCGCCTCGATGGCTGCACGCGCACCTTTGGTGACGCCCACGCCCTTGACTGTCACGGCCTTGCTAACTTCGCCAGAAAGCACAATCTTCGCCTGCAAGGCCTGCTGCGGGATAACGTCCGCAGCCTTTAGGCTCAGCAGATCCACGACGTCGCCTTCAACCTTGGCAAGCTCGGACAAACGCACTTCGGCGCTCTTCAGGGCCTTGCGGGAGCGGAAGCCGACCTTCGGCAGACGGCGCTGGAGCGGCATCTGGCCGCCCTCGAAGCCTACCTTGTGATAGCCGCCCGAGCGCGCGTGCTGGCCCTTCATGCCTCGGCCGGACGTCTTACCGTTACCGGACGCCATACCGCGGCCGACGCGATTGCGCGCCTTCTTACTGCCCTCCGCGGGCTTGAGTTCGTTCAAGCGCATGCTCAGGCCTCCTCGACCGCCAGCAGGTATGAAACCTTGTTGATCATGCCCCGGTTCTCGGGGGTGTCCTGCACCGTCACCGTCTGGTGCAGACGCCGAAGCCCAAGACCGGCCACGCAAGCCTGGTGGCTCGCAAGTCGACCGATGACGCTACGCTTCAACGTGACTTTTAGCTGCTTGTTGCTGGCCATGATTAACCCGTGATCTCTTCGACGCTCTTGCCGCGCTTGGCAGCGACTTCCTCGGGAGACGCCATCTGGTCCAGGCCCTTGATGGTCGCGCGCACCACGTTGATGGGGTTCCGCGAGCCAATGGCCTTAGCCAGTACGTCCTGCACGCCGAGCACTTCGAACACCGCACGCATCGCACCACCGGCGATGATGCCGGTACCTTCGGACGCCGGCTGCATGAACACCTTGCTCGATCCATGTTCGGCGGTGACGGGGTACTGCAGCGTCGCTCCGTTGAGGTTCACCTGACGCATGTTGCGCCGTGCCTTTTCCATCGCCTTCTGGATGGCAAGCGGAACCTCTCGCGCCTTGCCGTAGCCGAAGCCGACGCTGCCCGCGCCGTCGCCGACCACCGTGAGGGCGGTAAAGCCGAACTGCCGGCCGCCCTTCACCACCTTCGCAACGCGATTGATGGTGATGAGCTTCTCGCGCAGGCCGTCGCTGTTCACTTCATTCGTCGCCATGGTCCCAACCTTTTAGAACTTCAGACCGGCTTCACGCGCGGCTTCAGCCAGCGCCTGGACACGGCCGTGGTATTTGAACCCGGAGCGGTCGAACGCAACCTGCGTAATACCCGCTGCCTGAGCACGCTCGGCGATGAGCTTACCGACCACGACAGCGGCGTCGCGATTGCCGGTGCTCGTCAGCTGCCCGCGCACGTCCTTCTCGACGGTGGAGGCCGCCGCCAGCGTGCGACCGCCCTCGGGCGTAATGATCTGTGCATAAATGTGGCGCGGCGTGCGGTAGACCGAGAGTCGGTTGACGCCGAGCTCGTTAATCTTCGCCCGGGCCTTGCGGGCACGCCGAAGACGCGCTGTCTTCTTATCCATAATCCAAACCTACCCGCTACTTCTTCTTGGCTTCGCGCATGATCACACGCTCGTTCGCGTAGCGCACACCCTTGCCCTTGTAGGGCTCCGGCGGCCGGAACGCGCGGATCTCCGCGGCCACTTGACCAACACGCTGTTTGTCAGCGCCCCTCACCACCACTTCGGTGTTGCTGGGCGTTTCGATGGTAACGCCCTCCGGCACCTGGTAGTTGACCGGGTGGGAGAAGCCCAACGTCAGGTTCAGGGTCGCGCCCTGGGCCTGAGCGCGGTAGCCAACGCCCCGCAACTCGAGCCGGCGCTCAAAGCCCTCACTCACGCCCGTCACCATATTGGCGACGATGGCGCGGGTCGTACCGGCTAGCGCAACGGCTTGCTGACCAGGCTTAATCGTCTTGACGACGAGGGCACCTTCTTCCTGTGCGACCTGAACGGAGGGGTGACAGTCCCACTCCATGGAGCCCTTAGGCCCCTTAACCTTCACGACCGAACCGTCCAGGGCGACGTCGACGCCCTTCGGCAGCTCGATCGGCTTTTTCGCTACTCTCGACATGACGTCAATCCTTCACTTAGAAGACGACGCAGAGGACCTCGCCGCCGTGTCCGGCAGCACGCGCTTCGCGCTCGGTCATCACACCGCGGGAAGTGGAAACGATGGCGACCCCGAGGCCACCTCGCACCTTCGGCAAGCTGTCCTTGCCCTTGAACTGGCGCAAACCCGGGCGGCTGACGCGCTGAAGCATCTCGATGACCGGGCGCCCCTGGTAATACTTGAGCGTGACGGTCAACACCGGCTTCACATCGCCTTCGACCGCGAAGTCCTCGATGTAACCTTCCTGCTTCAATACCCGCGCAATAGCCGCCTTAAGCTTCGACGACGGCATGCTCACCTGAGCCTTGTTGGCTCCCTGCGCGTTGCGGATGCGGGTCAGCATATCCGCGATGGGATCGGTCATGCTCATGCTCGTGCTACCTGACTGTTAACTGTTTCTGCTGCCTTACCAGCTGGACTTGACCAGCCCGGGGATCTCACCGCGCATCGCCGCCTCGCGCAGCATGTTGCGCGCCAGACCGAACTTGCGATAGTACCCACGGGGCCGACCGGTGACACGGCAGCGATTGCGGCCACGAACGGGGCTGGAATCGCGCGGCAGTTGCTGCAGCGCCTGAGCCGCCTCGAAGCGCTCTTCGTCGCTGCTCTCCGGGTTCTTGATCACGGCCTTGAGCGCTTCACGCTTCGCCGCGTACTTTTCGACGAGCCGCTTGCGCTT
>JAJUGG010000147.1 GCA_029268285.1 Ectothiorhodospiraceae bacterium | reverse complement strand
GACATCGCTCGGCTTTACGGCGTGCGACCCGGCTTCGTCGGCAGCTTCGCGTTGCTCAAGTACGTCGGCCAGAATCTGGTCGTAGCCGGGGCCGGCGACTATCTCTCCGACAGCGCCGCCGAGGCCTTGGGCGGCCAGTTCACCGCAGCGCTCTCGGCCCGCCTCGGCCAGGGCATCGCCAACGGCCTGCTGACTGCGCGGCTGGGCATGCTCGCCGCGGCCGCATGCCGTCCAGCGCCTTTTCTGCCAGAAGACCGGCACGGCATCCGCCGTCTGCGCGCCGACATCGTCAAGCAAGTCAAACGCCGCATGGGGCCAGGCAAGGCGCGGGCCGAACAGTCGAGCTGATGAGCAAAGTCTTCGAACCACTCTTGGCACGGCTGCCGTGCAATCGCACCGGGCGCGATTACATCATCGGTGATATTCACGGCCACTTCGGGCGAGTCGAGCAGGCGCTGGAGCGGATCGGTTTCGACACGAAGCGAGATCGATTGATCTGCGTCGGCGATCTGGTCGACCGCGGTCCCGAGAGCCCACGTGCACTGGAGTGGCTGGCTCAGCCTTGGTTCCATGCCGTGATGGGTAATCACGATGCCGCCATACTGCACCGTGAAGGTTATCTAAGCGCCAAGTTCGAGCTCTTCACCAGCGCGCACGACTGGTTCGACGAATTGAGCAGCACGCAGCGCAGGTCGCTAGCTGATGCCCTCGCCGCCCTGCCCTGGGCGCTGGAGCTGGAGACTGCAGATGGTGTAGTCGGCGTGGTGCATGCCGAGGTGCCGGAGCGTTTCGCCAGTTGGGGCGATTTCACCGCGCGCCTCGACGACATCGACCTGCTGGCGCAAATCGTCAGCAACCGCTATCAGGCGCGACGCGCGGCTGATTTCGATGCGCCAGATCGAGGCGATCTTGCACCGCTGGCGGGCGTTGCCTGGGCGATACACGGCCACACGCCGCGGCGGGGCTGCCGGCCGGGCCGGCTCGGCAACCGCCTCTGGATAGACACCATGGTCTGGCGCGATGAACCGGTAGAAATCGGCTCCCCTTGCTTTACGCTGATCGACGCTCGGCACCCCCTGACCCCACTCTAGGGACACCGACGGCATTGCTGTCGCTCGCAAACAACAGGCTTTTCACGACTTCTTATCTTGAACCTGTCCTCGCCCCCATCCAGATCTTTCATGGCGTTCTGATGAAACAGTGACGCCACACCCTAGGCACAAGGAGGATTGCCATGAACATCAGATTCGGGATCATGTCCCTCGCCGCCGGCGGCCTGCTCGCCACCACACCGGTCTTTGCGCAGGACACCAGCAGTTCCGCGGCCGAAAGCTCGGCGCCAATGTCGCAAAGCGGAGAAAGCGAGCAAGCCTCCGTACCGATGACCGGCGGCATGACGGATCGGGCATCCATGGCCTCCGAAGAGCAGACCAGTAGCAGCGACCCAAGCGGCAGCGCACAAAGCGGCGGTCAGCAAAGCGGGAGCCAACAATCGCCCATTGCTTCGTCTCTGATAGAGGAAATGCAGCAAGCGCTCAAGGACCAGGGCCAGGATGTCCAGGTCGACGGCATGTGGGGCCAGGAAACGGCCAGTGCGCTGCGCCAGTTCCAACAAGAGCAAAACCTCGAAGCGAGCGGCCAGATCGACATGGCCACGATCGAAGCGCTGAATCTGCAGGAGCAGCAGACAGCAAGCGCCGAGGGCCAGCAGCAACAACAGTGATGTGTCATCGACCCGCGCCGCCGTTCGGCGGCGCGGTTGCCTCACCCCGCCTTTTCCTCCCGCCGCCCGCCCTCCATCTCGTCTTGATCTGCAGTCAAGGCAAGTCTCGCCTGCAAGCGGTATAGAGACCTAAAGCATTCAGAGAAACGAGTTCGGCAATGAGTGAAAAGGCACCCCTGCCCGACGTCGATCGCATCGAAGAGGCGCTGCGCCAAGTGATCGACCCCGAGGTGGGAATAAACATCGTCGATTTAGGTTTGGTCTACGGCGTCGAGATCGCGCCGGGTCAGGTCGGCGTCGAGATGACCATGACCACCCCGGCCTGCCCCATGACGGCATACCTGACCGATGCCGTAACGCAGGCGATCCAGCAATACCAGCAAGAGCCGGTCGACGTGACAGTCAAGCTGGTCTGGGACCCGCCCTGGCATCAGGGCATGATGTCGGACGAAGCCAAAGCCCATTTCGGCTGGCACCCCGGCCGCTGATTGACCATGGCCACCGGCTCTTCGCTCGATCTGGCGCCGCGATACCGCCTGCCTTTATTTCTGTTCGCCTTCATCGCTCTGCTTGCCGGCGTGTTCGGCGGCCTGCTGCGCATCGGCTGGCCGTTGCCGGCAGTGTCGGGAAACACCGCGCTCCTGCATGGCCCACTCCTGATCCCGGGCTTCTTCGGCACGCTGATCGCACTAGAGCGAGCCGCGGCTTTATCGCGTCGCTGGGCCTACGCCGGCCCTCTGCTTACGGGCTTGGGCGTGATCGGCGTGCTGCTCGGTTCAACCCAAACGGGCGCAGCATTGCTGGGGCTCGGCAGCCTGGTGTTTGCGGCAGCCTCGCTGGCCGCCTACCGGCGCCAACCTGCCCTGTTTACCGCGAGTTTGCTAGGTGCCGCGCTCATGCTCGTGGTAGGCGATGGGCTGTGGCTATTCCAGGGCCATATCTACCACGCGTTGCTGTGGTGGCTGGGCTTTCTGGTACTGACCATCGCCGGCGAACGCCTGGAGCTCAGTCGCTTTCTGCAGCGTCCGCCCAATGCGGAAGCCCTGTTCGGCGTACTGCTGATCGCGCTGGTCGGCGGCCCCCTGCTGGGCTCATGGCAGCTCGATGCGGGCGCGCGGCTGTTCGGTTTCGGCCTCGTCGCTTTGGCACTCTGGCTGGCGCTCTACGATCTTGCGCGCCGGACGGTGCGCCTTACCGCTTTGCCGCGCTACATCGCCTATTGCCTCCTCAGCGGTTATGCCTGGCTGGCCGTCGCGGGCGCGGTCATGCTCGGCGCTGGGCTCACGCCCGGCCGCCTCAGCTACGACGCCGCGCTGCATGCGCTGCTGCTGGGCTTCGTGTTCTCCATGGTGCTCGGGCACGCGCCGGTAATCCTGCCAGCCGTGCTGCGCATCTCGCTGCCTTATCGACCGATACTCTACCTGCCGCTGCTGGCACTGCATGTATCGCTGGCGGTGCGGCTGCTGGGTGACGCACTGGCACAGCCTGGTCTGCGCAGCGTTGGGGGTTTACTGAATGCGCTTGCGCTGGGACTGTTCGTGATTGCCATCCTCGCCAGCCTGCTGAGCAAAAAACCTCAAAACCAGGCCAACTCCGCTTCCGGCGGTGGTTCAGCCAGGCGAATCACCATCTCCGCTAAAACCTCAGTGTCCAAGCGACAGTAGGCGAGCATCGCGGCCGCCAATTCCTCGCGCCGTGCGGCTTCGGTTTCCGGCGCGATGGCTTCGAGGTAGGCCAGCTGCGCCTGTACGCCTTCGCTAATCCCCTCAAGCGCCTTGTAACTTAAGGCCGTACCCAGCGTCGGCAGCACCGCCTTGAGCGAGGCGCCGCCGTGCATGTCGCGATGGTAGTAGCCGCTTTTGATATGGGGCAGCAAATCCACCGTGCGCGCGGCGACCCTCGACAGTGCCTCGCCGAGATCCGGGTACAACGCCGCCAGGTTGGCGAGCGCTTTGTTCTCATAGCCGCCGTAGACCAGGATCGGCCCTTCTTGGCCCAAGGCTTGCAGCAGCGCTTCGGCGAGCGGCCGCATGGGCGGCGTGAAGGCCTCGAGGTTCAGGTAGTCGCGGTGCTCGATCTCGCCCGGCGCGGACTCCCGCAGCAGCGACCACTGAAACGGCAGCGCCCGCAGCGGCCGCGTGCCCGGCCAGATCGGCACCGCGAACTGCACGGCTTCGAAGTCCAGGTAGTAGCGCGGATAAGGCAAGGCGCGGAGAAACTCCACCAGGGTCGGCGAGAGCTGCGCGGCGCCACTCACCGCGGCGGCGTGAATCATGCGCTGACGCGGCTTAGTAAGCCAATTGGACGGCATCTCCCGGATATCGTCTATATTGGCCTCGGCTAAACGGGCCTGCAGCCCGCGCCCGGGATTGAGCTCAGAGACCGGATATTGCGCAGTAACAGGACTGCAGAGAGGGATGAAGTCGCAGCGCTGCGGTTGCCGGCAATGCGGCCCGGGCGCGACCTCCCAATTCTCGCGCGCGGCGCGCGCCTCGGCGACCCAGCCCGGCACTTCCGGCAGCAGGGCTTGCACCCGTTTCGTGACGTCGATCCGCCGCAGCAGCCCCTGGTAGTTGCCGTCGCCTCGGTAAACGAAACCCGTATCGATGTTCGCGATGTCCACCGCCGCGATATCCAGCCCCTGCCCTCGCGCTGCCCACAGAGCCACTGCGCAGTAACGTAGGTAGCGGTCGCGCAGGCGACTGCTTGCGCGCACATCGACTAGCCGTCCTGGTTCGAGCACGCCGATTCGCACCCGCACCCCTTGGTGCCGCAGGGTCACGTCAAGCAAGGACTCCTCAGGCGC
This sequence comes from Ectothiorhodospiraceae bacterium, assembly GCA_029268285.1. Classification (GTDB taxonomy): domain Bacteria; phylum Pseudomonadota; class Gammaproteobacteria; order Nitrococcales; family AK92; genus JAJUGG01. The sequence continues at coordinate 2,984 of JAJUGG010000147.1, read as the reverse complement.
GCCGAGAAGCTCCTCGCCGTCCAGCGATTTTGCCTGAGGCCAAAGCTTCGGCAGCACCGCCCTTAGCTGTCGGCGCATGATGCGCGCCAGCTCGCCTTCGACCGTCTCTTCCACCGCCTCACGCAGCAGCCGCGCCTGCTTGCGGCACTGGGCCGCGGCGAGCACCTCTGAGACGCTGATGTCTTCCATAGTCCTGCCCTCTCCTTCGGCTCACGATGAACCCGGCGGGGCGGGCCGTGCAAGCTGAAACGCAACGAAACGCTCAAGGCGCCAGCGCGGACTCAAACCGCGTTACGGGAGAAAGCAATAACTTTCGCACGAAAAAGGCGTAGCGCGCAGGTTTCACCGCGCGCTACGCCTTTAATTGGACGCCCGACCTCAGCCTATTTTGTAGCGGCTGATGCTGGCTGCCAGGTTCTCGGCCAGGTCGTTGATGCTGACACTGGTAGCTTGCGCCTGCTCGGCCTCGTTGAGCGTGTCCTTGGACGCCTCATGGATGTGAACGATGTTGCCGTCCATTTCCTGCGCCACGTGACTCTGTTCTTCGGCAGAGGTGGCAATACCCGCGTTGAGGTCGGAAATGCGCGAGATGGCGGCCAGCACGCCGCGCAACGCTTCGGCAGTGACATCGGAGGCTTCGGCGGTTTCCCGCGCCTCCTCCACGGCCTTGGAGGCCACCGACACCGCCGACTGGCAGTTGTCCTGCAGCGTATCGATCACTGAAACGATCTGCTGTGTGGATTCCTGGGTCCGCGAAGCCAAGGTGCGCACTTCGTCCGCCACCACGGCGAAGCCGCGGCCTTGCTCGCCAGCGCGCGCCGCTTCGATGGCGGCATTGAGTGCGAGCAGATTGGTCTGCTCGGCGATGGACTGAATGACCTCCAGCACCGTGCCGATTTCCTCGCTGCTGACGCTCACCTCGGAGATCTTCTGCGCCACTTCGTCGACACGCTGGCTTAACAGCCGCATGGCCTCCGAGGTGCGATCGACTTGCTGCTGGCTGTTCTGCGCCTGCTGTTCGCCCTCGCGTGCGCTGGCGGCGGCATTGTCGGCGCTCTGTGCGACTTCCTTGATGGTGATGGCCATCTCGTTCATCGCGGTCGCGACGGCATCCATTTCGCTCTGCTGACTGCGCGCGCGATTGGCCGTGCGGTCGAAGCCGTCTCTTAAGTCCCGCGCTACGCTGCGCAACTGCTCAGAGGAGACGCCGATATTACGGAAGGCTTCGCGCAGACCGGCCGACACTCGGTTGAAATCGCGCGCCAGCTCGGCCATCTCGTCCTTGCCCTTGTCGTCCAGCTGTGTAGACAGATCGCCTGCGGCAATCTGCTCAAAGCCGTGCTGCAATGCCCGGATACGTTTGAGGATGCTCCGGTGCAGCAGCACGCTCATGACGAGGCCTAACAACACCGACAGCACAAGCATGCCTACGGAAACCATGACGCCGAAACGCTGAGCCTTCGCGAAGCCGGTACTCAGCCTGTCCCTCACATCGGTTAGATAAGCGTCAACACGCGTCATCATGTCGTCAACCAGGGCCAAACGCTCGGCGCCGTCCGTTTCCAGCAGCCGGCGCGCTGCGGCGATGTCGCCACTCGCGATCAAGCCTTCGACGCGCTGCATAACTTCCGCATAGGCACCCCAGGTCTTCTCCAATTGAGCGAGAAAATTGGCAGCTCGTTCTTCGCGAATGACATCCGACAAACCAGCCAAGCGTTTGCCGACGATTTCGCGATACTCACTTGCCGCTTTCAATGCCTCGGAGCCTGCCATCTCGTTATCGATGGCGCCGTCCAGGGCAACTTGGTATTGGTAAGCGCCACGGTGAACGTCCTTCACCATGGCCGTACCCGGCAGCAGGATGTGCGTGAAATAGCCCGTCTGCTGGCGCATGCCGTTCATGAAGAACAGCGACACGCCGGTGGTTATCACCAGCAGCACCAAGAGTAAAACGGTGGTGGCGATGAGCTTGAACTTGATGGACATGACAACTCGCTAGTACGGCCGGCGGGCGTACCGAACGTAGCTCCCGCGGCGGTGAGTGGGTTTCCGATCTGCTAGGGGTATCGGCGGGTTCTCAAAAAACCTGAGCATCCGCATGGGTTCATGCGGCGGATTCTGTGACGCTCAGCACACATCGTGATGCGGCAGGCCGGGCACGCCGTAAAGTTCAACAGGGTCGTAGCCGAGAAAGTGCAGCAGCGCATGCTCACGCCGCATGGCATCCTCGTAGCCGAGTTCGATGAGCGCCTGGCAATAACCTGGCTCGAAGAGCAAGTAGCTCAACAGCGCCGAACCGGAATCCCCGCCGCTGCCCCGCAGGAAGAATCGCAGACTGCGTGGCAGTTCATGCGCAAAGTCGCGCGCAATCTCGTCGAGGTTGCGACTCGGGGCGATCGTCAGCGCCTCTACCGGGCGCAAACCGAGCTCCGAAGCCTCCCGTACCTCATCCGGAATGAGCGCGAGAGTGCGATTGATGCGCTCCAAGCGCTCCAGGTCCGCTGCCAGACTGTCGACGAAAGCACTGTCCAGCACATGCCCCGCCACCTGCGCGATACTGGGAGGACCGGACGGCGCAATGCGCGTGCGCAGGTCTGCGCTGCCGCTGACGCCGATCACTAGAACCCGTTCCGCGCCCAGATGCAGCGCCGGGCTGATAGGCGCCAACTGTCGCACCGAGCCGTCGCCGAAGTATGCGCCGTCAATGCAGACTGCTGGGAACACGCCGGGAATGGCCGACGAAGCCAGCAGGTGCTCCAGACGCAAGCGCATGGAGATACCGATGCGGTGGGAGCGTTGCCAAGCTTGCAGCGCTGCCTGCCCTTCGAAAAAGCTCACCGACTCACCGCTAGCGTAGTTCGAGCAGGTCACGCTGAAGGCGCTGAGATCGCCCTGCTCGATGGCGAGCCGGATACGTTCGAAGCGGATCAGCCGCTCCAGCAACTGCGCCAACGGTGCGTTGTCGAGCAACGACTGCGGCCGCT
>JAJUGG010000146.1 GCA_029268285.1 Ectothiorhodospiraceae bacterium | reverse complement strand
TCAACCGCGGCTTCCGCCTCCAGGAAGTCTTTGGCGAAGCGCTGCAGGATGCCGCCGGCCTGGTACACCGATACGTCTTCGGCGGTGTCGAGGCGGCAGGTGACCGGGACTTCTACGCGCTCGCCGTTCTGGCGGTTGATCACCAGCGTCAGGGTTGCGCGCGGGGCAGGGTCGCCGACCACGTCGAAGGTCTCGGTGCCGTCGATGCCCAGCGTCTTGCGCGTGGTGCCGGGCTGGAATTCAAGCGGCAGCACGCCCATGCCGACCAGGTTGGTGCGGTGGATGCGCTCGAAGCCTTCGGCGACGATCGCTTCGACTCCGGCCAAGCGCACGCCCTTGGCGGCCCAGTCGCGCGAGGAGCCCTGGCCGTAGTCGGCGCCGGCGACGATGATCAGCGGCTGCTTGCGCTCCATGTAGGTCTCGATGGCTTCCCACATGCGCACGACCTCGCCTTCCGGTTCGATGCGCGCCAGCGAACCCTGCTTCACCTCGCCGTTTTCGTCCCGCACCATCTCGTTGAAGAGCTTGGGGTTGGCGAGCGTCGCGCGCTGCGCGGTGAGGTGGTCGCCGCGGTGGGTGGCGTAGGAGTTAAAGTCCTCCTCCGGTAGGCCCATCTTGGCCAGATACTCGCCGGCGGCGCTGTCTGGCAGAATCGCGTTCGACGGCGACAGATGGTCGGTGGTGATGTTGTCGCCCAGCACCGCCAGCGGCCGCATGCCCTTGAGCGCGGGCTTGTCGGCCAGCGCGCCTTCCCAGTATGGCGGACGGCGGATGTAGGTGCTCATTGGGCGCCAGTCGTACAGCGGGCTGACCTCTTCGCCCTTATCCACCTTGAGGTTGAACATCGGCGTGTAGACCTTGCGGAACATCTCCGGCTTCACGCTTTCGCGCACGATGCGGTCGATCTCTTCGTCGGACGGCCATAGGTCCTTGAGCGTGATCGGCTTGCCGTCCTTGTCCACGCCCAGCGCGTCCTTCTCGATATCGAAGCGCACGGTGCCGGCGATGGCGTAGGCCACTACCAGCGGCGGCGAGGCGAGGAAGGCCTGCTTGGCGTAGGGATGGATGCGGCCGTCGAAGTTGCGGTTGCCGGAGAGCACGGCGGTGGCGTAGAGATCGCGCTCGATGATCTCCTGTTGAATCTCGGGGTCCAGCGCGCCGCTCATGCCGTTGCAGCTGGTGCAGGCAAAACCGACGATGCCGAAGCCCAGAGCTTCCAGGTGCTCCAGCAATCCCGCTTCCTCCAGGTACAGCTGCACGGCCTTGGAGCCGGGCGCGAGCGAGGTTTTCACCCAGGGCTTACGCTGCAGCCCCAGCTCATGGGCCTTCTTGGCCAGCAGGCCGGCGGCAACCACGTTGCGCGGGTTGGAGGTGTTGGTGCAGCTGGTGATGGCAGCAATGATCACCGCGCCGTCCGGCATCTTGCCCGCTTCCTCCTGCCATTCACCGGCGATGCCGCGGGCGGCAAGCTCCGTGGTGGGCAGGCGGCGGTGCGGGTTGGAGGGGCCGGCCATGTTGCGCACGACGCTGGAGAGATCGAAGCGCAGCACACGCTCATATTCGGCGCCCTCGAGGCTGTCGGCCCAGAGGCCGGTTTCCTTGGCGTAGGTTTCCACCAGCTTGACTTGCTGGTCCTCACGACCGGTGAGCTTCAGGTAGTCGATGGTCTGCTGGTCGATGTAGAACATCGCCGCCGTGGCGCCGTATTCCGGGGTCATGTTGGAGATGGTGGCCCGGTCACCCACGGTGAGCGCGGCCGCGCCCTCGCCGAAGAACTCCAGATAGGCGCCAACCACGCGCTCCTTGCGCAGGAATTCAGTGAGTGCGAGCACGATGTCGGTGGCGGTAATGCCGGGCTGCGGCTTGCCGGTGAGCTCGACGCCGACGATGTCCGGCAGGCGCATGTAGGAGGCGCGGCCGAGCATGACGTTCTCCGCTTCCAGCCCACCGACGCCGATGGCGATCACGCCCAGCGCGTCGACGTGCGGAGTGTGGCTGTCGGTGCCGACACAGGTGTCGGGGAAGGCGACGCCGTCGCGGGCCTGGATCACCGGCGACATCTTCTCCAGGTTGATTTGGTGCATGATGCCGTTGCCGGGCGGAATCACGTCGACGTTCTTGAAGGCCTTCTTGGTCCAGTTGATGAAGTGGAAGCGGTCCTCGTTACGGCGTTCCTCAATGGCGCGGTTTTTCTCGAAGGCGCCCGGGTCGAAGCCGCCGTGCTCCACGGCCAGCGAGTGGTCGACGATGAGCTGCGTCGGTACCACCGGGTTCACCTTGGACGGGTCTCCGCCCTTCTCGGCAATGGCATCGCGCAGGCCGGCGAGGTCCACCAGCGCCGTCTGGCCGAGAATATCGTGGCAGACCACGCGCGCCGGATACCACGGAAAGTCCAGATCGCGCTTGCGGTAGATGATCTGCTCCAGCGATGCGCGCAGCTTCTCGGGCTCGCAGCGCCGCACCAGGTTCTCGGCCAGCACCCGCGAGGTATAGGGCAGCTTATCGTAGGCACCCGGCTGGATGTCCTCGACGGCGGCACGCGTGTCGTAGTAGTCGAGTTCGGTGCCCGGGAGGCGTCTGCGGTACTTGATGTTCATAATCGTGGCTCCATCGAGTCGTTATCTGAGCTCGGAGCGCGAGGCTCCGCTGCGGCTGTGTTTATGCGGCGCGATGCTGCGCAATTGCGCTCTACGTCGTGATCCTCCCGTAGAAGCGGCGAGGTCGCCGCTCCTACAGGTGGATTTCTCCCTAAACTTGCTTTACCCCGTGCCTCTGTAGCTAGTCCACGCTCTCGTTCTGCCGCGCTTCCCAATACTCGCGCGCGCGGCTGATGTGCCGGCGCATGAGCAGCTCCGCGATTTCGCCGTCGCGCGCTTCGATGGCTTCGACGATGCGCTGATGCTCACCCAGCGCTTTCTGCGGGCGCTTCGGCGTCGTGGAGAGCTGGTAGCGGTAGCGCCGCACGCGGTGGTAGATCTCGCCGATCAATAAATCGATCAGAGTGGCGTTGTGGCTGCCTTGGATAATCCGGTAGTGAAAGTCGAGATCACCGGCATGCTGGTAATAGGCGGTGTCGTGTTGCAGATCCGGCTGTTGGGCGTGTTGATCCAGCAATTCCCAGAGCCCGGCGATTTCATCCTCGGTCATATTCTCGGCGGCGAGTCGCGCCGCCATGCCTTCCAGCGCTTCGCGCACGCGGTAGATCTCGATGAGATCGGCCGCTTTCAACGCCGCTACCCGCGTGCCGACGTGCGGGATGCGCTCCAGCAGCTTGCGCGACTCCAGGCGGCGGATCGCTTCTCGCAGCGGTCCCCGGCTCACGCCGTAGCGCGCGGCGAGTTCGGCTTCGCCCAGCTTGACCCCCGGCTTTAGTACCCCCAGCACGATATCGTCCTGCAGACGCGTAAAAACCCGATCCGCAAGCGTGCGGCTGTCGGGTGCGGCGGCATCGAGAGTGGAGTCGGGTGCTTGCGGCATATTGTCTACAATGTTGACTATAAGCGGCTACTTTAGCCGGCATCTGCCAGATCTTCAAGCAGGATTGTAGACAATCGGGCCCGCGGCAGGCTCTGGTAAGACCTGTACACAGGAGGGTTCGACATGGTTTCCGAAGTGCATAGCGCCCGGCGTCCTCAGCCCGACCAGGAACTGGTGGATATCGCCGACTATGTGGTGGATCGCGAGATAACATCTGCCGAAGCCTACGAAACTGCCCGTTACGATCTCATGGATACCCTCGCCTGCGGCATGCTGGCGCTGCAGTATCCGGCCTGCACCAAACTGTTGGGGCCGGTGGTCGAGGGCGCCGGAATGGACGGCGGGGTCAAGGTGCCGGGCACGCATTATCGGCTCGATCCGGTCACGGCGGCTTGGAACATCGGCGCTATGGTGCGCTGGCTGGATTTCAACGACACTTGGCTGGCCGCCGAATGGGGCCACCCCTCCGACAATCTCGGCGCTATCCTGGCGCTGTGCGACTGGCTTTCGCGCAGGAACGTCGCCGCCGGCAGACCGGCGTTCACTATGCGCGATGTGCTTACCGGCATGATCAAGGCGCACGAAATCCAGGGTGTCATTGCGCTGGAGAACAGCTTCAACCGGGTCGGCCTGGATCACGTGATGCTGGTGCGCATCGCCTCGGCCTGTGTGAGCATGGGGTTGCTCGGCGGCAGCAAGGATGACGTAATCAATGCCGCTTCGCATGCTTTCATCGACGGCTCGGCGCTGCGAGCCTATCGCCACGCGCCGCAGGCCGGTCCGCGCAAGAGCTGGGCGGCGGGCGATGCCACCTCGCGCGGCTTGCGCCTGGCCCTGATCGTCAGCAAGGGCGAGATCGGCTACCCGGCGGCCTTGAGCGCGCCTGTCTGGGGCTTTCAGGACGTGCTGTTCAGGGGCAACAAGCTGAGCTTCCCGCAAGGCTACGGCAGCTACGTGATGGAGAACGTGCTGTTCAAGATCTCCTTCCCCGCCGAGTTCCATGCGCAAACGGCGGTGGAATGCGCGATTCAGCTGTACCCGCAGGTGAACGGGCGTCTCGATCAGATCGACAAGGTCGTCATCGAAACGCAGGAAGCGGGCGTGCGCATCATCGACAAGACCGGGCCGCTCGATAATCCTGCCGACCGCGATCACTGCATTCAGTACATGACGGCAGTGCCGCTGATATACGGCGCCCTCACCGCCGAGCATTACGAGGACCATATCGCCGCCGATCCGCGCATCGACGCGCTGCGAGCGAAGATGGAGGTGGTCGAGAACCCGCAGTTCTCCAAGGACTACCTGGACCCCGGCAAGCGCTCCATCGGCAACGCCGTGCAGGTCTTCTTCAAGGACGGCAGCAAGACCGAGCGCGTTGCGGTGGAGTACCCGATTGGCCACCGCCGTCGCCGCGGCGAAGGCATCCCGCTATTGGTCGAGAAGTTCGAGGCGGCGCTGGCGACCCGCTTCGCGCCGCGACAGATGCAGAAGATCATCGCCGCCTGCGAGAATCAGGAGCGGCTCGAAGCGATGCCGGTGCACGAGTTCGTGGACCTCTGGTATCTTTGAGCCGATACGGCGGATGCGGCGGCGAGGCCGCATCCGCGCTTTACCTCGGCAGCCGGGACGCCACAATAATGACAACTGCCCCGCCCAAGCCCGTTACCTGGCGCTCGCTTCTGGTCGTGCTACTGGCCGCGGTGCTGCTTTCCTTCATCGCCGTGGCCGGGGCCGCCTACTACCTCCTCTCGCGGTTGGCGCCGCGGCTCGACCTGCCGGCGCAAACCTTGCGCATCACCCTGCCGCCGGAACTCGATACCCGCATCGATCTGCCGCGGGGAATGACCGCGCATGTGCGCGAACCGGTGCGCATCGAGGTACCCTTGCGCGAGACGATCAGCGTGCCGATTCAGGGTCGCTTCGAAGCACAAGTGGAAATGGATACGCACATCCCTGTGGAACTGGATGTGCAGGTCGATCGCATCATCCCCATACGGGTCGCGCTGGCGGTCGACACCGAAGTCGAAACCCGGGTGATGGGCATGCCCATGACCGTGCCGGTCAAGGGGACCATACCCATCGAGTTCGACTTGCCCGTGCATGTGAATGTGCCCGTGCGAGAGCGCATCCCGATACGGCTCGATGCACCGGTCACCGTGCAGCTCGATGATCGGATGCTAGTGCCGGTGGATACCCGTTTCGAGAGCCTTGTACGCATCATCTCGCCCATGGTGGTGGAGCCGGACCCAGACTTCGATGCGCTGGCGCGTTTTCCCCATGAGCCCGTGGATGTCGAGCTCGAGCCGACTACGCTGGACATCCCGTTGCGCGCCCTGCGCATGGACTTCGAGGCCGACGGCCTGAATGCCGCGGGTTCCGAATAACGGCCTGCACGAGCATGGCCGGGGACTGGAAGTGCGGCGCCGCGCGCTTGGCGGTGCGGCTGAGCGCACCAATCATGGATACATCACTTTCTTCAGAGTGGCACCGTGACCGCGAAGGAGTAAGCACGTGGACGTATTGGTAATCGGCGCGAACGGACAGATCGGCCGGCTCTTGGTGGAGATTCTCGGCAACGGTGAGCGCCACATTGCCCATGCCATGGTGCGCGACCCTGCTCAGATGCCTGAGATCCGCAAGCGGGGCGGCCGGCCCAGCTTGGGCGATCTCGAGGAGAATTTCGAGGACGTGGTGCGGGGCATGGACGCGCTGGTGTTCACGGCCGGCTCCGGCGCGCATACCGGGCCCGAGAAGACCATCGATGTAGACCAGAACGGCGCCATTCGCGCCGTCGATACCTGTGTTGCCCTCGAGGTGCCGCGCTTCGTGATGGTGAGCTCCATGGGCGCGGATGACCCGGAGAGCGGGCCGGAGAACATTCGCCATTACCTGCGCGCCAAGCATGTGGCGGATGAGCACCTCAGGGCGAGCGGCCTGCAGTACACCATCCTGCGTCCCGGCCGCCTCACCGATGAACCGGGCACCGGACGGATACGCGCCGGAGCGGGCCTAGGCTACGGCGAGATCCCGCGCGCCGATGTCGCCGAGGCGATCGCGCTCTGCCTGGACATGCCCGAGACCCAGGGCCGAATCATCGAACTGCTAAGCGGGGACACACCCATCCGAAAGGCGTTGGCTCAAGAAGCTTGAGTCGCGCACAAGCCCTTGCCGCTATGGTGCCCCGCCCCAGTGCCGCAAGCAGCGGGCACGGCCACATTGCTTCGGCGTCGAGTCAGATCGCCTCAGAGGCGAGGGCCACGCGGTTGCGGCCTTCCGCCTTGGCGCGATATAAGGCCTCATCCGCCAGCTTGATCAACTGCCCGTGCTCGGCGACGCTTTCGCTCAGGGTTGCCACGCCCGCGCTCACCGTAACGTGGAGCTGTACGCCCTCGTGCTCCACCGAAGTCTGCTCAATGGCAAGGCGAACGCGCTCAGCCACTTCGGCAGCCGTCGCCAAGTTCGCTTCCGGAAGAATGACCGCCAGCTCTTCGCCGCCGTAGCGAGCGACGGTATCGGATTCGCGGCAGCTTTCCTTGAGGCTGTTCGCCACTTCCTTCAGCACGCGATCGCCCACCGGGTGCCCCCAAGTGTCGTTGAAGCGCTTGAAATGGTCGATGTCGACCAGGATCAGCGACAACGGGCGATTGTGGCGGCGCGCCTGCGCGAACTCCCGCTGCAGCATGTTCTGGAAGTACTCGTGGTTGTAAAGCTGGGTAAGCCCGTCCACCGCGGCGCGCCGGGACAGCTCCAGCCGTCCGGCTGCGGACATGGCGACCAGTTCGAGGACGTCCAGTTGCTCGGCGGTGAAGCTTCCTCCCGCGCGGTTGTTTTCCAGGTACAGCAGGCCGATAAGGTCGCGTTTGTCGTCATCGCCGGTTGCAATTGGCAGGCAAAGAATGGCGCGTACGCCCGCCGCGGCCACGTGCGGGTCGCGCTCCAGCCCCGGCAGTATGTCGCTGCCGCGTTGCGCGTCATCGACGACGACGCTCTCGCCCGTATGAATGACGTAGTTGGTAACCGTCTGCGCCAAGTCACTGCATTCCCCCAGCGGAATGGACTGCAGGATGCGCATGCGCTCCTGGTCCACGGAAGACTCTGCTTCCACGCACAGCCCCGCCTTGTGGTTGCGCAGGATCAGCTTGCCCCGCTGCGCGCCGGCGAACTCAATTGCTGTGGCCATGATGGCTTCCACCATGCGGCCGTG
>JAJUGG010000145.1 GCA_029268285.1 Ectothiorhodospiraceae bacterium | reverse complement strand
GCCGCCCGCGCCGAGCTTGATGCCGCCGAAGTAACGGATGACGACGACGACGATATCGCCGATGCCCTTGTGCTGGATGACGTTGAATATGGGTTTGCCCGCCGTGCCGCCAGGCTCCCCGTCGTCGTTGCTGGCAGCGTTCACGGTGGCATCGGGGTCGCCGATGAGATACGCCCAGCAGTGATGACGGGCATCGGGATAGTCGGCCCGGGCCTGCTCTATTACCGCCATGGCTTGTTCGCGGGATTCCGCACGTGCGGCCCGGGCGATGAAGCGGCTTTTCTTGATTTCGATTTCGGCCTCGGCTTCGGCGGCCGGCACCTTGCGCGTCATGCCCTGCTCGTTCCCTTTAATTCCCACTTCAGTATTCGCACGTTGTCCTCTATGCTGCGATCCAAATCTGCCTCGCTCAGGAAATCATGATGACCGAGATACAAGGCCCCGACTGGAACATCGACATTCCCGCCGACTGGGAGGCCGATCAGGACGAAGATTATCTCATTCTCTACGACCCGGATGGCGTCGGCGCCTTGAACCTGAGCGGCATGGTAACCGATGCCGAAGTAACGGACGCCGACCTGCGGGAATTTGCAGCGGAACACCTGGAAGCCGGCGCGAAGATCCGCGAGGTCGAGCTCGGCGATTTCACCGGCTTTACGCTGAACTACCGGGAAGGGGACGAGTACTGGCAGGAGTGGTTTTTGCGCTCGGGGCCTATCGCCCTGTTCGTCACGTACAACTGCGAGTACGACGATAAAGGCGTCGAAGACGAAGCGCTGGAAGAGATCCTGAACTCGCTGCGCATCGCCTGAGCGACGCGCAGCGAGTACGCGCCGGCCCTACTGCTGCTGCATGTGCTGGCGCATCAGGTTCGCGAGGCTGATCACCTCGTAGTCCTTGGGCGGCGAGAAGCGCCGGTCGCCGGCATCGGCGTCACTTTGAATTTCGACGACTTCACTTTCGACCGCGCCCTGGGCGTCCGTGACGCGCAAAGGCAGCCCCAAGCCCACTAACTCGGCGCCCACCTGCCGTGACGCCACGTCGCAGTCGTCCATCATGCCCTGCATGCCGGGGTCGCGCTTGCTCAGTGCCGCCATTTGCTCCATGAAAGCTTGGAGCTTGTTGTCTGCGACCGCATCCTCAGACAGATAGTAGTTCTGGCAGGTCTGCCCGCCGACGGTGAGCACGTAATGCTCGGTATCATAGCCCGCAATTTCCGGGCCCTCGCCGGCGCGCTTGAATTGCAGGTCGATCTGCGGCACCTCTCCGGCGCCGTCCCCCATCAGCGCGTCGGTTTCCAGGACCTGCTTCTGGTTGTCGTTGACCATGCGGACGCTGCCGTCCTCAAGGCTCATCAGCATGTATACGCCAGGCTCTGGCGGCTCGATGCGCGCGGCCTCTTCGGTCACCCACATATCGGTTGCCTGGCCGGAGCCGTCTTTCATCTTCAACAAGGTCGCAGCCTGAGCCGAGGTTGCCAGCGCCAGCATGGCAGTCCCTGCCAGAGCACATTTGATCGTTTTTTTCATGTGGCCTCCATTGCGGTAAATGCATCGCTTAACAGCATCGGCGCGAACCACCTCCGACGCAAGCTCAGTAGGCGCCTTTCCAGCCGCCGCGACTGATAAACGCTGTCGCCGATCAGCGTCTAGACTGAGTACGGAACTTCCAAAAAAAGGAAAACCGTACATGGGGCGCGTTCTGTTTGTTGTTATCGCCGCAGTGGCGGGCTTTTTGGCCTATCTGCTGTTCTGGCCCACCGGCATAGAGCCTGTCGCTTGGCAGCCGCCCGCGAACCCCGGCTATAACGGCCCGTACCACAGCAATACGGCGCTGAGCGCTGTCGAGCGCTTGGGCGACTGGCCTGGCCCGGAAGACATCGCCGTCGATGCCGAGGGCCGGGTCTACACCGGCCTGGCAGACGGGCGGGTCATCAGCATCGACGCCGACGGCAACGTGGACCAGCTAGCCGACACCGGCGGGCGCCCCATAGGCATCGCGCTGGGGCCGGATCGCACCGTCTACGTGGCCGACGCGCTCAAGGGGCTTCTGGCCATACGGCCGAACCGGGAATTGGCAGTACTGAGCACCGAGGCCGGCGGCATCCCCTATCGCTTTGCCGACGGCATCGACGTCGGGCCTGACGGCACCGTGTACTTTACCGACGCATCGAGCAAGTATGGGCTGTATCAGGTCAACGAGGACATCGTCGAGCACGGCGGTCACGGTCGACTGCTGGCCTACGATCCGGCGCGAGACGAAACGCGCACGCTGCTGAATGGGCTCAACTTCGCCAACGGCGTTGTGCTCGGCCCCGAAGGACATTATTTGCTCGTCGTCGAAACCGGCAGCTACCGGGTGCTGCGTTACTGGCTGCATGGCCCCGAAGCGGGCAGTAGCGAAGTATTCGTAGATAATCTCCCCGGCTTCCCGGACAACATCAGTTTCAACGGCCGCGATCGTTTCTGGCTGGCCTTGTTCGCGCCACGGAATGCCGTCGTCGACGCGCTAGGCCCCTATCCTCTATTGCGCGGCGCCTTGTTGCGCCTGCCCGAAGCGGTCAAGCCCGCGCCGGCGCATCATGCGCATGTGGTCGGCTTGAGTCTGAACGGCGAAGTCGTGGCAAGCCTGCAGGACGATGCGCCGGACGCCTACGCGCCCATCACTGCCGCCGAAGAGCGCGAAGGCAGGCTGATTCTCGGCAGCCTGGAGCATCCGGGCATCGGGCAGATTCGGCTCCGCTGACCCAGGCGCGATAGCCCGGCGCGACGGCCGGGCTATCGCACACGCCCCTTAACCGCTGACCTGGGGTAGCGTGTAGTCCTTAAACTGCTCGCGCAGCTTGGCCTTCTGCAGCTTGCCGGTGGCGCCATGGGGCAGTTCCTCGACGAAGACCACGTCATCGGGCAGCCACCATTTAGCAACACGCTCGCTGAGGTAATCGAGCACGCCCTGCTTATCGACCTGGCTCCCGGGCTCGCGCACGACCACCAGCAGCGGGCGCTCATCCCACTTCGGGTGCGGGATGGCGATCACGGCCGCTTCGGCAATCTCCGGGTGCCCCACCGCTTCGTTCTCGAGGTCGATGGAGCTAATCCATTCGCCGCCGGACTTGATGACGTCCTTGGTGCGGTCGACGATTTCCAGGGAGCCGTCCGGGTGGATCTTGGCCACATCGCCGGTGCGGAACCAGCCCTCGTCGTCGAAAGCCTTCGCGCTCGCCTCCTCGTTTTCATAGTAGGCACTGATGATGGCGGGGCCGCGCACCAGAAGCTCCCCGAAGGCTTGACCGTCATGCGGCAGCCGCCCGCCCTGTTCATCCACGATCTTCATTTCCACGCCGAACAGACGCCGCCCCTGCTTGGCCTTGATGTCGAGCTGCGCCTCGAGCGGCAAGTCCCGATCCTGGGGGCGAAGCTGCGACAACGTGCCGACCGGGCTCATCTCGGTCATGCCCCAACCGTGCAGGGCCTCGACGCCATGGCGCTCCTTAAACTCGGCCATCATGGCACGCGGCGCGGCCGAGCCGCCGATCAGGACGCGCTGCAGGTTCTTGAAGCTCTCTCCGCTACTGCGCATGTGGGCAAGCAGTCCGAGCCAGACCGTCGGCACACCCCACGCATGGGTAACGCCCTCGCCGTTCATCAGCTCGGCAAGGCTGGGGCCGTCCAGCGCAGGGCCGGGAAATACGAGCTTAGCGCCGACCAACGGCGCAAAGTACGGCACGCCCCAGGCGTTGACGTGGAACATCGGCACCACGGGCAGCAAGGCGCTCTCCTCGCTGAGATTCATGCCCGGCGTGGTCAACACCGAGAACGCGTGCAGCAGCGTCGAGCGATGTGAATACAAGGCTCCTTTGGGGTTGCCGGTAGTGCCCGAGGTGTAGCACAGCGAGGACGCCGTGTTCTCGTCGAAATCGGGCCAGTCGAAGTGCTCCGATTGCCCGGCGATCAGCTCCTCGTAGCACAGCGCATTCGGCAGCGAGGTTTCCGGCATGTGCGCCGCATCGGTCATGATGACGTAGCCGCGCACACCGTCGAACATGCCGTGCAGCTTCTCCAGCAGCGGCACGAAGGTAAGGTCGGTGAAAATGTAACGGTCGCGCGCGTGATTGACGATGTAGGCGAACTGGTCCACCGGCAGCCGCGGATTGATGGTGTGGCAAATGGCGCCCATGCCGGAGGTCGCGTAGTAGATCTCGAAGTGCCGGTATGTGTTCCAGGCTAGCGTGGCGACCCGGTCTTCCTCGGTCACGCCCAACGTCTTCAGCGCATTGGCCAATTGGCGACTGCGGCGGGCGGCATCGCGGTAGGTGTATCGATGGATACCGCCTTCCGTGGTCCTGGATACGATTTCCTGATCGGGGAACGTCTCGGCGGCGTAGTCGATGATATGCGAGATCATCAACGGCCGATCCATCATTAGTCCGCGCATCGTCTCCTCCTTCCTTCTATTGTGTTAAGGCAGGCTTTTATGCCTGCTCTAAGCGCACGCGGGCCGCGGCGGTCGCGACGCCTCTAAATCAACTTTAGGGCAAATAGCAGCGATTTCACTGCGCCGCACACACGAAGCCCGGCAAAACGCCGGGCTTGTAGACGGAAGGCTGAAGGCGAGCCGCCCTGCTGCTAGGAAATCGCGGCAGGACCATCCTGGGCGGGCTTGTCCCGGCCTAGCGCCTTGCCAGTGAAGCGAACCACGATGCGCTGGTAAGCGGACGGCATGAGGCGCACCACGAGGTCGAGGAACTTGGCGTCGCGGCCGATCAGCACCCGACGCTTGTTCTTGCGCACACCGTTGAGGATAACCTGAGCGGCGGTATCCGGCGTCGTGATAAAGAACTTCTCGAAGTCCTCGCGCGGGTCCTTGTCGCCGCTGCCGAAGCGTTGCGCCAGATCCTGGCTTAGGCGCGCGCTGCGGGCGATGTTGGTCTTGATGCCGCCCGGGTGCACGCAGGTCACGCCGACGGGCGCTCGGGTCACCATCATTTCCTGGCTCAAGCACTCGGTAAAGCCGCGCACGGCGAACTTGCTTGCGTTATAGGTGCTCTGGCCCGGCACCGACAGCAGGCCGAACAGGCTGGAGATGTTGATGACATGGCCTTCGCCGGACGCCTTGAGGTGCGGCAGGAACGCCTGGGTGCCGTACACCACGCCCCAGAAGTTGATGCCCATGATCCACTCGAAGTCCTCCCGGCTCACCCCCTCCGCCGTGCTCCCGAGCGAGACGCCGGCATTATTGAAGATCATGTTGACCTTGCCGTGCTCGGCAACGACCTGATCGGCCCAGGCCTGCACAGCAGCCGCATCGGAGACGTCCAGACGCGCGGTGGTGACTTTGACGCCGTGCTTCTGCGCTTGAGCCGCGGTTTCCTTCACCGCCTCCTCGTTGATATCGCTCAGCGCCAGATGGCAGCGCTGGGCGGCGAGATTCAGCGCCAACGCCCGCCCGATTCCCGAGCCGGCGCCGGTGATGGCAGCGACTTTATCCGTAAAGCTTTTCATGGCGGCTCCTGTACCTCCGGCGTCCGACCGCAAACTGACATATGGAATTGTCAAAAACTAGACAGTGCCGTCGATACTGTCAACTCCGAGCATGGCTTTTCCGCTCGAAAATGATGGGCATCAGCATGGCGAGCGCGCTGTCGGTTACCTGCTGCTCCGTTTCGCGATAGCCCCCCAAGGTCCAGCGCATGGCGATGAACACCACGGCGCCCAGGGCCCCCGCAGTGAGTAAGCCGACGTCGGCGCCCGAGCGACCTTGCGCCAGGGGCAAGATCAGTTCCTGCGCCAAGCGCCCCATGCGTCGCGACAGCCGCTCCGGCTGGGGGCTGGCGTTGAAGACTTCGACCAGAGTGATGCGGCCGGCCTGCGGATCCTCGCGGATGAGCCCGAAGTATGCGCGCAATCCGGCCCGCACCATGGCTGCCATATCCGCGGAATCGGTTTCGACCTGACGCCGCATGGCGGCAACCACGTGGTCGCGAACCTGGTCGATGAGGTCGTCGTAAACGGCCGCGAATAAGGCCTCCCGGCTCTCGAAGGATTCGTAGAAGTAGCGCTCGGTGAGCTGCGCCGCGGTACAAACATCGCGCACGGTGGCGGCGTGAAAGCCTTTGGCGCCGAACACGGCCTTGCCCGCCGCGATCAGGCTGCTGCGCCTGGCGGCGCGCCGCTGCTCGAGGCTCTTGCCGGCATAGCGCCGGCCTGTGGTTGGTGTCTTGGGTGCGTCCATGCCTAGATTCTGACATAGCCGGTTGTCAAGATTAACAACCGCCGACCAACCCGCCGCATTTCCTTTCGCGACCGCTAATGCTTTTTCCGCCACGCCCCGGCCGCGCTAAATCCGTGACAGCTTTCGCGCTGAAAAGTCGCCCTCTCCACACTTTCCGCTTAACCGCTTCACAGATCCCGTCGCTGCCCGGTGACAGCGGCATTTTTGGTGACGCTACGCACAGTTAGCGCTCTGCCCGGTGACTAGAGTCTGCCCCACGCCTCGGACGGAAATACCGGCGCCGCGACGAAAACGGATGTTTCGCGCGATTTCGCCGCCGCTCGAGTCTCGTATTAAGACGCGTCAAGGACGAGGCGCATTAGCTTGAAGCAAAACTTATATGCGTATCGAAGCCTTGCGTAGTGTATTTGCCATTCTGGTTCTGGGTACCGCTGTGTCCGCGTGTGGCGGCGGTGGCGGCGGCGGCTCTTCCGATCCTGCGCCGATTCCTGACAACAAAGACTCTGTGAGCGCACCCTCCGACGGCGGCAGCGTGCCGGGCGATGAAGGCGATCGCACCCCGGGCTCCGCGCCGGGCGGCAATAGCGGCGAACAGGGCGGCGATTCCGGCTCCGACGCCCCTGGTAATAGCGGCGGCGGTGATTCCGGCGCCGGCAGCACGCCGGGTCAAGGCGGTGGCGACAACACTCCGGCCCCGGCTCCGGTCGATCGGACGGCTCTGCTGACCTGGGAAGGCCCCACGCGCAATGCCGACAATAGCTGCCTCGAAGACCTGAAGGGCTACCGCATCAGCTACGGCCAGGAAGTGGGCGTCTACAATGAGAGCGTCGATCTCGAGCTCGATGAACTGGTCGGTACGCGCACCGGTGAAGTCGATGAGTGCGGCGAAGTGATGAGCTACACCTTCCTCATCAAGGAGCTGCCGACTGCGACCTGGCACTTTGCCATCCAGGCGGTGGACGCGGACGATAACGTCAGCGACTTCTCCAACAGCGAGCAGAAGACCATCGGCTCCTAAGCCGTAGCCGACAAGCGCTGTGCGAACGAAGCCTGCCGATTACGGCGGGCTTCGTCGTTTTCAGCCCCGCTCGGACAATAGCCGCCGCAGGTCCTCTTGCACTGCCTCCTGCGTATCGCTCTCGCGCAGCAGAAGCCGCGGTTCACCTTCACGACCGAACACGAATACGCCGCTCGCGTGCGAAACCGAGTAGTTGCCGTCGGCATCCTTGTCGCCGTAGCCGTAGGTTACGCGATAGCGCTTGGTCAGGGCGTCGAGCGCCGGTTTGTCGCCGGTGAGCCCAATGACCGAGTCTCCGAAGTAATCGGTATAGCGGCGCAGGTGCTCGGGCGTGTCCCGCGCCGGATCCACCGATACGAACAACACCCGCAGCTCGTCGTGAGCTCCCGGCCCCAGCGCCGCCACGGCGGTGGAAAGCCGCGCCATGGTCGCCGGGCAAACGTCGGGACAGT
>JAJUGG010000144.1 GCA_029268285.1 Ectothiorhodospiraceae bacterium | reverse complement strand
CCATGCATGCGCTCGATTTCGATGTCGATGCCTTCAATGGCAATGCGCTCCCCGGCCTCCGGGATGCGCTCCAGCGCGGTGATGATGTAGCCGGCGACCGTACCGGCTTCGCTGTTCCAGACATGACCGGTGGCAATGGCGGCCTCATCCAGGCGCAGAATGCCCGGCAGCCGCAGGCGCCCGTCCTCCAACACCTCCGGCTGCGGACCCTCGCCCTTGAACTCGTCGGCAACGCCGCCGACCAGCACCGCCAGCACGTCGTCCAGCGTTACCAGACCGCGCATGGTGCCGAACTCATCGATGACGATGAGCTTGCGCACACGGCGCTCGCGCATAGTGGCCAGCAAGCGGTCTCCGGAAAGGTTCTCCAGCACCACCACCAGGGGGCGCATGACTTCGCGCACGTTAGGCAACTTGCCGGTAGCCACGAAATGCGTGCTGACGTCCTTGGCGTTGAGCATGCCGATGGGCTGATCATTCTCGGGGTCGTAGACGGGCAGAGTGGAATACGGCGTTTCTACGATCTGCCGCATCAGCTGGCGCGGCGGCGTGTCCGCGGCGACTCCCACGACGAAACGACGCGGCACCATCAATTGCCGCGCGGTGCGGCGGCTCAGAAACAATGCTTCGTGCAAACGCTGCTGCTCATCCGCCCCCAGCAGACCGACTTCCCGGCTCTCGGCAATGAGCATGTCGATCTCTTCTGGCGAATGCACATGGCGGTGACGCGAGTGCCGCACGCCGAGCAGCCGCAGCACCAGATTGCCGCTGCCGTTGAGAACGACGATGAAGCCGCGCAGCAGACTCAGCGACCAGCTCATCGGCAGGTAGGTGTAGAGCGCGAGCTGCAGCGGGTACTGCAGCGCCAGCGATTTCGGCACCAGCTCGCCCAGGACCATCTGCAACGCGGTGAGCACCAGTAGCACAATCACGGCCGCCGTGGACTGTGCCGCCACCGCCTGCATATCGCCAAATTGCTGGAACAAAGGCGCGATATCCCGCGCCAGGGTCGCTTGGCCGTAAGCGCCGAGAATCAGACTAGAGAGCGTAATGCCGATCTGGCAGGCGGCGATGTAACGATCCAGCTGCAACGTATCGTTGACCACCGGCAACAGCCGCCGCGCCAGCCAATTGCCGTCCTCGGCCAGCTTCTGCACCTGGCCGTGGCGCACACCGACGGTGGCGAATTCCGCCGCCACGTAAAGTGCGTTAATCAAAAGAAGAGCGGCAATAACGATAAATACCGAGAGATCCACGGCAAGGAATTACTCGAAAAGTGGGTTTTTCAGGGTTGGGCTCCCCATCCTGCCGGTATGTGGGCGCCCGCCATTCCCGACAACGGGTTGATTCGCCTCGCGGCAGAAACCATCAACAAGTGCATGGACAACACCACGGCAGTAACCGTCGCCGTTCTCATGCTGGCGTTTCTTATCATGACCTTTGGTTTCATGAAACGCGACTTCGGGTACGGCATCTTCATGATGTGGGTGGGCATCGTCTCGGTACTAGCGATCGTCGCGTATCACATCATCCCTTGAACCTGCCGCCCCGGTACAAACCCTGTAGCCTGGCGCTCGCGTTCACGCCTAAGCGGACTATAACAACATTACGTTTCGGCGAAGGATCGCAGATATCGAAACGCTGTCGCTCTAGGGATCCTCATCGCTTCCTCCCGCCGAAAGTCGTCTAGCCGCACCCCGCGCCGGCGCTCGCTGCGCCACGCAATGCTTCACCTGTTGTTCGCGATTACCGACTGGCCCGACTCGTTCACGCCGCCGGCAGGGGCCTGCGGCGATAACAACAAGGAGGAGAGTAATGGGACGTCACGGAAGGCTGCACCATCTCGCGGTTTCGGTTTTGGCAGGACTCAGCCTTGCCCTCGGCGCTTGCGGGGGCGATTCGAACAGCGGCGGCGACCCTGGCAGCGGCCCGCCCGGCGATGGAACGCCACCAGATACTGAGCGCCCGACTGTTACGCTGCGCGTGCTGTCCAGCGCACCAGATCAGGTTACGGGCGGGGATGCCCGCATCGCGATCGACGGTGCCGGCAAGCTCGGCAACATGATCAGCCTCTGGCTCAACAACGAACCCATCGGTACCGACGGGCTGAAGCTCACAGGCGAGCGCCTGGAAGGCGTGATTACCGGCCTCAAAGTCGGCGCAAACCGATTGGAAGTGCACCACAAGGCACACGGCAAGCTCGCCGCTGAGGAGCTGGTGAATTACCCCATCACCGGCCCGATCTTCTCCGGCCCGCAACAGCAGCCTTTCGTCTGCACCACGGTGCAAGAGCTTGGCGTTCAGCCGCTGGTAGACACGAGCGATCCGCCGGGCTGGCCGGTTTACGACGACGAAGACAACGTGATCGGTTACAGCCGCGACTGCTCCATCGAGCCCTATGTCGAGTACGTCTACCGCAGCACCGACGGCAGCTATAAGGCCCTCCCCGAGAACGGCTCCAAGCCCGCCGACCTGGCCACGACCCGACTCAGCGACGGGCGCGAGGTGGACTTCGTGGTGCGTTGGGAGCGCGGCACCATCAACCGCTTCATCTACAGCATCGCCATGCTGGCGCCGTTCGGCGAGAACCCGGACGCGCCCAGCTTGGATCGCTGGAACGGCCGCCTCGCCTATCACTTCCAGGGCGGCGTCGGCATCGGCCACTCCCAGGGCGAACTGGATTACAACCGCCGCGCCCTGCGCCCCGATGTGCTCGGCCAAGGCTACGCCATCGCCTACTCCACCGGCACCCGCACCGGCGTGCATTACAACCTGCAGGTGGGCGGCGAGACGGCGCTGATGGTCAAGGAGCGCTTCATCGAGCTCTACGGCGAGCCGCTCTACACGGTGGGCCTGGGCGCCTCGGGCGGTGCGATTCAGCAATACGTTTACGCCCAGAACCACCCCGGGCTCATCGACGCCGGGGTAGCCACTCAGTCCTACCCCGACATGGTCACGCAGATCATCCATGTCGGCGACTGCGAGTTGCTCGAGCACTACATGGACGTCACCGACCGCGACAACGACAAGTGGACGATTACCAAGAACCGCTCCTGGCTCGTCGGCCTCAACGCCGAGGACGGCATTCCAGACCCTCTAGCCGAAGCGAAAGTCGGCCTCGGCTTCGCCACCGCCCCAGGCTCCACCGAGTGCATCGAGTCCTGGCGCGGGCTCACCGCGCTGGCGATGAACCCGCACTACGGCATCGCGCCGGGCCAGCAGCACATGGTCCCGCCGGAGATCATGGCTGAGGTGCACTGGACCCACTTCGACGACCTGCGCAATATCTACGGCGTCGACGAGCACGGCTACGCGCGCTCGCTGTTCGATAACGTCGGCGTGCAGTACGGCCTGCAGGCGCTGCTGGAGGGCAACATCACGCCGGAGGAGTTCCTCGACCTCAACACCAAGGTAGGCGGCTGGAAGCATCCCAAGGATATGGTGCAGGAAGGCTTCCCCTTCCTCGGCAGCGCAGAAGACGTCATGGCCGACCCCTCGCTGTTCGACCCGTGGAGCAGCCGCAACATGACGCTGAGTGCTTCGCCCGATGCCCCGGCGCCGCGCACCCAGGGTGACCTCAAGGCCATGCAAGCCGCTTATGAGTCGGGCATGGTTTTCGACGGACAGCTCGACATCCCCATCATCGACTGGCGCCCCTACCTCGAGCACGAGCTGGACATGCACAACGTGCATCAGTCCTTCGCGGTGCGCCAGCGCATCATCGAGCGCATGGGCCACGCCGACCACCAGCTCATCTGGTTCACGGACGCTCGGCCGGAGCAGGAAGTGGAACACGTACTACCGGCCCTGGCCGTACTGGACGAGTGGTTGACGAAGCTGCGCCAGAACCCGAAAGCGGGTCTTGCCGCGGCACGCCCCGAGAGCGCCGTGGATCGCTGTTTCACGACTAGCGGGGAGGAGATTGCCGCCGGCGGCGACGTCTGGAACGGCATCCTCGACGACCAGGCGCCGGGAGCCTGCACCCAGCAGTTCCCGCTCTACTCCACCTCGCGCATCGTCGCCGGCGGCCCGCTCAAGGGCGGCATCTTCAAGTGCCAGCTCAAGCCGGTGGAAACGGCCTTGAGCGACGGCACCTATGGCAGCTGGGTGCCGAGCGACGAGCAAGCGGCGCGCCTGAAGGCCATCTTCCCCGACGGCGTGTGCGATTACAGTAAGCCCGACGCCGGGCGTCCTTCCCGCACCAGCGATTTGCTCTGAAACAACCAGGCGCTGCAGGCCGGGCTCAGTGCCCGGCTTGTAGCGCCTGCAACTTGCGGTACAGCGTCCGCTCACTCAAGCCAAGGCGCTGGGCCAGGCTTTTGCGGTCGCCGTCGTAGCGGGCGATGACTCGTTCCAGATAACGCCGCTCCACCTCGGCCAGCGGCAGAATTTCGGTGTCCTCGACTTCGGCCGGAGTCGTGCCGCTGCTAGCGAGTTCGGGCGGCAGGTGCTCGGTTCGAATGCGCTCACCATCGGCGAGCAGCACGGCACGTTCGAGGATGTTTCGAAGCTCGCGGATATTTCCCGGAAAGTCATAGTCTCGCAACCGATCCATGGCACGGGGGTCGACAGTGAGCGAGCGCGCCGGCACCAGCCGCGCGAGCAGGGTTTCGACCAGCAGCGGCAGATCCTCGCGCCGTTCGCGCAAAGGCGGCAACGGAATGGGAAAGACGCTGATGCGGTAGTACAGATCCTCGCGAAAGGCGCCCTCGCGCATCAATTCGCGCAAGTCTCGGTTCGTAGCGCAGATCAGGCGAAAGTCGGCCTTTTGCGGCTCGATGCCACCGACTCGCCGGAAGGTCTCGGACTCCAGCAGGCGCAGGAGCTTGACCTGCATGTTGAGCGGGATATCGCCGACCTCGTCGAGGAACAAAGTCCCACCACGCGCGGCTTCCACCAAGCCGAGCTTGCGGTTATGAGCGCCGGTGAAGGCACCCTTTTCATGGCCGAAGAGTTCGCTTTCGAACAGGGTTTCGGTGAGCCCCGAGCACTCCACCGGCACGAACGGTCCGTCCGCACGGCCGCTCAGAGTGTGCAGGGCGTGCGCGACCGCCTCCTTGCCAGTGCCGGTCTCGCCCAGCAGCAATACCGCGGCCTCGCTGGGCGCGGCCCGCTCGATCAGTTCCAGCATGTGATTAAAGGCCGGTGAGCGGCCGACTAGGCCTCGCTCACTCGGCCGCGCGCTGGCGGCTCGGCTCGGGTGCATGATCTCGACCACATAGCGAATCTTGCCCTGTTCATCGCGCAGTGGACGCGTCTCGACGTCCACGTGCTCCTGCCCCTGCGGCGTGTAATGCAAATGCAATGCCCGCCGCGGCTCGCCGCTGGCAAGGCTGGCGCGTAGCGGGCAGGTCTCGCCGACCTCATCGCAGGGGCGGCTGTTGTGATGCGAGACGGCATAGCAATGCCGCCCCAGCACCGGGCCGCTGCTCCCATAGCGCTCACTGTACGCACCGTTGGCAGCGACGATGCGGTAAGCGGTATCCAGCAGCACCGCAGGTGCGTCGTGTTCTTGCACCAGCGCCTGCAAGTCGCGCGGGAGAGTATCGGACTCGGCCATGTTGCAGCCCCTGAAAAATGCCATTTATGACAGCCATTATACGCCGCCATCTGCCATTTCTGTCACTCCCGCTCGCTCGAAGCGCCTACTTTAACCACCCTTCACCGCCAATCGCCAACTGGTTCAGTGGCTTACCCGGCCTCCCCGAGGCTGGCACAAGCCTTGCTCCTCTGCTTGCACGCCACTGTCGGATGGGTAGCAAGCAATGTCCTGGAATTCTTCAACGCATCTAGCCGCCGCAGGGCCGCCTGCCGAGCGAGGCCGGTCCGGGCTGCTCGCCAACCGCCTGGTTCGGGAGCTGGCCCTGGTACTGGTGCTCAAGCTGATCGTGCTGGTCGGCCTTCGCATCGCCTTCTTCTCGGAACCGGTGGCGGTGGACCCGCAACGCATCGATGAAGTGCTGCTGCACGACGGGCAGCCATCTCACTTGGAGGTTCAATAATGGTCGCAGAATCCGTGGTTGAACTGTCGCGGCTGCAGTTCGCCCTCACCGCCATGTATCACTTCTTGTTCGTGCCGCTCACCTTGGGCCTGGCCTGGCTGCTGGTCATCATGGAAGCCGTTTACGTGATGACCGGAAAGCAAATCTATAAGGACATGACCAAGTTCTGGGGCAAGCTGTTCGGCATCAACTTCGCCCTCGGCGTTACTACCGGCATCACGCTGGAGTTCCAGTTCGGCACCAACTGGGCCTACTACTCCCATTACGTCGGCGATATCTTCGGCGCGCCGCTCGCCATCGAAGGCCTGATGGCCTTCTTCCTGGAGTCCACCTTCATCGGCCTGTTCTTCTTCGGCTGGGAACGGCTCTCCAAGCGCCAGCACCTGCTGGTGACCTTCCTCACCGCGGTGGGCTCCAACATCTCAGCGCTTTGGATTCTGATCGCCAACGGCTGGATGCAGAACCCGATCGGCGCGGCGTTCAACTTCGAGACCATGCGCATGGAGATGACAAGCTTCGCCGACCTGGTGCTAAACCCGGTCGCACAGGTCAAGTTCGTGCACACGGTCGCCGCAGGCTATGTCACCGGCGCCATGTTCGTGCTCGGCATCAGCGCGTGGTACCTGCTCAAGGGCCGCGACATCGCCTTCGCCCGCCGCTCTTTCGCCATTGCCGCCGCCTTCGGCCTCGCCTCGATTCTCTCGGTGATCGTGCTTGGCGACGAGTCCGGCTACGAGCTCGGCGACGTCCAGCAGGTCAAGCTGGCCGCCATCGAGGCCGAGTGGGAGACGCAGCCGGCGCCGGCTTCCTTCACCCTGATCGGCCTGCCCAACGACGAAACCATGAGCACCGACTACGCCATCAAGATCCCGGCGGTGCTGGGCTTGATCGCCACCCGTTCCACGACCGAGGAGATCAAAGGCATCAAGGACCTGCTGGTCGAGAACGAGCAGCGGGTACGCAACGGCATGGTCGCCTACGGCCTGCTCACCACGCTGCGCAGCGGCAACTACACCGAGGCGGACAAGGCTGCGTTCATGGAGGTGCAGAAGGATCTCGGCTATGGCCTGCTGCTGAAGAAGTACACGCCCGACGTGGTCGACGCCACCGACGAGCAGATCGCCCAAGCCGCGCGCGACACCATTCCCAAAGTCGCCCCGCTGTTCTGGTCCTTCCGCATCATGGTCGGCGCAGGCTTTCTGATGCTGTTCATCTTCGCCGCCGCCTTCTGGTATTCCGCCAAGCGCGTGGAAATGAACAAGCCCTGGCTGCTCAAGCTGGCGCTATTTGCCATCCCACTGCCCTGGATCGCCGCGGAATTGGGCTGGATCGTCGCCGAGTACGGCCGCCAGCCGTGGTCCATCGGCGGCATACTGCCGACGCGCATGAGCACCTCCACCCTGGAGGCGGGAGACCTGTACTTCTCGCTCGCCGGGTTCGCAATCTTCTACACCTTGCTGCTGGTGGTGGAGTTGTACCTGATGTTCCGCTTCGCCCGCCTCGGCCCGAGCACGCTCGGCACCGGCCGCTATCACCAAGAAACCTCGCACGCGACGGCTCCCGGTCTTGGCCAGGGCCAGGCTCCGCAACCCATGCAGAAGGAGATCTGAGGTGGACTACGAAACGCTGAAACTAATCTGGTGGGGGCTGGTCGGTGTGCTGCTGATCGGCTTCGCCATCACCGACGGCTTCGACATGGGCGTCGGCACGCTGCTGCCCT
>JAJUGG010000143.1 GCA_029268285.1 Ectothiorhodospiraceae bacterium | reverse complement strand
CCGGAGGCTGCCGCGGCAGCGGCTTCCAGGCCGCCGCGCTCGGCTTGGCCATCGACCTTGCCTTCGGCGTCGAGGCGTATCCACTGCACGGCGCCCTGAGGGTCGCTATTGAGACGGACGATTAGTCGTTGGCGCATGAAGTTAATGGGTTTTTTGCCGGTGAAAACTCATTGTTACTTAAAACGGGGCATCCTGCCATGTCGCGGAGGCCGCATCCTGTAGCCCCTGCGCTTCGCCCCCGAAAACATCGTCCCTGGCGAACGCCGGACGGCCGCGCAGGAGGCTGCTCGCACAAGCCGACGCGGGCGCTATAGCCTTCCCAGCGCGCGCTGCAGCACTTCCATGCGCCCTTCCGGGTGGCGCCGCACCAGGCTGTGCAGCGTTACCCGCGCATCGCCCAAAGTAACGGTGGCATGTACTGCAAAATAGCGGCTCTGGACGCCAAATTCATTCTCGGACCCGGGCATTTCGACACCGGCAAGCGCATCCAGCGCGAACAAGTCCTTTACATCCTCCCAGCCCTCTTCCGGTCGCTGGTCGAGCACGATGTTCTCCGCCTCCTTGAGCGACAGCTCCGGATGGGCCAAGCGCAGGATCCGCGGCCCTGCCGTATTAATGTTGATGGCGGTCGGCTCCGGTAAAGCAGTGACCAGCGGCAGCATCGCCTGGTAAAGCTCCGGTGTCATGCCGTCGATGAGCATCAGCTCCGTCGGGCTCGCCATTAAGCGATTGGCGGCGCGATAGGGCGCGCGCTCCTCGCTGCCGGTGAGGTAGAGGCCGTCCTCCGCGCCGGGGAAGCGCGGCTCCAGGTCTTCGTCGAGCCAATCCGCGACGGCGTTGGCGATGTGGACCGGATCGGCATCCAGGCCCTGGTGCTCGCTCATGAGGTGTTCGATGAGGAGCTGAAAGCGCTCGTAATGCGGGTTGCGGTCGGGCTCGTTGGTCGGTACCTGCGCCAAGTTGTTGAGGTTGAACCGGCTCTGCAGGTCTTCGATCGTCATGGTCAGCTGGGCCCCCTGGTAGTCGGGGATAACGATGGGCTGGGCCCAAAGGTCGTTCAGCGAGTCGGTTTCGTTGTCGCGCAAGTCCTGCTGCAAGGCTCGCAGCGCCCAGGATTCCGCGGCCACGGCGTAGCTCTGCGCCTGATCGAAGGCCAGCAGCCCCTGCAGCCGGCGAATATCGAGCTGCTGGCGGTGCGCCATCTGAACCGCGGCGATGGTCGCGATGGCGACCACCAGTAGGGCGGTGATGAGGGCGATGCCGCGTTGTCGCTTGGGTTGCTGCACGAGCGCGTCCTAGAAGGGAAGTACGAACAGGCGGCGAATCTCGCCGTAGGGCTCAACTTCGACCACGACCTCGACCGCGTGGGGCAGGCCCGGTTGCTGTTCGCCCGCGGGCGGCCAGAACTCCTGCCATTCCTTATCGCCGTTGAGGTAGCGCACCGAGAAATTCTCGACGTCTTCGATCATGACCAGCTCGTCGAACTGCGGGTCGATGGGCTGGTCGAGCGCGCGCCAGCGGCTGCGGATCAAGCGGTTCTGATCGTCCAGGCCGTAGGCAATCCGTTCCAGAGCGCTGCGCTGCAGGCCGAGCGGGTTATCGCGGCCACCGCGGGTAAAGCGCACATGCTCCGTGTCCATGGCGTCCATAGGCGGCTCTTCATCGCCGAACTGGTCGCGGATCGGGCGGTTGACCGCCGCCTCGAAGTCGCGTCGCATCAGCGCGAAGGCGCGCTGCAGCTCGATCAGTCGAGCGGCCTCGACCTCGGTCCGGGCGCTGGCATCGAGCACGGTGTTGAGACCGCCGAACGCCATCATCGACACCAGGGCGAAGATGGAGAGGGCGATGAGTAGCTCGATGAGAGTGAACCCGCGTTGGCGGGGCGTTGTGTTGGTGGCGTTTTGGACACTTGCGGGAACGAATTCAGCGGGGGCGGCAACCCTAGAGCGAACCCCACCGAAACCGGCGCCTGTCGCGGCGCGCTTCACGCGCCTGCTGTGAAGGAGGCCGATGTTCATCAACGCCCCCCGCGTACCGAAGGATTGACGATGAAGCCTTCCAGCAGCGCCAGCCAGTCTTCGCTGCTTTCATCGGCGCTGACGCGGATGGTGATGCGGCGCAGGTTGCTGTCGGCGGTGTTTTCCGTCTCGATGTGCCAGAACCATTCGCGCCCGGCGAGTTCGGCTGTGCCGCTGTCGTTGCCGCTGAACCAGGCTTCTTCGGCGCGCAGTTCGGCCATGCGGTTCTCGGCTACCCACTGCGCCAGAGTATTCTCGCGCATGGTGGCGACGTTGGCGCCGCTGTGAGTGGCGGCCTTGATGACTGCGGCCATCGCGAGGGCGAGCACGGCCACGGCCACCATGACTTCCAATAGCGTAAAGCCCTTATTCCTCCGCATCGAAGCTCATCCTGCCGAACATATCCATGGCGATGCGATAAGAAGTATCGACCCGAGGGTGGCTGATGACCACCTCGAAGGGCAGCACATCGTTGCTGGGGAGGAAAACCGTATGAGGGCGGGTAGCGCGGTCACCGCCCGGGATCTCTCCCTGAGTGATGAATTGCAGCTCGATGTCGTCGGGGAGTTCGTGGGGGCGCAGCTGCCGATCGTTCTCGATCGGCAGCCATTCGCCCTCGGCGCCCGGAGACAGGAAGAGATAGCCGTCGGAGGCGAAGCGCACGCCGATGATCCGGCTTTGCAGCACGGCCTGCTCGGCGACCAGTTCGAGTACCGCCGCCAGCCTTCTTGCCTCTCGTTCGACGCGATCCTCGCGGTTGTCCGAGAAAGCGAAGGTGGCGAGGGCGGTGACGACGCCGATGATCAGCATCACCACCATCACCTCGATCAGCGTGAACCCGCGGGTCCACTTGGCGCTACGCGATTCCCTGCGCAAGCGGCTTACCTGTTAGTACAGGTCTTTGTTGCTGATGTCGGCGTTCAGGCCTTCACCGCCCTGACGACCGTCGGCACCGAGGGAGAGAATCTGGATGCCGCCGTTGGCGTCTTCCGGACCGAGGTAGACGTAGTCGTTGCCCCAGGGGTCCTGCGGAATGCCCTTCATGTAGGGGTTCGGGCCCCACTTGCGCGGCTCCGGCGAGCCGGTCGGCTTCTCCACCAGCGCCCGCAGGCCTTGGTCGGTGCTGGGATAGTTGAAGTTATCCATCTTGTACATCTCGAGCGCGCTTTCCAGCGTGCGGATGTCGTGCTGCGCCTTCGTCACGCGTGCCTTGTCCGGGTTGTCGATGATGTTGGACACGGCAAAAGTGCCGAGAATCGCCAGGATCACCACGACCACCATGATCTCGATAAGGGTGAAGCCGGCGGCTCGCTTGTGCGAGGGGCGACGCTCTAGAATTTTCATGCTGCTTGTCTCCGTCAAAAAATTGACACCTCGATGGGTGCCTATTGTCCTTAATTTTTGTAGCTCTTTTGTGATGCAGTGCTCCGGCTGACCTTATGGTACCCGCCCAGTGGTAAATGGGCCACGCAGGCGCGAGGAGCGTTGGGTTGCGAACAGCGATTTCGTAGTGCGCGCATCACGCACCGGTTCCAGCCGAGTAGGCAGTCGTAGGGTGTGCGCTCCTGCGCACCGGGGTCTGCTCAACTACACGGTGCGCAGGAGCGCACCCTACGGAAAAACGCTCGCGGCGCGTCATACGCGGAAGACTCACCCCACCAACTGATTCAGCTGGAAGATCGGCATCAGCACCGAGAGTACGATCAGCAGCACTAGGCCGCCCATGACCAAAATGAGCACGGGCTCGAATACGGCCATCAGCGAGGCGATGGTGCCCTCGACTTCGCGTTCTTGGTTGATGGCGGCGCGCTCCAGCATGGACTGCAACTGTCCGCTCGCTTCGCCGCTGGAGATGAGGTGCAGCATCATGGGCGGGAACTGTCCGCTACGCTCTAGCGCCTTGCTGATGCTGGTGCCCTCGCGTACGCGCGAGGCGGCGTCTTCCACGGCTTCGCGCATCGGCACGTTGGAGATGACTTGCGCGGCAATGCGCAACGCTTCCAGCACGGGCACGCCGCTGCCGGCAAGAATGCTGAAGGTGCGCGCAAAGCGGCCGGCGTTGACAGCGCGATTAAGCCGACCGACCAGGGGCATGCGCAGCAGGAATCGGTGCACCGTGCGGCGGAAGGACAGCCCGCGCATGGCATAGCTGAAACCGATGATGAGCAGACCGATGACCGGCACCAGCCAGATGCCGTAATCGCGCAGGAAACTGCTGATGTTGATCATGGCGACCGTGAGCCCGGGCAGATCCTGCCCGACGTCGCTGAACACCTCGGTGATCTTCGGCACCACGTAGGTGAGCAGCAGCAGCACGACGGACACGGCGACGATCAAGAGGCCGATGGGGTAGAACAGCGCCAGTTGTACCTTCTGGCGCATGTGCTGGCGGCTTTCGGTGTAATCGGCCAGACGTTCGAGGACGACGTCGAGATGGCCGGT
Source organism: Ectothiorhodospiraceae bacterium (assembly GCA_029268285.1). Lineage (GTDB taxonomy): Bacteria > Pseudomonadota > Gammaproteobacteria > Nitrococcales > AK92 > JAJUGG01. The sequence goes on along the minus strand of JAJUGG010000143.1, from coordinate 3,319 downwards.
CTGCTCGCCTGCCGCCACCGTAGCCCGGAACAGTTCCGGGAACGCGCGCGGATACGCAGCCAGGCCATCGGCCAGGGTATGACCCTCCATCACCCTGGAGCGTACCGCCGCCATCATGTTGCGCAGCCGCGGCTTTTCGCTCTGCCGGGCGACTGCCTGCAGCGCCTCTTCGAGTGGCAGGCCGGAGCCGACCAAGGTCGCGAGCTGGCGCGTAATCAGCGCCACTTCGGCGGCGGAGGCGCCGCGCGACAGTTGCATGGAGAAGCCGGCACGGCGTTCGCCGCGCTGGGCAATCTCCTCGACCTCCATGGGGATCCAGCCCTGCTCGCGCAGTTTCTGCCGCACCTGGCGGGCTGTATCGCCTTCCAGCACCCCGCGCCGCTGCTTGCCGCGCGCGTCGAGGGCCTGGTACTCGAAAGCACCCATTAGTTGCTATCGTCCGTACTGACCCGCAGCACCTCTTCCAGCGTGGTTTCACCGGCCAGGACGCGTCGCAAGCCGTCCTGACGCAGACTCGGCGTCTGCTGGCGGGCATGCGCCTCCATGGCCTGTTCGCTGGCGCCTTCATGAACCATACGACGTAGACCATCGTCCACGATGACCAGTTCAAAAACCGCGCTACGGCCGCTGTAGCCCAGGTTCTTGCACTTGCTGCAGCCGACCGGGCGATACAGCACCGGCGCTTCGGCCGGGTCGACGCCGAGCAGTCGGCAGTCGGCCGGGCTGGCTTGATAGGGCTGCTTGCAGTGCGAGCACAGCTTGCGCACCAGGCGCTGCGCCATCACGCCGACCAAGCTGGAAGAGAGCAGGAAAGGCTCTACGCCCATGTCGTGCAAACGCGTGACGGCGCCGATGGCCGTATTGGTATGCAGCGTGGACAGCACCAGGTGACCGGTGAGCGAGGCCTGGACGGCGATCTGCGCGGTCTCGAGGTCGCGGATCTCACCGACCATCACCACGTCCGGGTCCTGACGCAGAATAGCGCGCAGGCCGCGGGCGAAGCTCATGTCGACCTTGGTGTTGACCTGGGTCTGACCGATGCCGTCGATGTAGTACTCGATCGGGTCCTCGACCGTAAGGATGCTGCGGCTGTGGTTGTTCAGGCGCTGCAGGCCCGCGTACAGGGTGGTGGTCTTACCCGAGCCGGTGGGGCCGGTGACCAGTAGAATGCCGTGCGGCTTGTGCAGCAGCGTGTCGATGTGGGCGCGCAGCTCTGCCGGCATGCCCAGTTGTTCGAGATCGAGCCGGCCCGCCTGCTTGTCGAGCAAACGCATGACCACACGCTCGCCGTGCCCGGAAGGCAGGGTGGAGACGCGGACGTCGACCGCGCGGCCGGCAATGCGCAGCGAGATGCGGCCGTCCTGCGGCAGGCGCTTCTCGGCGATGTCGAGTTTGGCCATGACCTTAATGCGCGAGACCAGCAGCGGCGCCATGGCGCGCGGCGGTTGCAGCACTTCGCGCAGCACGCCGTCGACGCGGAAGCGCACCACCATGCGGTTCTCGAACGGCTCGACGTGAATGTCGGAGGCGTTCTCCTTGATGGCCTCGGTGAGCAGGGCGTTGATGAGCCGAATGATGGGCGCATCGTCCTCGCTCTCGAGCAGGTCTTCCGGCTCGGGCAGGGCCTGGGCCAGATCGGACAGATCGAGGTCTTCGCCCAGATCGTCCATCATTTGCATAGTGTCGCCGGAGCGGTTCTCGTAGGCCTGCTGCAGCAGACGCTCGAACTCGGCGTCTTCGGCGGTTTCCAGCTTGAGCGGCAACCCTAAGCTGCGGCGCAGTTCGACCAGGCTGGCCGGCCTCGTGCCGCGGCGGCAGATCACATGGGCAGCATGCTCGCTGATATCGGTAACCAGCACGCCGTGGCGCTTGGCAAAACCGAAAGAGGGGCGCAGGCCCGTTTCCGGGGCCTCAAGGCGCTCGTCGTGCAGTTCAAGAAGTTCGCTCGTGTCCGTCATCGTCACAATCCATTATCGAAGGGTACCGGAAGCTCCGGTATCTCCCGCTGAGGCAGCAGGGGTGGCTGCTCATTCCCTAGCAGTGACACGCCGCGTTCACGCTGTTGCAGCTGCTCGGCTCGGAAGAAGTTGTACTTCCGGCCCGAGTAGTTGTCCGTCAGCGCGGCATCGCGGAGGATGCTGGGCTGCATGAACAGCACAAGGTTACGCTTACTCGTGCCCGCGGTTTGTGACGAAAATAACCGTCCGATCAATGGAATGTCCCCGAGAAGCGGGACTTTCGTCTCAGTTTCGGTAACTTCCTCGTCGATCAGCCCGCCCAGGGCGAGCAGTTGGCCGTCTTCGACCATGACGGTGGATTTGATGGAGCGCTTGTTGGTAGTGAAGAAACCGGTCTGCTGACTGCCCGGCAGCAGGTTGGATACCTCCTGCTCGATCTCGAGCAGGATGTCGTTGCCCTCGTTGATCTGCGGCTTGACCTTGAGAATCAGGCCGACGTCCTCGCGCTCCACGGTCTGGAACGGGTTGGTCGCTCCGCCGGCATCGTCGATGTAGTTGCCGGTAACGAACGGCACGTTCTGCGCCACCCGGATTTCGGCTTCTTCGTTGTCGAGCGTGACGATAGAGGGCGTCGACAGAATATTGCTGCGGGTATCGGTCGCGAGCGCGCGCAGCAGGGCGCCGTAGCGGTAGCGGCCGTTGGTATCGCCGAGCGCGATATTGAAGCCGGTGGGGATGCCGCCGCTCGCTACCGCTGTGGCAATGTCCTCGGCGTTCTCGGCCGCGAACAACTGCAGCCACTGTGGCGTGAGCGCACCCATCAGGCTGACCGCGGCCGGGCGCTCGCCCTCGCTGTCGATGACGCCCACGTCCACCCCCAACTCCCGATCCTTGCCGCTCTGAATCTCGGCAATGGCCGCTTCGATGAGCACCTGCGCGCGGCGCACGTCGAGCTGGCGGATGACGCTTTCCAGCGAGCGCTGCACCGCGGGCGGCGCGGTGATCACCAGTGCGTTGGACGCTTCTTCGGCTTGAATGCTGATGTCGTCGCTAAGCGCGGTTCGGCCGGCTTGGCCTTGTCCGTTGGCGCCGCCGGTAGCGCCTTGTTCGGCGCGCGCCATCTGCTCGCTAACGCCGGTAAGCACCGTCACCAAGTCCGTTGCCTTGGCATAGCGCAGGTAAATCACCTTGGTATCGCCGGTGCCTTCCACCGGCAGGTCGAGGTTGGCGATCAAGGCGCGCAGCCGTAGCCGCGCCGGCATGTCGCCGCTAAGCAGCACGCTATTGGTGCGTTCGTCGGCGGCAAGCCGCATCTCTCCACCGGCCTGGTTGGGGTCGGCCTGCTGCAGCGTGCTGAGAAT
>JAJUGG010000142.1 GCA_029268285.1 Ectothiorhodospiraceae bacterium | reverse complement strand
TCCAGGCCACGTGCGGCGACATCCGTTGCCACCACAATGTCGAGCTCGCCCTTCTTGAGCCGCTCTACCGTACGCTCGCGTAGCTTCTGCGGGATGTCGCCGTTCAAGGCTTCGCAGCCGTAGCCGCGCGCGGTCAGCTTTTCGGCCAGTTCCACAGTCTCGTTCTTGGTGCGCACGAATACCAGCACCGCGTCGAATTCCTCCACCTCCAGCAGGCGGGTCAGCGCATCGAGCTTGTGCAGACCGCTGACGCGCCAGTAGCGCTGGCGAATGGTGGTCGCCGTGGTGGTACGGCTGGCGATTTTTACTTCCACCGGCTCGCGCAGATGGCGTCGTGCGACCTTGCGGATGACGTCCGGCATGGTGGCCGAGAACAGCGCAACCTGGCGGCCCTCGGGGGCCTGTTCCAGAATCCACTCGACATCGTCAATGAAGCCCATGCGCAGCATCTCGTCGGCTTCGTCCAGAACTAGCGCCTTGAGCCCGTCCAACTGCAGCGTGCCGCGCCGCATGTGGTCCATGACCCGCCCTGGGGTGCCGACCACGACCTGCGGACCGCGCCGCAGTGCTCGCAGCTGTACACCGTAATCCTGGCCGCCATAGATGGGGAGAATATGGAAGTTGGGCAGATGCCGAGCGTAGGTTTGAAAGGCCTCTGCGACTTGGATCGCCAACTCGCGCGTCGGCGCCAGGACCAGGATCTGCGGCTCGGCCCGTTCCAGGTCAACGCGGGCCAGCAAGGGCAGCGCGAAGGCCGCCGTCTTGCCCGTGCCGGTCTGGGCTTGCCCCAGTAGATCGCGCCCGTCCAGCAGCGGCTCGATGCTCTGTGCCTGAATCGGCGTCGGCGCCTCATAGCCGGCTTCCGACAGAGCTTGCAGTATAGGCGCGGGTAGGCGGAACGCATCAAAGCGGGTAATGGCATCGGTAGCGGGCATCGGAGGCATCCTGTACAGAGGTGATGGGCCGCGGCGCAGCGGCGCGCTGCACTATACCGGAAAGTAGTGCGGCATACCCCTAACCCCAAGCGCGGCGAGGCTTGAGAAAGGCCGTTCGAACTCCATTAGCTGAATATGATGTCGCCTCAAAGCGACATGAATTTCGCGCAAAGACAAGAAAATACGAATGTATCCCAGCTTGAGCCCTCTTATCTTGTACCGCATTTCGAACGGTGCGCTCGAAATGCATTGCAATGTCGAAGGAGGCATTAAATGTTTAAGAAACACCTAAGCTGGGTTGCTGCCGCGGGGCTTGCCTTCGGACTCGCTGCCTGTACCGCGGAGGAAGACACCACCGCTCAGGCTCCGGAAACCGAAGCCCAAGTCGAGAATGACGTCGCGTCGGCGAGTGGTGATGTGGAAATGGGCACCCAGGAAGAGACCGTAACGATGCCGGACGTGGACGTCGGTACTCAGGAGGAGACGCTGACGACACCGGACGTGGACGTCGACACCCAAGGCAACATCGAGGGTGAGGGCGACAACCGCGGTTAAGCCCCTGCCTGCCCCGCTCAGGGCAAGCCGCGCGCCGGTTAGTACCGCACGTGGGCTCGCTTGCCCTGAGCTTGGCGATGCCCTGATGCCCGTCGGTGTTTTTGTGCTCTTGCCATCGGGCCGGGCTGCATGCCCTGCGCGCAGTCGTTAAACTGCCGCCCCGGTAAGACTTCAGGAGCACACTCATGAGTGAAGCGCAGCCCGTCCCTGATTGGCTCTACGGCCGCTGGCGCTTTCGGGATGCCGACGCCGACGTCGGTATTCTTCCCGACACCTGCATGGATTTCCGTACGTCCGGCCGGTTGTTGTACACCGTGCTGGTGGAGGGCCAACAGGCCCAATTCGACTTGCAGTATCAGGTCCGCGGCAATCTACTGCAGACCCTGAATCCCGATGGCGGGCAGACCAGCTCGGTAGCGTTCGAACGCATCGGAGATGATTTGCTGCAGCTCGATTTCAATGGTAAGCGTGCGCGCTTCGTTCGTGAGCGGCTAATGTAGCCGCACACTTCCCGTTTGCGCTGCGGCCTTTAATCGACGCGCAGCGAGCGGCCTTCGTAGGACCGCGACTGCGGCTATCAGGTGCACTTCCGCGTAGGGCCGAGGCAGAAGGCAATACTGCGCGATGGCGCCCTACGGTAAATGCTGCCTATATAGAAGCGGTCACGGTAGTAGGGTGCGTATCACGCACCAGCGTCAAGCTGCTCTGGTAGAACGGTGCGTGATACGCACCCTACGCCGATGCAGCCAACTACACCGGGGACTGCGGCCGGCGGCTGAAAACTGTCAGTAGGCGCCCTAGAAGGCCGGGCGACTGAGCCCTCGGCTACTAGTACTTCGCCAAGCGCTCCCGCGCTTTTTCGATCTGGGCACGAACCTGCGTCGGCGCGGTTCCGCCGAGGTGATCGCGAGCGCTGACCGAGCCTTCCAGAGTGAGTACGGCGAACACATCCTCTCCGATGACGTCGGAGAAGCGTTGTAGCTCAGCGAGCTCCATTTCGCCCAGGTCCTTGCCCTGCTCCACGCCGTAGCGCACGGCCTTGCCCACGATCTCGTGCGCATCGCGGAACGGCACGCCCTTGCGCACCAGGTAATCCGCCAAGTCGGTTGCCGTTGCAAAACCCTTGCGCGCCGCTTCGTACATGCGCTTGGCGTGCACCTGCATGGACGGAATCATGTCGGCAAACGCGTGTAGGCTGTCGCGTACCGTATCTACCGTATCGAATAGCGGCTCTTTGTCTTCCTGGTTGTCGCGGTTGTAGGCCAGAGGCTGCGACTTCATCAGCGTCAGCAGCGCCGTAAGGTGGCCGTGCACACGCGCGGTTTTGCCGCGCACCAGCTCGGCCACGTCCGGGTTCTTTTTCTGCGGCATGATGGAGGAGCCAGTGCAGTAGCGATCCGGCAGCTCAATGAAGCCGACCAGCGGCGAAGCCCAGATGATGAGCTCTTCAGCCATCCGAGACAGATGCGTCATGATGAGCGCGGCGGCCGAGACGAACTCGATGGCGAAGTCGCGATCCGACACCGAATCCAGCGAGTTATCGCTAGGCCGCTCGAAACCGAGCTGTTCTGCGGTGTAGGCGCGGTCGATGGGGAAGCTGGTGCCTGCGAGCGCCGCCGAGCCGAGCGGCATCACGTTCATGCGCGCCTTGCAGTCCTCCAGCCGGGACTGGTCGCGTACCAGCATTTCATACCAGGCAAGCAGATGATGGCCGAGCGTAACCGGCTGGGCGACCTGCAGGTGGGTAAAGCCGGGGAGGATGGTGTCCGACTGCGTGGCCGCGAGTTCCACCAGCCCACGCTGGAAGCGCAGCAGCTCGCCGATGATCTCGTCGATGGCGTCGCGCAGATAGAGGCGTACGTCGGTGGCGACCTGGTCGTTGCGCGAGCGCGCTGTGTGCAGCTTCTTGCCGGCGTCGCCGATGCGGTCGGTAAGCCGCTTTTCGATGTTCATGTGCACGTCTTCGAGCTCGGGGCGCCAGTCGAACTCGCCGCGCTCGATCTCGTCGCGGATTGCTTGCAGGCCGTCGAGAATGGCCTTGAGTTCGGCGTCGTTCAACACGCCGACCTTGTTGAGCATGCGCGCGTGCGCCATCGAGCCGAGGATGTCGTGCCGGTAGAGGCGTCGGTCGAAATGCTCGGAGGCGGTAAAGCGCTCCACGAACGCATCAGTGGCTTCCGTAAAACGACCTGTCCAGAGTTGGCTGGAAGACTTTTCGCTCATCTCGACACCTCGGCTGTGGGAGGGCGGCAAGTATACCAAGCCGAGCCGGCGAGTCTCTAACAAAACCCGGGGCGGTTCGGCACGGCGAGTGGATCGGGCTTGCGCCGCCGTGGGCTGCGCTGCAGACTGCGGTGAAAAAGCGCATGGAGCGTCCGGTGAGAGGCGCAGAATCCTTTCTTCCCGATTTTTGTCAGATCCGCAGCGTCTTCCTGCTCGTGATGGCCGCCGAGTTACTGGCCGTGGCACTGACGGCCGCCGCGCCTGGGAGTGATCCGTGGTTGACGCTGGGGCTCGCTTCGCTGTTCGTACAGTGGGTGGCGCTAATCTGCGCTGCCGGTTTGTGCGCACTGGGGCGCGTGTCGTCGCAACGCCTGAGCGCGGCGGGGCTGGCCATGATCAGCTATTTGCTGATTTTGTTGGTGACTGCGCTAATGGCGTCGGCGGCTGCGGTCGTGCTGCCGGCCCGCCCGGGGCCCGGCTGGCTGCTGCGCTGCCTCGTTATTGCGGCGGTGGTCGGCGCCATCGTGCTGCGTTACTTTTACGTCGCCCATCAGTGGCGGCGCCGAGTCGAGGGAGAGGCGGCGGCTCGTGTGGAAGCGCTGCAAGCGCGCATCCGGCCGCACTTTCTCTTCAATAGCCTCAACACCATCGCCGCCATGATTCCGGACCGCCCCGGGGTGGCCGAGGCTGCCGTAGAGGATCTCGCCGACCTGTTCCGCGCCAGCCTAGGCGGCAGCGGGAGGCTAGTCCCGCTTGCCGACGAGTTGGACCTCGCCCGGCGCTACCTGCGCATTGAGGAACTGCGGCTAGGTGAGCGCCTGAGTCTGCATTGGCAAGTCGATGCCTTGCCGGGGGATGCCTTGGTGCCCCCGCTCACGCTGCAGCCCTTACTGGAGAACGCCGTCTACCATGGCATCGAGCCGCGCATGGACGGCGGCGTGATCGCGGTCAACGGCAGGCACGACGACTCTGTGCTACACATCACCATAGAAAACCCCGCCGCGCCGACCGGAGCGATTCGGCGCGGCGCAGGCATGGCACTCGATAACGTGAGGGCGCGGCTGGACTACGCGTTCGGTGACCGAGCGCGCCTGCGCTTGGAGCGGGGGCAGGAGGGATACCGGCTGGAACTCGATTTACCTTACGAACGTGACGATGAAGATTCTGATCGTTGATGATGAAGCACCTGCGCGCCTGCGCCTGCGTAGCCTGACAGAGGCCCTGGAAGAGCACGAGGTCGTCGGCGAAGCCGGCCATGGGGCCGAAGCCGTCGAAGCCTGCGCCGAGCTGAACCCCGATCTGGTGCTCATGGATGTCCGCATGCCCGGCATGGACGGTTTGGCTGCCGCCGCGCGCATCAGTCAAAACGACAATCCGCCAGCCATCATATTCGTCACAGCCTATGATGAATATGCCCTTGCCGCCTTCGAATCTGAAGCCGTGGATTACCTGCTCAAGCCGGTTCGCCGCGAGCGCCTTGCCGCGGCTTTGAAGAAAGCGACCCGCCTCAACCGCGCTCAGCTCGAAGCTTTGAGCCGCGACGACAAGGAGACCGGGGCGGAAGAACCGGCCCATCTGCTGTGCCGACGCCACAATCGGCTGGAGCTCATCCCGATCGAGACCGTGCATTGTCTCCAGGCCGACCAGAAGTACGTTACCGTTTATCATGCGGAGGGCGAGGATCTCATCGAGGATTCGCTCAAGCGGCTGGAAAGCGCCTTCCCCGACCGCTTCATCCGCGTGCACCGCAACGCGCTGGTGGCTCGCGATGCGCTGGGCGCTCTGGAGAAAGGGCCCAGCGGCTATCGTGTGCGGGTACGCCCCCTCGACCTGCGGCTGGACGTCAGTCGCCGCCACGTATCCGAGTTGCGCAGCCTCCTCCGCCGCCTCGCTCAATAAGGCCGGGCAGCCGTGACCCTAAGCCGGGCTCATGGCATGCTATGCGGTCCATTTGTTCAAGGTTTACCCGCCGATGTCTCAGCAGACCATCCGGATCGCTACCCGTAAGAGCGCCCTCGCCGTCTGGCAGGCCGAGTTCGTCGGCCGCGAACTGCAGCGTCATCACCCCGGCCTGCACGTGGAACTGGTGGGCATGACCACCCGGGGCGACAAGATTCTCGACACCCCGCTGGCGAAAATCGGCGGCAAGGCTCTGTTCGTCAAGGAGTTGGAAATAGGCTTGCTGGAGGGGCGTGCCGATATCGCGGTGCACTCCATGAAGGACGTGCCGGCCGAATTTCCCGAAGGCTTGCATCTGCCGATCATCATGGCGCGGGAAGATCCGCGCGATGCCTTTGTTTCCAACCGATACGCCGATATTTCTGAACTGCCGCGAGGCGCGCGCGTGGGGACCGCGAGCCTGCGCCGGCAGTGTCAATTGCTTGAGCGGCGGCCAGATCTCGTCGTGACGACCTTGCGCGGCAACGTCAACACGCGCCTCGCCAAGCTCGACGCGGGCGAATTCGACGCTATCGTACTGGCGGCTTCTGGCCTCAAGCGGCTCGGCTTTACCGATCGCATTCGGCGTGAGTTGCCGCCCGAAGAAAGCCTGCCCGCGGTAGGCCAAGGCGCTCTTGGAATCGAGTGCCGTCGCGACGACGAGGTCGTGAACCGGCTGATTGCGCCGCTTCTCGATGAGGCGACCGAGCGTCGGGTGCGCGCCGAACGCGCCATGCTGGCGCAGCTCGAGGGCAGCTGCCAAGTGCCCATCGGCGCCTATGCCGAGCTCGAAGGCGAGGAGCTGTTCCTGCGTGGTCTGGTCGGTACGCCGGACGGCACGCGTGTCATTCGCGGCGAGCTCAAGGGGCCGGCCGCGGATGGTGAAAAGCTCGGCCGTCTGCTGGGCCAGAAGCTGTACGAACGCGGCGGTCGGGAGATTCTCGCGAAGCTGGCCGAGGGCTGATATGGCTGCAGCGCTGGATGGCTTGCACGTTTTAGTGACGAGGCCTTCACCGCAAGGCGAAGGCTTATGCAAGCGCTTGCGCGCAGCGGGTGCACAAGCGGTACATCTGCCCGCATTGCAAATAGCCCCGGCCCAATCTTCGGAGGCGCTCGAGGCGGCCTTGCAAGCTGCGGCTGAGGCCGATTGGGTAATTTTCGTCAGCGGAAATGCGGTGCGCTTCGGCTTGTCCGCCCTGCGCGCGCGTAATCTTGCCCTGCGCGAGGACGCCTCCGTTGCCGTGGTGGGGCCGGCCTCGGCCGAGGCCCTGATCGAACGCGGCGTCGCCGTCACCGCGCAGCCCGATAGCGGCTACACTAGCGAAGACTTGCTGCGCCTTCTGGACGGCGTCGAGTTGGCGGGTGCGCAGGCGGTAATTTTCAGAGGCAACGGCGGTCGCGGCGTGTTGGCCGAGGCCTTTACAGCACGTGGGGCGCGGGTGTGTTTCGCCGAGGTATACCGCCGCGAAACTCCGCCTTTCGACGACAGGCAGTTCTTGACTTGGAGTCGCGGCGCGCACCGTGTGGTCGTGCTGACCAGTGCCGAAGGCACGCAGAATCTGTTGTGCTCGGTCACGGCCGAGCAGCGTCGGGCTCTGCTCGAGGCGGTAGCGCTGGTGATCAGTCCGCGGTTGGCGCATTTGGCGCGACAGGCGGGGTTCGAGCGCATCGAACTGGCCGCGGGTCCGATGGACGACACCATTCTGCGGGCTTTGGAGCGTCTTGCCGCAGCGTCGGTTAATCAAGATCGATAAGGAAAACTAGCATGACGGAAGCGAAGGATAACGAGCTTAGCGCTGCCGAGCCGAGCGAGCGCCCCGCGGAAGCGGCGGCGCCCGGGCCGAAGCCGCCGCGTTCGCCTCTGCCGGCACTGGCGCTGCTGCTCGCGCTGCTGGCTATCGCCGCGGTTGCCGGCGCTGCGTATTACTTCTGGCAGGAGTTGGAAGCGGTGCGCGCAGAGCGTGATGCTTTTGTACGTGAAGCGGAGCTTTCGGAGCGCCTCGAGCCGTTGGCGAGTCGTCGCGAGGTCGAGCAAGCTACCGCTCCGATCGGCCGTATCGAGGAGCTTCGCGGCGAGTTCAGCGCAGAGGCGGACGCACTACGCGAGGAGCTCGAGCGCGTCGGTGCCGAGCAGCAGGCTCTGGGCGAGCGGGTG
>JAJUGG010000141.1 GCA_029268285.1 Ectothiorhodospiraceae bacterium | reverse complement strand
GCCAGCACCTCGTCGCCCACCGACGCCGTGACTTCGCCGTGAACCACGACGCGCAGCACGTCCTCCACCGCTTGTACCTGAATCTGCGCGCTCATTCAGCGCTTGTTATGGACCACGGGCGGGGTTTCAAGATTAGCGGGCGCTAAAACCTTCCGACTGGCGCCAATCGCGGTCCGCCACCACCTCTATGACAGCCGTAGTACTGCGACCGCGGCTATTAGGCGCGTTTCCGCGTAGGGCCGAGGCAGAAGACGCGTTCGGCGCAACGCTGCGTGATTGCGGCCTACGGCAAATGTCGCAGAGAGGTGGTCACGGTAGTAGGAATGGCCGCTATGACGCTTGTAGGAGCGCCCGCCGGCCGCGATTAGCAGGGGCAATGCCGCCACGAGGGCGGAACATGCGATGGGAATGACTTCTAGCCGCCAAAAAGGCAAGCCGTGTGTATATCCTAGATCCCCGCCTGCTCCAACTGCGCAGCCACTTCGGTCAGGGCATCCAAGCCTTGGACATCGCCTGGAAGGAGGGGGAGTTGGCGTAGGGGGAGGCTGCCCAACTCCTGGTGAATACGCTCTAGATAAACTTGCTCCTGCTCGCGGCGGCGGCGCAGGAACTCGCCGTCGGCCGTGTCCGGCAGGACGCGGTTGATGATGGCGCCGCAGATGGGGATGTCGAATTGCCCCAGCGCCTCGACGGCGCGGGTGGTTTCCAGGATCGGCAAGCGCTCGGGGGTGAGCACGAACACGAAGCCGGTGGTGTCGGCATTGGTCAACAGGCGGCGCGCGCGGTGGAACAGGCGGCGGCGGTTGATGAGCGTCTCGGCTACTTTGCGCGTGCGCCGGTCCATGCCCTTGAAAGGATCTTGCTCAGGGTCGTCGAAAGGCGTAGGCAGGTCGGCGCGACTGCCCTTAGGCGTCAGGTGCCGGAGTACTTGGCCGAGCTCTTCGGCGCGGCGGCTGTGGGCGAGCAATCCTTCGGTCCAGGCGGCCATCGCCTCGGGCAGCGTGAGCAGCCGCAGCGTGTGGCCGGTCGGCGCAGTGTCGAAGATGATGAGATCGTAACGGTTCTGCTCATTGAGCAGTAGATGCGCCATGCGCTCCAGCAGCGCGGCTTCAGACGCGCCCGGAGACAGCCGCGCCATGCGCATCTGCCGCTCGACCTCCTTGTGCATCTCCGGCGCGGCAAATTGCTTCATCTGCGCCGTGACGGCGTCGATGTGGCGCTTTGCTTCCGCGTCCGGATCAATTTCCAGCCCCCATAACCCCGGTGCGAGGGCCGTAATGTGGTCGCCGATGTGGCGATCGAAGGCGTCGCCCAGGGAGTGCGCCGGGTCGGTGGAGACCAGCAGGCAGTTCTTGCCCCGTTGCGCTGCCAGTACACCGAGTGCGGAGGCCACGGTGGTCTTGCCGACGCCGCCCTTGCCGCCGACGAATAGCACGCGGCGCTCGGTTAGCCCTTGTAGTCCATCGGTACTCATCAGCAGCAGCGGAAGTGGTCCAGGGGTGAGTGTTCCATGCCCATGCGCTTGTGCCACTCGTGGAAGCGCTCGAGCAGCAGGGGCTGCAGTTCCAGCGTGTAGTAGCTGGCCGGGTTGGGCACGCCCATCATTTCGGAGAATACCAGCAGCATGAAGAGGTCCTCCTCATCACGGCGGGCGCGGGCGATCGTTGCGCGGTAAGGGGAGTAGTAAAACTCTTCGGCAAAGCTACGGGCCTGACTGAGCCAGGCCCGTAGCGTTTCTCTGGACGGCGGACGGAGCTTATTCCGTCCGTCCGAGCCGTCGGCGCTCATTACGCACCGCCTCCGGCAGCGCGCGTTTCGCGGTTTTCACGCAACTGCTTGGTTAGCGTGGCGACCGATTCGAGCAGCACCAGCACCGCGGCGACCAGGATGATCAGATCCAAGATCAGCAGGAACCAGTTGCTCTCGTTGTAGAACTTGCCGAGCTGCAGCAGCAGCGCGCCGATGGTCATGACCAGCAGGAAGGCCAGCGGCGCCAGGGTGTACCACATCGGGCGGCCCAGACGCACCAGCATCACGGTGATGACGAGCAGGGTCAGGCCCGCGAGTAGCTGGTTGGTGGTGCCGAACAGCGGCCAGATCAGCATGCCGCCGGAGCCGTCGATGCCGCCGGCGCCGAAGGCGAGCACCAAGCAGGTGCCGACCGCGACCAGAGTGGCGACGATGCCGTTCTTGAGCGGGCTGATGTTATAGATGTCGCCCCATTCTTGAATGATGTAGCGCTGCAGACGTACGCCGGTGTCCATGGTGGTACCGGCAAAGAGCACGGCCATCACGGTGAGCAGCGTGGCGGCGATTTCGGCCGGAATGCCGAGGCCGTTGGCGACGATGTTGGCGCCGCCGTCGACGAAGGCGCCCACGCCGCCGGCACCGAAGGCGCTGTACAGCTCACGCCATTCGCCGAGCGTGGCGATGCCTGCCGTGGTAGCGAGAATGGCGGCCAAGGCCAGGCAGCCTTCGCCCATGGCGCCGAAGAAGCCGACGAAGCGTACGTCGGTTTCCTTGTTAATTTGCTTGGAGGTGGTGCCGGAAGCGACCAGGCCATGGAAGCCGGAGATGGCACCGCAGGCGATGGTCACGAATAGCAGCGGGATCAGCGAGGGCGTGCCGGCCGGCACGCTGTCGTTGATGGCCGGGGCTACCAGTGCGGGGTTGGCGACCAAGATAGACAAATAGAGGATGCCCAGGCCGACGAAAAGCTGAAGGCCGTTGATGTAGTCGCGCGGCTGCAGCAGCATCCACACCGGCAACATAGACGCAATAGCTGCGTAGACGAACAGCAGGATGATCCACTGACTGGCTTGCGGCAGGCCGAGCACTGTCTCGGGCAGGGTTATGGGCATGGACGGGCCGATGATGATGAGCCCGTACAGCACGGCTACGCCGACGATGGAAGTAATCAGCAGGTTGGCCTTGCGGCGATAGATCAGTTGGCCGATCACCAATGCCACCAGAATAGCGCCCCACACCGGTACCACCGAGGAGGGGAACTTGATCAGCAGCCCTGCGATGACGACGCCGAATACGGCATTCACCATCAGCAGCACCAGGAAGATCACAATCATGAACAGGCCGCGAGCGCGCGCGCCGACCACGTCGCCGGTGACGGCGCCGATGGACTTGGCGCGGTTGCGCACACTGGCCCAGATCGCGCCGGCATCGTGCACGCCGGCGAAAAACACCGTGCCCAGCACGACCCATAGGAAGGCGGGCAGCCAGCCCCAGATCACAGCGATCGCCGGGCCCACGATGGGGGCTGCACCGGCAACCGAGGTGAAGTGATGCCCCCAGAGGACGTAGCGGTTGGTGGGGACGAAATCCACGCCGTCCTCGAACTCATGCGCGGGCGTGCGGAAGTTGGGGTCGAGTCGATAGATCCGTTCGGATATGAATTTCGAGTAAATCCAGTAGCCCAGCGCCATGATGGCTAAGCCGAGCAAGAGCACCATGATTGCGTTCATCCGCACTCCTCCGCACCGGTGAGAGAGTTTTTATCAACTATAAGTTATGGCACACCCTGGGAAAACGACTAGAGAAAACTTTTGAATTTTTCATTTTCGTCACTCGAATGCCCGGTAAACGATGGTTGTCGATGACAGGCTGAGGACATTCCCTAGGGTTGGAGCCGATTTATGATATATCAGTCCGCGCTTGTGTGTGGTTTCATCTTTCGCGTCGCGTGAGCCGGAATACAACGTCCACATAGATGGGACGATGTGGCTCGCGCTGTTGCTCCTCCTGGCTGTCGCATTACTGCACCCGGTTGTTCCTCTCGGTGCCGATCGGCTCTCTGTGCGCCTGCTTTCGGGGCGCTGGCTACGCGGCATGTATTTGGGCAGGGATGCGTTGTGACCACACGTCCGACGTTGTCGGTCGACCTCCCGGCCTTGAGTCCACTGATTAAAGGTATTGCTTATGCAGGGTCCCGAGCAGTCGAGCGGA
Source organism: Ectothiorhodospiraceae bacterium (assembly GCA_029268285.1). GTDB lineage: Bacteria > Pseudomonadota > Gammaproteobacteria > Nitrococcales > AK92 > JAJUGG01. Next base: position 3,856 of record JAJUGG010000141.1, on the reverse strand, counting down.
GTCGATCGCGCCGCGCTTCCAGTTCTGGAGAAGGCGCCGTCCGGAATTCCGGGTTTCGACGAAATCACTCACGGCGGCTTTCCGTTCGGTCGCACCAGCTTGATATGCGGCGCGGCGGGTGCCGGCAAGACGCTGTTCGGCCTGCAGTTCCTGGTGCGCGGCATTACCGATTACGACGAACCGGGCGTGTTCATCGCGTTCGAGGAAACCGAAGAGGACTTGGCGCAGAACGTGGCGTCGCTGGGTTTCGATCTGAAAGGCTTGGTCGACTCCGGCAAGCTGGCGCTGGATCATATTCGCGTCGAGCGCAGCGAGATCGAGGAGAGCGGCGAGTATAACCTCGAGGGGCTATTCCTGCGCATCGGCCTTGCGATTCAGACGGTGGGCGCAAAGCGCGTCGTTATCGATACCCTGGAAACCCTCTTCGGCGGCCTGAACGACTACGGCATCCTGCGCTCGGAGTTGCGCCGCTTGTTCCGCTGGCTGAAGGATCAGGGCGTGAGCGCCATCATCACCGCCGAGCGCGGCGAGGGCACACTGACTCGCCATGGTTTGGAGGAATATGTCTCCGACTGCGTGATCCTGTTGGATCATCGCGTTTCCGAGCAAATCTCGACCCGCCGCCTGCGTGTAGTCAAGTACCGCGGCTCGGTGCACGGCACCAATGAATACCCCTTCCTGATCGACGAGGATGGCATCACCGTGATGCCGATTACCTCGGCCGGGCTCGAGCACGGCGTCAGTGCCGAGCGTATCAGCAGCGGCGTGCCGCGTCTCGATGCCATGCTGGGGGGCGAGGGCTACTACCGGGGCAGCACCATACTGGTCTCCGGTACGGCCGGTGCCGGCAAGAGCAGTTTATCCGCACACTTCGCCGACGCCGCCTGCGCGCGCGGCGAGCGCTGCGTGTACTTCGCCTTTGAGGAATCGCCCGAGCAGATCAAGCGCAACATGCGTTCGATCGGCATCGATCTCGCCAGCCATGAGGCCGCGGGGCGCTTGAAATTCATGGCATCGCGGCCCACTGCGCACGGCCTGGAAACCCATTTGGCCATCATGCACAAGGTCATTAGGGAATTTCAGCCGCATGTCGTTGTCGTAGATCCCATTGGCAACCTGATTTCGGCTGGTAATCAGGAAGAAGCGCACCTGATGGTGGTGCGGCTCATCGATTTCCTGAAGACGCAAGGCATCACCGCCATGATGACCAGCCTCACCGGCGGCGGCATGGCGCAGGAAGCAACGGAAATTGCGATCTCCTCGATCGTCGACACGTGGTTGCTGGTCAAGAGCATCGAGGCCAGCGGCGAGCGCAACCGTGGCATGTACGTGCTGAAATCGCGCGGCATGAACCATTCCAACCAGGTGCGGGAGTTCGTCATTACGTCGGAAGGCGTGGACCTGGTGGATGTCTACATCGGCCCGGAGGGCGTGCTGACCGGCTCAGCGCGCGCCCAGCAGGAACACAAGGAGCGGGCGGCGAAAGTACAGCGCGAGCAGGAGATCGAGCGCAAACAGCGTGAATTGGAGCGCAAGCGTCGCCAAATGGAGCATGAGATCGAAGCGCTGCGCGCCGCCTTCGAGGCCGAAGAGGCTGAGATCCAGCGCGTAATCGAGCAGGAGCAGGAGGCCGAGGAGCAGCTGCTTCAGAACCGCGGCGTCATGGCCAGGCGCCGTGGCGTCGATCAGTAAGCACGCGCGAAAGCAGGATTAATACAGGCGTCGGCTTGCCGCCGCGTCGAGGAGTGGTTAATGACGTCGGATGCAATGCCTTCGGACCAGAATGGGGTCTGGACGCTACGGCTTTATGTGGCAGGCGAGAACCAAAAATCGCGTGCAGCCGTGGCGAATCTGGAGCGGCTATGCCGTACCCATATCGGCGAAGGCCGTTATGAAATCGAGATCATCGATCTCATGAAGAATCCGCAACTGGCCAAAGCCGATCAGATTCTGGCCATTCCGACGCTGGTGCGGAAAATCCCCGAACCTATGAAGCGCGTCATCGGCGACTTGTCCGATGCCGAGCGCGCCATCCTAGCGCTCGACATCCAGGAGTTGGAACGCGGCCCGGCGCTATGAAGCCGTCGGTGTGCGAGCAGATTGTCGTCGAGCTCTTCGTACTTGGCCAGTCGGCCCAATCCCGCGATGCCCTGGAAGTCGTGCGCCGCGTCTGCGCGGCGCGGTTGGGCTCGGCTTGGCGTCTCGAAGTTATCGACATTCAGCAGCAGCCCGAGCGTATGCGGGCGGCCGGGATCGTAGCAACGCCCACGCTGGTTCGGCGTCAGCCTGAACCGGTACTCCGCACCATCGGGCGGCTTACCGAGGAGCGGGTGGCCGCGGGACTGGGCTTGGATTAGGAGGTTCCTCCGGAGATGAGCATGAGCGAGCAAAGCCTGATCCGGCGCCTGGTCGAGGCGGAGGAGACGCTGCAGGCCATCTGTAAAGGCGAAGTCGATGCGGTGGTCGTCACCGGCCCCGCGGGCGATCAGGTTTACACCCTCGAAAGTCCGGATCAGCCGTTCCGAGTTTTCGTCGAGCGCATGCAGGAAGGCGCACTTACCCTTAGCGAAGACGGCGCGATCGTCTACTGCAACCGCTTCTTTGCCGATTTGGTGCAGCGCCCGCTGGAGCAGGTGCGCGGCAGCAGGCTGCAGGCTTTCGTGGCGGAAGATGCCCTGGCGCATTTTCAGGCGCTGCTAGCCACGGCTGAGACCGGCGCCGTACATGGCGAATGTCGCTTGATCGCCGCCGATGGCACTCAGCATCCTGTGCAGCTTGCTTTCAACCGCCTGCCGGATGAGCGCACCCGCATGTATGGCGTTGTCGTGACCGATCTTGCCGAGCGTGAGCGGGTGCGGGCGCTGGAAGCCGAGCGCAAGGCGGCGGAGGATGCAAGTGCTGCGCGCGATCAGTTCCTTGCGGTGGTCAGCCATGAGTTGCGTACGCCGCTGCATGCCATCCTAGGTTGGACGCAGCTCTTGCTCCGGCGCGGCGACGTGCCGGGCAACATTCAGCGCGGACTGGAAGTGATCGAGCGTAGCGCCTGGTCGCAGGCGCAGCTCATCGATGACTTGCTCGACGTGTCGCGGGTGCTGGCCGGCAAGCTGCGCCTCGAGCGTCAGCCCATCGACCTGAACGAGATCGTCGCCGCGGCTATTCAATCCGTGCAGCCCAAGGCGCAGGACAAGAATATTCATCTAACGAGCGATCTGCTCGGGCGGCCCGTCAAGATCAACGGCGATCCCGAACGTATCCAGCAGGTTATCTGGAACCTGCTCTCGAATGCTGTGAAGTTTACGCCCGAAGGCGGCGAGGTTCAGGTATGGCTGGGTCTGCGTGGCGGCCTTGCGGAGGTTCGCGTGAGCGACAACGGCATGGGCATGTCGCCGACCTTCCTGCCGCAGATCTTCGAGCTGTTTCATCAGATAGAGAGCGGCACCACCCGACGCTCGGGCGGTTTGGGGCTGGGGCTTGCCATCGTCAAGAACTTGACCGAGCTGCATGGCGGCACGGTAGAGGCCTACAGCGAAGGCGAGGGCAAGGGCGCGAGCTTTACCGTGCGGCTGCCCTTGCTAGCGGCCGAAGGCCAAACCATAGAACCGGCAACGTCCGGCTACGTGCCGGGCGCGCAGGCGCTCAAGGGCTTGTGCCTGCTCCTGGTGGAGGATGAGGAGGGCGCGCGCGACGTGCTCGTGCAACTTTTGGAGAGTGCGGGGGCAACCGTATTCTCCGCCGCGACCGCGCGGGACGCGCTCGAACTGCTGGACGAGGAGGAATCGATCGACGTGCTGATCAGCGACATCGGCCTGCCCGAGATGGACGGCTATGAGTTGATTCGCCGTATTCGCGCCTCCGG
>JAJUGG010000140.1 GCA_029268285.1 Ectothiorhodospiraceae bacterium | reverse complement strand
GGATAAGCGCGATGCCATCGCTCGCAGCCTGTCCGGCGGCATGAAGCGCCGACTGATGATCGCCCGGGCGCTGGTGCACGACCCTAAGCTGTTGATCCTCGACGAGCCCACCGCGGGTGTCGATATCGAACTGCGCCGCTCGATGTGGGATTTCCTGCGCGAGATCAACGCGCGTGGAACCACCATTATTCTCACCACGCATTATCTGGAAGAAGCAGAAATGCTCTGCCGCAACATCGGCATTATCGACGGCGGGCGAATCATCGAAAACACCACGCTCAAGAACCTGCTGCGCAAGCTGAGCACGCATGCGTTTCTGCTCGACGTCGAGGGCGACCTGGACGCGCTGCCGGCGCTGCACGATTACCGCTTGCAGCGGCTGGACGAAAGCACGCTGGAAGCCGAAATCAGCGCACAGCAAAGCCTGACGGAATTGTTCGGCACGCTGGCACAGCACGGCATTCAGGTGCGCAGCATGAAGAACAAGGCCAACCGGCTGGAGGAGCTCTTCGTACGCATGCTGGAGAAGGGCGCCCACGAGACTGCCCTCGACGAGCGGGAGGAACGCCCATGAACACTCGCCACCTGAGGCAGAACCTGGTCGCCCTACAGACCATCGGGCGCAAGGAGTTGACGCGGGTATTGCGCATCTGGCTGCAGACCTTATTGCCGCCAGTCATCACCATGACGCTTTACTTCGTGATCTTCGGCAACCTGATCGGCTCGCGCATCGGCACCATGGGCGGACACTCCTATATGGACTTCATCGTGCCCGGCGTGATCATGATGTCGGTCATCACGAACTCCTATGCCAACGTGGTCTCCTCGTTCTTCAATGCGCGCTTCCAGAGCCACGTCGAGGAAATCCTGGTCTCCCCCACCCCGAATTACATCCTGCTGTTGGGTTATCTCTCTGGCGGAATCGCTCGAGGCTTGCTGGTGGGATTGCTCGTGACCCTGGTGTCGATGTTCTTCACCGATCTGAAGATTTACAACCTCTGGATCACGGCGTCGGTCGTGTTCCTGACGGCGGTGCTGTTCTCGCTCGGCGGCTTTATCAATGCCATATTCGCGCGCAAGTTCGACGACATTTCCATCGTCCCGACCTTCGTACTGACGCCGCTCACCTATCTCGGCGGCGTTTTCTACTCGATTGAAATGCTTCCGCAATCCTGGCAGATGGTGTCGCAGGCCAACCCCATCCTGTACATGGTTAATGCGTTCCGATACGGCATCCTGGGCGCTTCGGATGTCAATATTGAGGTTGCTTATTTACTCATCCTACTGTTTATCGCGCTGCTTGCGGGCTTTTCCCTGCTGCTGCTGCGTACCGGCTACGGATTAAGGCACTAAGAGGCGCGGGCAGAGGCAGCGCCTGTTCGCCTAACAGCGCGGGATAGCGTTACGAGAAGCGGGAGGCCGAGAAACAAACCGGCTGCCGCCTGCCTAACGCACGGGCAATGCCTTTACAAAATGTACGGACACAAAAAAACCGCGCCTAAGCGCGGTTTTTTTACATCAAGGCAGCCTCGCTACCCGCTGGCCGTTTAGATACGCAGATCGTCCAACGACCGGCCGGCGGATTCCCACTCCTTAACCCAAGCCGGCTTGCGACCGCGCCCGGACCAGGTCTTGTCGGCATCATCGGGATGCCGATACTTGGCCGCCCGCTTGCCGCCTTTCTGCGGCTGACCGCTGACCAACTCGGTGAGCGAGAAGCCGTAACGCTCAGCAATGCTCTTAATTTCTTTCTGCGCCTGCCGCGCTTCCTGGCGGCGACGGCTCTTCAGCTCTTTGTCGATCTCAGCCTTTAGCTGCCTGAGTTCCTGGGAGTTGTACTTAGAAAGATCCATTGCGGCTCCTTACCCGATATTTGATTGAGAAAGCGGGCCAGCAGCCCAGAGGTACGGCAACATGCCAATTGTTACCGCCTATTGCAGACTGAGGCACGCCCTGCCCGCCCGTCTAACGAGCGGTAAAACAGCCTGTCAAGAAAAAGACTCGCCACCGAGTTGGGCAAACACGTTTAATTCTATTTTCACAGCCAAGCCAAATGCAAGCTTAGGGAATACACTAGTTTTTGCTGCAACATAACTTTTACGGACTCGAAATAAGGCTTTAAACATCCCATCGTGGTAGGCGCCCTGCAAAGGGAAGAGTATAGTTGCCTACTTTTACGGACCGGATTTTGCAGCATGAGCGACCTCACCACCGGACTCTCAGCAACCGCAGCGGTTCTGACGGTCGAACTCCCCTTTAATGACGTGGTGCGGGGCGATAAGCCCCCGGCACCGCTCGAGCGCGCACAAGCCGCCGAACTGGGCGAAGCCATTTCCACCGACCTGCGTCAGATCCTCGACGACATCGAAGGGGTAGGACTGATTCTGCCGGCGGCCCTGTACGACTTGACAGAAGTGTTGCGTCCGGGACTGCCCATGATCGAGATTCTGATGGAGGTTTATCGCGGCAGCCTGCCTGACAGCCAGTTCACGCCGCATGTCCTGTCGCTCGGCACCCATGGCGGGCGCTTTCCGATTCCCTCCATTGCGCCGCTGCGCCGGCCGGGCTCGGGCCCGCTGCTAGGCATTCCCTTCGTCTTCGTCGGCGAGCGCGAACGCATTAAGGAACTTGGGGAACAATTGGAAAGTCGACTGCTAGAGCAGGGCCGCGCCGGCATGCAGACCGATCACTGCGTTCGCCAGTATTTCGGCATCGAGCCGGAGAATCTGGCCTATGCGACCATTCACGATCTTTGCGCGGTGCTGAAAGTGCAATTGGAGCACAGCGGAATGCCGGAGCTCTGGACGCTGCTCGAATACGCGCTCTATCGACCGGGAGAGGCTCAGCGCGTTTCGCTGCCCAGCGGCAATCTTTTCATCCAAAACGGCGCGCGCGTTTATTCACCCTTCTACACCTTCGATCAATGGGCGCGGCAAAATGACACCACGGCGGACGAAGCCATCGACGGCTATACCAACTGGGCGCGCCAGCAACGCATCTTTACCGCGGGACTGGAAGCGCATGGCTTGGAACTCGTCCGGATATCCGGCGAAACCTCTTTCGAGGGGCTATGCGAGAACAAGAGCCTCGCCCGCGCCGAGCAGGCAGCGGAGCCGGAAGCCGATTATTTCGTTGAAACCGGCCTTGAGCCTCAGGCCCTCGAAAACGTAAGCATTATCGCGCTGACCGAGCACTCGACCGAAGATCTTGGCCCGCTCGCCTACACCGTGCTGGTACAAGGCAAGGACGGGCGCGTGCTTCATCTGAGCAACGAGTACCCACTGCGCCCGGAGGGCATCATGGCCATCCGCGATCGCTGGCGGCTGCGCGCTCAACAACTGAAGGCTGAATACGACCTTGCCCGCCCGGGCGGAATCGTTTTAGCGGAGGACGGGCAGCACCTAGTGCCTTATATCGGCAGCGATACTACTCATTAGAAGGCTTAGACAAACCCTTTGCGCGCAGTAAAAAAGCGCGCAAAGGGTTCGCAGTCAGGCTGGATTGGCAAATACGATCGGTTTTTCCACCACGCCGAGGCCAAGCAGCTGCCCGATTTCCTTGGGCGAACCGATCAAATCCGCCAACGTGTAACGATCCAGCACGTCGAAAAAGGCCTCCAGGGCTTCGCTCAGAATGCCCCGCAGCCCGCACAACGGCCCGATACGGCATTGGCTTTCCGCACCGAAGCATTCCACCAGGGCCAGATCCTGTTCGGTTTCCCGAATGAACCGGCCTAAACGAATCTCTTCCGGCACCCGACGCAGGCGTAAACCGCCGCCCTTGCCGCGGATCGTTTCGACATAGCCCCGCTGATTCAGTTCGTAAACAACCTTCATCAGGTGGTTCTTCGAGATGCCATAGCTGTCGGCGATTTCCTTGATCGTCGCCAGCCCTTCCGACTTCACTGCCAAGTAGATAAGAACGCGCAGCGAATAATCGGTATAACGCGTAATTCGCATAATTTCCTCCGTCAGCCGGGGCGGCCGTCAGCACGAGGCCGGCTGAGTATCGGCCAGTATAAAGCGATGAAAAGCACAAAAGCGAAGACCCAGGCTGCCGCAGAGCTCCAAATCCCCAGCCAATACCATTCCATAGTCACAGCGGCTATAAGGCGCGCTAGCGTCGCAACCACGATCGCGCCGTAGATCCAGGGCGCGTAACGCGGCAGCGTCAGGGGGCGCCCGGTGTGTCCGAGCGAGACCCGCGTCATGACACCGAGAATCAGCGTGCCGATCGCGCCCACGCCCATGGCATGCATCCACAGAAACGGCGACAACCCGAGCCACGGCGTCACAGCCTTAAAAAGGAACGCCACGACGACCCAGGCGACACCGAGGTGCAGTATCCACAGCAACGGCTCATCCGCGGCATGCCAGCCGCGCCAGCGCCATAACCGCCATCCGTTCACGAGCGCGGCGACACCCGCCGCCAGTGCGCCCAGCCACGGCGCGCCCCACACCAAATCGGCGGGCACGGTCGCCAATGCTGTCCACATGGCTAGGCGATCCAGATTCTCGGAGCGCTGCACCACGCGCGGGTCGCGCCCCTGGCGTTGCAGCCATCCGGCGGTAAAAGCCGGCGTAATACGCCCACCGATAATGATCATTACTACGGCGATCAAATCCAACGCCAGCACTTCGCCCATGAGCCCGCCGCGCGGCCAATAGCCCATGAAGCCGAGATGCATCATCAGGTTGGCGAGGGTCAGCAACCCGAGCATGACGGTCAGCACGAGGTTGCGGCGGTTGCCATGACGCAGCAGCACACGGGTGGCATACACCGCCAAGGCGGGCAGGAACACCAAATCGACCAGCGCGACCAGCCAAAGCGGCAGCACGCCCGAAAACCACAGCGCCGCGCGCCCCGCCACCCACAATGACACCAAGGCGAGCAGTCCGTTCCCACGCAAAGGCGCTGCGCCGGTCCAGTTGCACATCGCGGTGAGTAAAAAGCCGGCAATGGCGGCCGGCACGATGCCGAACAGCATTTCGTGCGCATGCCACTGCGTCGCAGCCACACCGAGCGGCAGCGAGAGCGCGTTGCCTAGCAAGCCCGCCCAGGCCGCAATCAACACGGCACCATAGGCCCCGGTCAGCAGGAAAAACGGGCGAAACGGATAGGCCAGCAGAATCGGAACCCGGCCGCGCGGTTCAATAGGGGCATCAGACATTATCGTCATCCTCACTCGCCCGCGGCTGCGGGCGGGACATTAAGAAGCCGGCCACCGCGGCAAAAAACAAACCGCTGATAACAGGAATCAGCAAGGTTTCGCTACGCACCGTCAATAAAAGCCAACTCAGCACAAGCAGCGCCAAAGCGGTAAACTTGGCTCGTGTCGACACCGCGCGCTGCTCTTGCCAGTGCCGTAGCGGCGGCCCGAAGTGGCGGTGCGTGTAGAGCCAGCGGTACAAGCGCTGGGAGCCGCGCCCCGCCGCCCAGGCCGCGACCAGAAGGAAGGGCGTGGTCGGCAAGCCGGGCAGAACGACACCAACCGCGGCCAGCCCGACGCAGCTATAGGCCACGAGTAAATAGGACCAACGGACATAAGGCTTGGAACTAACGGTAGGTGCGCTCATACCGTGCCCTCTCGTATCCGCATAAGATATATTGATGCTACATGTTTATTCAAGCGAGCAAGTGCGACCTGGTTTGTATATCCTCCTTTTATAATATATATACTACGCGCATCTTTTGAACCGGCTCGGGAGGCCCGATGGATCAGTCCCTGCAGTTCGACCCGTCGCTGCTTCGCAAATACGACGTGCGAGGCCCTCGGTACACTTCTTACCCCACCGCCCCGCAGTTCGCCTCCAGCTTTGATGAGCAGGCCTATCGGGCTTTGGCGGCGGAACGGCTCAAGGCCGGGCCGATGTCGCTGTACGTGCATATCCCCTTCTGTCGCACGGTCTGCTTTTACTGCGGTTGCAATAAAGTCATTACCGCCAACTACAAGCGTGCCGACGACTACCTCACGCGTCTCGAGCGCGAGATGCGCCTGCAGGGGGAACTGTTCGGCCAGCGCCAGGTTACGCAGCTGCACTTCGGCGGCGGCACGCCGACCTATCTTAACGAAGACGACCTGCGGCGGGTGTTCGACGACCTCCACCGGCACTTCGCCCTCAGCGACAGCGCCGCACGCGAATTTTCCATCGAAATCGACCCACGCACGGTCACGCCGGAGAAGATCGCCCTGCTCGGCGAGCTCGGCTTCAACCGCATGAGCCTCGGGGTACAGGACTTCGACCAAGCGGTGCAGATCGCCGTCAATCGAATCCAAAGCGTCGAGCAGACTCAGGCGGCATTGGAAGCAGGCCGCGCCAACGGCTTTCGCTCCACCAACATCGACCTGATTTACGGGTTGCCCAAGCAGACCCTGGCGAGCTTCGATCGCACACTGAACACCGTACTCGAATTGCGTCCCGAGCGGCTGGCGGTGTACAGCTACGCGCACCTGCCGCAGATGTTTAAGGTGCAACGCCAGATCAAGGCGGAAGAGCTTCCCGATGCCGAAACCAAGCTCGCCCTACTCGAGCTCACCATCCAGCGGCTTACCGCGGCCGGATACGTCTACATCGGTATGGATCACTTCGCGCTGCCGGACGACGAACTTGCGCGGGCTCAGCGTGAGGGCACGCTGCAGCGGAACTTCCAGGGCTACTCCACGCAGGCTGAGCTGGATCTGGTGGGGCTTGGTGTGTCGGCCATCGGCAAGATCGGCAACGCCTACGCGCAGAACCTGAAAATGCTCGACACCTACGGCGAAGCGGTCGATGCCGGCAAGCTCGCCATTATGCACGGCGTGCGCATGAGCGCAGACGACGTGCTGCGCCGCGACCTCATCCAAAGCCTGATGTGTCAGGATCGCATCGATATCCCTCGACTCGAGCGCGACCACGACATCGACTTCGGCCGCTATTTCGCAAGCGAGCTGGAGCGCCTGGAGCCGCTGGCCGCGGACGGCCTCATCAGCATCGATGATCGAAGCATACAGGTTCTACCGCGCGGCCGGCTGCTGCTACGCAATGTCGCCATGGTGTTCGACGCGTATCTCAAGCCTGACGGCGGCACCCGCTTCTCACGCGCCATTTAGGCGCCCTCCTCCCCTCACGAAGCCCGCGGTCGCGGGCTTTGTCATTTGTGACACAGCTCTCGCAAATTCGAGCGTCTCGCCATGCCACTTGATAAGAATCAAGTTTAACAAGTATTTCCAATGCTACTTTTAGCTCAACGACAACGTTAACCCTGACTGGAGCTAAAACGCATGAAAAAGCTGCTCTTTCCCGCTGCTGCTATCGCCGCCCTCGCTGTCGGTGGGCAGGCCCTGGCCGCCGACCATCAGGTGAAGATGCTCAACATGGGCGCGGACGGAATCATGGTCTTCGAGCCTGGATTCGTCAAAGCCGCGCCCGGCGACACCGTCACCTTCGTGGCCGCCGACGCTTCGCACGACGCTACCGCCGTGTTCGGTCCTGAAGGCGCGGAGCTTTGGGCCGGCGCCATCAACGAAGGCCTCACGGTCACCTTGGATAAGGAAGGCGTGTACATCTACAAGTGCACCCCGCACCTCGCACTCGGCATGGTCGGCGTCATCCAGGTCGGCGAGGCGCACAACCTCGAGGCCGCCAAGAAAGCCGCTGCCGATCTCAGCGCCACGATGGCAACTAACAAGGACCGGCTCGGTAAGTACCTCGAGCAAGTCAACTAAGGCATTTCTCGGAACATAAGGACAAGGCCATGAAAGCGACCATTTTGCACAAAGCCGCCGCAGTTCTCTTGCTGGGCAGCGCCGTCCTCGGCACGGCTCACGCCGCGCACGAAGACTCGCACGGTCCGGCCACTATTCCGGACGTGACGTTCACCCTCACGACCGATATTGCCAACGGCCAGCTCG
>JAJUGG010000139.1 GCA_029268285.1 Ectothiorhodospiraceae bacterium | reverse complement strand
CCGAGCTCGGTGGTCCAGTTAAAGCGTTTGGCGAGAAAGCCGTCCAAGCCGTCCGACAAGCCGGCAACCACGAACAGCCACCAAGCCGCGTCATAACGTCGGTTGATGATCAGCCACACCACCGGCGGCACCATGAGCAGGCGCGCGACGGTGATGCAGTTAGGGAGCTGCCTCCAGCTCACAGCGCTAACCGGTAACGGAATTCCGGCTGCAGTTCGACGCCCTCTCCCGACAGACGCGGCGGCCGCGGCTCTTCCTGCGGCCGCAGCAGCCCACCCGCAGTGAGCGCGCGCTGCACCCGATCCGGTGCGGCGGACAAGCGCAGCTCGAAGGCGGCGCTACCGTCTTCCAGCCGCAACGGCATAACCTGGGTTACCCCGGCAACGTCTCGCAGATAGCGTTCCAGGCGCACGTAGTCGCGCACCCCGCGCAGCCCGTCGACCTGCACCCGCAAACTTTCGCTGCTATCGCCGGATGGAACGCCCGCATAGAGCGCGAGCAGCCGCTCTCCCAGCCCGGCAATGCCTTGATCCAGAGCCTCGTTGAGCCCGCCGCCGGTACTGATCCAGCTCTGCTCGCGCTGATCGACGTAGAGTTGCCAGCGGGCGCGCCAGTCACCCGCCACATCGGTATTCACGCGCCCGATCAGCACCACCGGGGTGGCATAACGCTGCGAAGCCCGCATGACCGGCGCCGCGAAGCCGCCCCACACATCGCTGAAGCCGACGGCATTGCGGTCTTCCGCGTCCAGCAACGGGAACATCAGCAACAGACCGCGCCTACGGGCGGCGTTGTTGAGCAGACCACCAATGCCTTCGCCTTCGTCCGAGCCGACGAGAACGCGCTCGCCGCGCTGCTCCACAGCCAGCCAAACCAGCACGGGCGGCCTGTCCGCGGACCACACCGCCACACCGGCGCTGCCCAATGCCTGACGCAGCCCGGCGGCGTCGATCCTCACCGCCAATTCCAGTCCCCGCGGCGTGTACTCGTAGCGATACAGCTGCACGAAGCGATTGGGCTGCTCGACGAAGGCCGCGGCCGCGGGGTCGGCAACTGCGTCGTCGCGACCGGTAGCGCGCACCAACGCCTGCTCCATGGCTTCCTGCAGGGCCGCTTGCCGCGCTTCGCTCGACTGGTCCGCCACCGGGACGCGGATCTGGTGAAAGCTCTCTTGCGCGAACGCGGGAGCCGCTGCGAGCAGCAGCACGCAGCAGAGTAAAAGTCGTAAAATCGGCATGGGTACCATTAATCTCGTGCCGCAAGGCCTTCTCAATTCAATTTGCGGGTAAAATAGCATGCCCTACCGGCCGTGTAGAGGCACGCCACGTTGCCTGCCCCGTAGCCGGACTGCAACGTTTGATAGAACCGCACGAGCACAAGGGAATTGTTCGCTGCGCCCCTTGCCGCTAGGATAGCCGCCTTTCGCCCTGGAGCCAGATCGTGAGCGACCAACCCTCGAAGACCGGACTCACCTATCGCGATGCGGGCGTCGACATTGACGCCGGCGAATCGCTGGTCCAACGCATCAAAGCCGATGTCGCACGTACTCAGCGCCCCGAGGTGCTGGGCGGCCTGGGCGGCTTCGGCGGTCTGTTCGAACTGCCGCTGGAGCGCTTCCGCCGCCCCGTGCTGGTTTCCGGCACTGACGGCGTCGGCACCAAGCTCAAGCTGGCGATCGCCACCGGCCGCCATGACGGCATCGGCATCGACCTAGTGGCCATGTGCGTCAACGATGTACTGGTTCAAGGTGCCGAGCCGCTGTTCTTCCTGGATTACTACGCAACCGGACATCTCGATGTAGACGTTGCGGCACAGGTCGTGAGCAGCATCGCCGAAGGCTGCCACCAAGCAGGCGCAGCCTTGATCGGCGGCGAAACTGCCGAGATGCCGGGCATGTACAGCGAAGGGCACTATGACCTCGCCGGCTTCTGTGTCGGCATCGTCGACAAGGACGCCATCATCGACGGCAGCACCTGCCGTCCCGGCGACGTGCTGCTCGGGCTGGCCTCCAGCGGCCCCCACTCCAACGGTTACTCGCTGGTCCGCAAGGTGCTCGAGGTATCCGGCGCAGCGCTGGACCAGGACCTTGAAGGCCGGCCGCTCGGCGAGCACCTCCTGGCCCCCACGCGCATTTACGTCAAATCGGTGCTGAGCCTGCTCGAGCAGGTCAAGGTCAAGGCGCTCGCGCACATTACCGGCGGCGGCCTGCCCGAGAACCTGCCGCGCGTGCTGCCGCAAGGACTCGGCGCGCGCATCGATGCTTCCAGCTGGCAGCGGCCGGCGGTATTTCGCTGGCTGCAGGAACAGGGCGGCATCAGCGACGCTGAGATGTACCGCACCTTCAACTGTGGCGTCGGCATGGTGCTGGCCGTTGCGCCCGAGGATGCCGAACAGGCGCTACAGATCCTGAGCGCCAGCGGCGAACAGGCTTGGCGCCTGGGCGAACTCATTACCGTCGAGGGCGAGCAAGCGCGGGTGAGGGTCGAGGGGTGAGCCCAAGCCAAGCGCCGTTGTTGCCGGTGGTCGTACTGATCTCCGGCAACGGCAGCAATTTGCAGGCTTTGATCGATGCTGCGCGCGCCGGCCGGGTGCCGATTGATATACGCGCTGTCATCAGTAACCGAGCCGACGCCTACGGCCTGACCCGCGCGCACGAAGCCGGCATCGACACGGCCGTGTTACCGCATCGTGACTACGACTCCCGGGACGCCTACGACCGCGCTCTGATAACGCTGATAGACCGCTATCAACCCGAGCTAGTAGTGCTCGCCGGCTTCATGCGCATCCTCACCGACGCCTTCGTCGAGCACTACATTGGGCGGCTGATCAACATCCATCCTTCGTTGCTACCTGCCTTTCGCGGCCTCAATACCCATGAAAGGGCTTTGACCGCGGCCGCCGGCGAGCACGGTTGCAGCGTGCATTACGTTGTACCCGAATTGGACGCTGGTCCTGTCATCGTGCGCGCACGCGTGCCTATACTGAAAGACGACAGCGCGACTGAACTCGCCGCTCGCGTGCAGGTCCAAGAGCATCGTATCTACCCACTCGCCGTGAAGTGGATCGCGGAAGGGCGCGTGGTCATGCGCGAAGACGGAGCTTACAAGGATGGCGAACCGCTCGACACTCCACCAACGCTCGACCCGGAAGAGCCTTTCGAGGGCTTTTAGAGCCCTGCGCGCACGCATGGGGCGCAGGGGCGGCGCCATGCTGGCCGCCGTCATGCTCGGCATGGCTGGCCTCGGGAATGCCGCGGCGCTGCCGGAACAATTCACCGCGCACTACGAAGTCTCGCACCGCGGCTTGACGCTGGGCGAAGCTACCGTCGAGTACCAACAGTTCGACGGCAACCGCTACCGCTACGACTCCGTCAGCCGCACCGTAGGCCTCGCCAAGCTGTTCTACAACGCCACGATCCGCGAGCGCAGCGAAGGCGTGATCACCGAGGAAGGCTTCAAGCCGGAGCGCTATACCTACAAACGTACCGGCAAGGATCCGCGCCAGGCCCTACTGGTCTTCGACTGGGGTGCCGGACGCGTGATCAACGACGTTGCCGGCAGTGCGTGGCGCATGGCGGTGCCCACCGACGCCATGGATCGCATGGTTTCGCAGCTGCAGCTGATGCACGATTTGGCCGCGCGCCAGTTCAAGGACCTCGTCTACACCATCGCCGACGGCGGAGAGCTTAAGACCTACCAGTTGGAGATCGTAGGCGGAGAAGACATTCAGACCCCCTACGGCACTTTCGAAACGCTTAAAATCAATGAGCTGCGCGACGACAACAAGCGTGCCACGGTGTTCTGGGTCGCCCCCGAACTCGATTATCTCGCGGTTCGCATCGAGCACCGCGACCGTGACGACCGCTTCTTCATGAACTTAAAGGAGCTTAAAGGCTTCGAGCGGACGGCAGCCGCCGGCGAGAAGTCGAAGCTGGACGTCGGCCAGCTCTAACGCGCCGGCCGAACGCCTCTTTCCTTAACGCAACAGCATCGACAAGCTGCCCGGCTGCGCGCCGATCAAGGGCGCGGCAGCGTCACGCCGCGTTGCCCCTGGTATTTCCCGGCGCGGTCGGCGTAGGACGTTTCGCAAACCTCGTCCGACTCCAGGAACAACATCTGTGCGACGCCTTCGTTGGCGTAGATCTTCGCCGGCAACGGCGTGGTGTTTGAAAACTCCAACGTAACGTGCCCTTCCCACTCCGGCTCCAGTGGCGTCACATTGACGATGATGCCGCAGCGCGCGTAGGTCGACTTGCCGAGGCAGATCGTCAGTACGTTACGCGGAATGCGGAAGTACTCCACCGTGCGCGCCAACGCGAAGGAGTTGGGCGGAATGATGCAAACGTCTGCCTTCAGGTCGACAAAGCTCGATTCGTCGAAGTTTTTCGGGTCGACGATGGCCGAGTTGATGTTGGTGAAGATTTTGAATTCGTCCGCGCAGCGCACGTCATAGCCATAACTCGAGGTGCCGTGGGAGATGATCTTCTGCCCGCCCACCTCGCGCACCTGCCCGGCTTCGAAGGGCTCGATCATGCCCTGTGCAGCCATGCGGCGTATCCACTTGTCGGATTTGATGCTCATCCCCCACCCCTTGGTTAATGCAAAGGCGGCCGCGCCGGGCGGCCTCAGCTGTCTTCGATGGAAATTTTCGGGAACTTCCCGCTGTAGTCGCGCGATTTTAGCGAAAGCTTGGCCGCAGCGCGCCGTGCGATGTCGCGATAGCTTTCTGCAACCGTGCCGTCCGGCTCCGCCACCACGGTCGGGCGCCCGCCGTCGACCTGCTCGCGGATGCGGATATCGAGCGGCAACGAGCCGAGCAAGTCCACGCCATACTGCTCGGCCATGCGCACGCCACCGCCGGCGCCGAAGATGTGCTCCTCATGGCCGCAGTTACTGCAGATGTGCGTGCTCATATTCTCGACAATACCGAGCACGGGCACATTGACCTTCTCGAACATCTTGAGGCCCTTGCGCGCATCGAGCAGCGCAATATCCTGCGGCGTGGTGACGATGACAGCCCCCGTAACCGGCACTTTCTGCGACAGCGTGAGCTGAATATCGCCGGTGCCCGGCGGCAGATCCACCACCAGGTAATCGAGATCGCGCCAGCGGGTATCGTTGAGAAGCTGCGTGAGCGCCTGGGTGACCATGGGGCCGCGCCAGACCATGGGCTGCTCTTCATCGATCAGAAAGCCGATCGACATGACCTGCACGCCGTAGTTTTCCATCGGCTCCAGGCTCTTGCCGTCCTTGCTCTCCGGGCGCCCCTCCAAGCCCAGCATGCGCGGCTGGCTGGGGCCGTAAATATCGGCATCCAGCACGCCGGTGCGCGCCCCTTCGGCTGCCAGCGCTAGCGCCAGATTGACGGCGGTGGTGGACTTGCCCACTCCGCCCTTGCCGGAAGCCACGGCAATGATGTTCTTGATGCCCGCCATGGGCTTGAGGCCCTGCTGCACGGCACGGGCCGTGATTTCCCAGTCCACCTCGACCGAAACGCGCGCGGCGCCGGTCGCCTGCTGCAGGTGCTGCTGCAGCTCGCGTGCGAGCTGCTCGCGATATCCGGCCGCCGGGAAACCCAAGGTCACCTGCACGCTCACCGCGTCGCCGTCGACTGCGATGTTCTTGATCGCCTTGGCTTTGACCAGATCCTCGCCCAAATAAGGATCAGTGAATGCTGAAAGGGCCGACTCGACCTGTTCTCGAGAAAGCTGTGCCATGACCACCTCCCGAAGCAGAGCTGAACGCGTGATTGAGCATCGATTCTACAGACTGCATGCCACCCCCGCGAGCTTGAACGCAGGCACGGGCATCGCCTCCCACGATGACGCCCGCGGGCGGGACTTTGCAAGCACGCATTGTTGCGCCCCTCTACCTACGCCCTCGATGCGGCCGCAGCCATGAGCTACGCCCTGCAGTGGTCCCGCCTGCGCCGCGCGCTGGGTTTTGCGCGCAACCAGCGCTGGCTCATTGTCGTAATCCTGCTGGCGACGCTGGTGATTGCAGTCATCAACGCGCTCGAGCCGCTGGTCATGAAGTACATCTTCGACGGCCTGGCCGGCAGCGAAGCGTGGCAGGCTGTGCTGTTCGGCGTCGGCGGCCTGCTCGGCCTCACGCTGCTGCGCGAGCTCGGCACCCTCGCCTCCAACTGGCTGACTTGGCGCACTCGACTCAGTCTGCACTACGGCCTGCTGGATGCTACCGTCGCGCGCCTGCACGAACTGCCGCTCTACGCGCAGCACCGCGAAGGCGTCGGCGCCGTCATGACCCGACTCGACCGCGGCATTCAGGGCTTCATTGGCGCGGTGAGCGAGATCGCCTTCAACGTGCTGCCGGCAATCGCCTACTTGGGTATCGCCATTGTCGCGATGGTGCAGCTCGACTGGCGCATGACGCTGGTCGTGCTCGCTTTCACGCCCTTGCCCGCGCTCATCGCCGCCCTCGCCGCCCCCACCCAGACGCGGCGCGAGCGCGTGCTGATGGACAACTGGGCGAAGATCTACGCGCGCTTCAACGAGGTGCTGTCCGGCATTATCACGGTGCGCAGCTTCGCCATGGAACACGCCGAGCGACGCCGCTTTCTCGACGACGTGCACAGCACCAATCAGGTCGTTATCGGTGGCGTGCGCTTCGACTCCGCGGTGGGCGCGCTGCAGAATCTCACGGTGGCGCTGGCGCGCATCGTCGCTATCGGCTTCGGCGGCTGGCTGGTGGTCGCCGGCGACATCACCGTGGGTACCCTGATTGCTTTCCTCGGTTATGTAGGCGGCTTGTTTGGGCCGGTGCAGGGCCTGACCGGCATATATCGCATCCTTCACAACGCCAGCGTGGCACTGGAGCAGATCTTCTCCATCCTCGACGCCAAGCCCATGATCGAGGATGCGCCCGACGCCGTGGATGCACCGCCGCTCAAGGGCCAAGTCGATTTCGATCACGTCAAGTTCGGTTACGACAAGGACGACGGCCTGCTGCTCAAGGACATCGATCTGCACGTCTCGCCCGGCGAGATGATTGCCATCGTCGGTCCCAGCGGCGCCGGCAAGAGCACGCTCATGGCGCTGCTGCAGCGCTTCTACGACCCCGTCGCAGGCAGCATCCGCGTCGACGGCCACGACCTGCGCACGCTCAAGCAGCACACCCTGCGCCAACAGATCGGCGTAGTGCTGCAGGACGCGCTGCTCTTCAACGAGAGCATCCGCGACAACATCGCCTACGGCCGGCCGGACGCTTCCGGCGACGCGATCGAGCAGGCCGCGCGCGCGGCTAATGCGCACGACTTCATCCTCAAGCTCGAGCACGGTTACGACACCATCATCGGCGAGCGCGGCGGTCGCCTTTCCGGCGGCGAGCGTCAACGCATCGCCATCGCTCGCGCCTTGCTCAAGGATCCGCCCATACTCATTCTCGACGAGGCGACCTCGGCCCTGGACCCTGAGATCGAGGCCCAGGTCCAGGATGCGCGGGAAGAGCTCATGCGCGGCCGTACCACCTTCGTCATCGCCCACCGCCTCTCGACCGTCGTCAATGCCGACCGCATCGTGGTGATTCGCGACGGCCGCATCGCCGAGTCCGGTCGACACGAGGACCTGCTTGCGGCCCAGGGCTACTATGCATCGCTGGTCGAGCGCCAGACGCGCGGCCTGATTCTGCCCACGCCGGGCGGAAACTTCCGGAGGCGGCGCTCCGGCAGCATCACCGGCCCGCGCAACGAAGCCCGGCACGGCTGAACGACCAGGCGCTCTTGGCGTATATTCTTCAAGAGCAAAAGCTGAATCCAGAGGAGATCGCCGTGTCCGACCCGCTGCACGTCGTTTGCCCGCATTGCGACGCCGTCAACCGCGTGCCGGCTGCGCGCCTGAACGACAAGGGCCATTGCGGCCGCTGCAAGAAGCCTCTCTTCACCGGTCACCCGGTCAACGT
>JAJUGG010000138.1 GCA_029268285.1 Ectothiorhodospiraceae bacterium | reverse complement strand
CGCATGGATTTACAGGTGCAGCGGCTCAACGAAGGGCTGGCGCAAGGCCTGCGCCAAGAGTCGGCCGATGTCGCGCAGAGCCTGGAGCTGCAGTGGCTACAGGCAGGTCCGGCGCCGACCGAGCAGAGGAATAAACTGGAACAGCGCTTCACCGAAGCACTGGCACGCATGCGCACTTAACGGCCCGCCGCCCCGGCGACTCTGCCGCAACGCGGTACGCTACGGGGGGTTGGGTCGTCTTGCGGCGCGGCGCCGCCCCTGCCGAGCAGGTATAGTCGCGGGGGTTTGCTAGGGGTGCGTAGCACCAGGGCTTCCAACCTGTCGTAAGGCTGGGGTTAAACCACGGAGACACGGAGAAAGGTCGGCGGGGGGCGCATGGTGCTGCGGTTGGGCGCTGGGTTCATCCCCTTCACGGCCGCCGAGCCTTGCGGGAGAAAGCGGGACACGCAGCGAGCCGTTTGCTCCGTAGGGCGCACCTCTGGCACAGGGAACCTGCGGCTCGCATCATGTGAGAAGCACTGGTGCCACAGTATCTACAGCAGCCGGTAGCCACGGAATTGAGGCTAGCGCCTCAATCCAAGCTAATGCGCAAGGCCGCGGCGGCGGCGAGTGGCGCGAACATTACCGACAGTACTAGCATGGCGCCGAGAATGAGCAGGTGCCCCGTGGTTTGCAGGCCGTGGATAGCTGCGTCGATGGCCATGGTGGCGAAGATCAACGCCGGCGCGTAGAGAGGCAGAATGAGCAGGGCTAACAGCATGCCGCCACGGCGCAGGCTTACCGTCAAAGCCGCGCCGATGGAGCCGATGGCGCTCAGCACTGGTGTGCCCAGGGCCAGTGTGGCGACCAGGGTGGCGATAGCGGTATCGGGTAGGCGCAAAAGGACCGCCATCACGGGTGCAGCGATGAGCAGGGGCAGTCCTGTCGTCAACCAATGTGCGCAGAGTTTGGCGAGCACGATCAGGGGCAGGGGATACGGCGATAGCAGCCACTGTTCGAGCGAGCCGTCTTCATAGTCTGCGCGAAACAGCCCGTCCAGCGACAAGAGCGTCGCCAGCAAGGCCGCTACCCAGATAACACCGGGCCCTAGCAGGGCGAGCACTTGCTGCTCGGCGCTAGTGGCCAGCGGAAACAGGCTGGCAACGATGATGAAGAAAACCAGCGGATTCAGCCATTCACCGCGCGAGCGATAAGCCAGCAGCAGGTCGCGTCGTATCAGCGCGTACAGCGCTTTGCCTAGAGAATCTTGATTCATGCCGCCCCCAACGCGACGCGTCGTACGTCGACACCCGCCAGCGTCGGCGGCTGATGCGAAGTCAGCACGACCATGCCGTCGGCCGCTACGTGTTGCGCGATGAGTGCTTCGACGACCTCGATGCCGCGGCGGTCGAGCGCAGTGTAAGGCTCGTCCAGTATCCACAGCGCGCCGGGCTGCAGCATCAGGCGGCACAGCGCGACACGGCGGCGCTGGCCGGCTGACAAGGTATGGACCGGCTCGTCGAGCTTGATGCCGATGCCGAGATGCTCAACAGCTGCCTCTATGTCGCCGCGTAGCCTCGGTGCCAGGCGCAGGTTTTCGCGCACGCTCAGCCCGGCCTTGATGCCGGGTTGATGTCCGATATATACCAACTCCGCGTTGTATTGCTCGCGGCAGCGGCGAATCGGTTCGCCGTTCCACAGCACTTCGCCTGCTTCCGGCAGACTGAGGCCGGCGAGCATGCGGAGCAGTGTGGTTTTTCCTGCGCCGTTGGGTCCTTCGACGTATAGCACTTCACCCGCACGCAGCGATACGGATAATGCCTCGAACAAGAGGTAGTCGCCGCGCAGGCATTCCAGATCTTGGGCTTTGAGTTCGTTCATTCGTAATCGTGTTCTGCGCCAGGCCGGGGCTGCGCCCTTGGTGTCGGCGCTCGCGCAAGAGCAACCGGCGCCGCTATCCTGGCGCGTCCACGCGAGGAGGGCAAGCTTTGATCGGGAGTCCTGGGCGGAATGGCGCGGCGGCAGGCAGTGCGCTGCCAGGCGCCGCGTGACGAATGCCGGACTTATGGCGAGCGTGCGGGCTGCGGCTCAAAAAGCCATGCTCCATGCACCCGCACCGGCCTGCTTCGACCCCCAGCCGTCACACAGCGCTGGGCGCCCGGGACGAGCTATTGCGCGCGCGGAAGATAATCTTCCGTATAAGGAACATGAACGGGGTCGCGGTTGGTGGTCACCGTGAGGAAAGTATCCGCCCAGCGGTATACGTCCTGCGTGCGTACCGTGCGACGCAGCGCGCGCATGCGGTTGCGTCGCTCAAGCTGCGGCATCTTGAAGGCGGAGTAGATTCCGTCCGCGACCTGCTCGATGTCGTGCGGATTGACCAGCAAAGCCCCTTTTTGCAGTTGTGCCGCGGCGCCGGCGAACTCGCTCAGGATGAGCGCGCCTGTTTCGTCGACTTGAGCCGCGCAGTACTCCTTCGCAACTAGGTTCATGCCGTCCTTCAGTGAAGTGATCAAGGCCATGTCGGCAGCGCGGTAGTAAGCCACCAGATCCTCGAACGGCAGGCTGTGGTACATGTAGTGAATGGGCACCCAGCCCGACTCGGTGAACTGGCCGTTGATCTCGCCGACCAGGTGTTCCAACTCGAATTTCAGTTGCCGGTACTCTGGGATGTCGCTGCGGCTCGGTATCACGTGCTGGACCAGATTGATGCGACCGCGAAGCTCGGGATAGCGTTCGAGCGCGTTGCGGAAGGCTTGCAGCTTGTTGGGCAGGCCCTTGGTGTAATCGAGACGGTCTACGCCGAGGATCATCTGCCGGCCGCTGAGGTCGTCCTTGAGGCGCGCCGCCTTGGCAGCGGTCGGTTCCTGCTCGGCCAGTTCCGCCAGCGTCTGGTAGTCGATCCCGATAGGGAAGCTGCCGACACAGATATCACGCTCGACGGCCGTTTCATTGTCGAACAGCGTCGACCACTCCGGATCCTGGTTTGTGACGTGCAATTGCACCACCGAACCGGCGCCGTCGATGTGCAGCTTGAACAGTGCGCGCACGCACTGCAGGAAATTGCGCCGGTCGCGCAGCGTCTGGAAGCCGATGGAGTCGAACTGCAGCAGGCTGCGCAGAATTTCGAAGCGCCAGGGCAGCTTGAGGAATATCTCCAGGGGCGGGAACGGCGTGTGCAAGAAAAATCCCGTCTTTGCCTGTAGGCCCATGCGCTTCAGCGCATCCGCTATATCCATCAAGTGATAGTCGTGGACCCAGATGAAGTCGCCGGGGCGGTACACGTTGGCAACGGCTTCGGCGAACTTATGGTTGACGCGCTCGTAGCAGTGCCAGTAGCTCGGGTCGAAATTGCAGTTAGTGAAGAGATCATGGAATAGCGGCCAGATCACTTCGTTCGAGAAGCCGTGATAGAACCCCTCCACCTCCTCCTGCGTCAGCATCACCGGCTCGAAGCTGCAGCGAGTCTCGCGGGCCGCCTGTTCCAAAGCCGGGGCCACTTGTTCGCGGCTGGCATCGACCGTGCCCGGCCAGCCGATCCAAACGCCGCCCTGACGGCGCAGGACAGGCATCATGGCGCTCACCAAGCCGCCGCTACTGGGCTTGGCCGTCCAATGCTCGTCGGCCTCCTGAGTCAAGCTCATCGGCAGGCGATTCGATACCACGATCAGTCGATTCTGACGTTTACTGTCTCGGTCAAGCTTGCGCAGCATCTAGCACCTCTCAGAAGGCCTTGCACCCTCTGGCTATCAATCCATTGCGAGGCGGTTCCCAGGTAACCGGCAGGGAAGGCATCCAATGCGCGCCGGTAACCATAACACCTGTGGGGTTATCCACTGATATTGGGCCCGTGGCCATTGGGAGCAAGGCATCTTGCCAATGGGAGTCTGTCCGAATCGCTCTGCGGGCGTGAGCTCGGACGTAAGGGATTCGGAGAGACCTTTATTTAACTACTCCGTATAAGGCCTTATGTCAAATGAGCTCCTTGGAAATGACCTGGATGTTGCGTCGAAGTGCGTTGCGGAGGCTCTAAAGGCACGGAAGAAAGCGCTGTTTCAACGGCAAGCGTGCGAGCCGGCTCTGCTGTAAGCCGCCGCTATCCCTCCATAGGCGACTACGGTTTCATCGGCGACGGTCGCACCGCTGCGTTGGTTTCCCGAGACGGCAGTATCGACTGGCTATGCCTGCCGCATTTTTTCTCGCCCTCGTTGTTTGCCGCCCTTGTCGACGTCGAGCGCGGCGGACGATTCCAGATCCGGCCCGCCGAGCCTTACGCGGTCAGTCGGCGCTATCGCGACGATGCGCTGGTGCTGGAGACGACATTCACCACCGAGCGCGGGGTGTTGCGTCTCACCGATTGCCTGGTGCTGCTCCATCATTCGCCCTTGATGAACGAATTGCAGCCTTCGCGGGAGCTGTTGCGAAGAATCGAGGTGCTCAAGGGCGAAGTGAACGTCGAGGTGTGGTTTGCGCCTCGCCCCGACTATGGGCGACGTCCGTCGAGCCTGGAGTGGCGGCGCGGATTGGGGTGGACTGTGCCGGTGAACCACGGGCGCGTCCTACTGCAAGCCGAGTGTCCGCTGGAGCAGGCCGCCGGCGCTGCCTTGCAGGGACGCCTGCGTCTGCAGGTCGGTGATGCCCGGCATTTCTCCCTCGCCATGGCGCATCAAGACATGTTAGTGGCCCCGCCGCTCGGAGAACATGCTCATCAGCGGCTGCTAGCTACGATGGAGTGGTGGAGGCATTGGGGAGAGTCTTTTTCTTACAGCGGCCCGTACCGGGAGCAGGTATTTCGCAGCAGCATGGTGCTCAAAGCGCTGACGTATGCGCTATCCGGCGCAGTGGTCGCAGCCCCCACCAGCTCCTTGCCGGAGGCGCCGGGCACGGCGCGAAACTGGGACTATCGCTACTGCTGGCTGCGCGACGCGGCTTTCACCCTTCGTGCCTTCGACGATATCGGCTTTCATCAGGCCGGTGCCGATTTCTTCTCCTGGCTGCTTCATGCGACGCGCCTGACCTGGCCGGAGCTCAAGGTGCTGTACGACGTGCACGGCGAGCAGCCTCAGCCCGAGCAGGAGCTCTCGCACCTGGAAGGCTATCGGGGGGCAGCGCCGGTACGGATCGGCAACGGCGCGGACGAGCAGCTGCAGCTCGATATCTACGGCGAGGTTCTGTTGGCAGCTTATGATTACGCGCGTCGACACGGCGCACTGGATCGCTTCGAGTCCCGCCTGTTGCTTGGTTTTGGCAGAACCGTATGCCGACGCTGGCGCGAGCCTGATCACGGCATTTGGGAGGTGCGCGGGGTTCCGCGTCATTACACCTATTCCAAAATGATGTGCTGGGTCGCCTTGGACTGCTTGCTGCGGCTACACCGGGAGGGGTATCTCGACATCGATGTGGAGGCGTTTCGGGCCGAGCGCGATGCAATCGCCGCGGCGATCGAGGCGCGCGGTTTCAATGAAACACTCAATGCCTACGTTGCGGTATTCGAGGGCGATGAGCCGGACGCCGCGTTGCTGCAATTCGTGCGCGTTGGCTACATCGATGCCGAACATCCCCGAATGGCGGGCACCTATAAGCTAATTCGTGACCGGCTGATGGAGAATGGGCTGGTGCGGCGCTACCCGCCCGACTTCGACGGACTGGCTGGAGAGGAGGGCGCGTTTGGCGTTTGCTGCTTCTGGATGGTGGAATATCTCGTGCTTGCGGGACGCTGCGACGAAGCACGCGAGCTATTCGAGCACGTGCTCGGTTTTGCCAATGATCTTGATTTGTTCGCCGAAGAAATCGATCCACGCAGCGGTGAGTTGCTGGGGAACTTCCCGCAGGCCTTCACGCATATCGGACTGATCGACGCGGCCTTGGCGCTGGCGGGCGTCGACTCGGGGGAGGAAGACAGTAATGACTGAGCGGCTGGCCGAAGCCCTGCTCTGGGGGCTGGTGGCGAGCGCGGCGATGATCACCGTGCTGCAGGCCAGTGTCGGCTTGGGCTGGTCGCGCCTCAACTTGCCGATGTTGATCGGCACGCTCTTTACCGGCAACCGCCACCGCGCCATCGTGCTGGGAATGGTCGTTTACTTGATCGGCGGGTGGCTGTTCGCGCTGCTGTATTTCTTCGCGTTTGCCCAGCTCGGCCACGGGAGCTGGTGGTTGGGCGGCTTGCTGGGGCTGTTGCACGGCCTGTTTCTGGTCGTTGTCGCGCTGCCGCTGTTGCCGCACATACACCCTCGCATGGCCTCCGACGTGGACGGGCCTACATACTATCGGCGGCTGGAACCGCCAGGCCCCTTCGGTACGCATTACGGCCACAACACGCCACTCACGGCTCTGCTAGCTAACGTGGTGTACGGTGTAGTGCTGGGGGCGGTGTGGCCGTTCGTGGAATAGCGGCGGACACGCTAGTGGCGTGGCCTGGGCCGGTCAGGTTGCAGCAGGCTACGATCAGCGGCTCAAAACCCGCCGGATGAGTTCGCGTGCGGTGGCCAAGTCGAAGGGCTTGTCGAGCAGCGCGGAGACGCCGGCCTGCCGCACCGACGCCAGGCGCGATTCATCCTGTTCGCCGGTGACCATGAGCACCGGCAGTTCCTGTTGGTCGCTGAGCTGGCGGATATAATGCACCAGTTGCTCGCCGTCCATTTCCGGCATGTTGTAGTCGCTTACGACTAGGTCGAAGCGCTCGTCCCGGATGCGTTCGGCGGCTTCTCGCCCGTTGGCGGCCTGCACGATATGCTCGACGCCGAGGTTGGAAAACACCTGCGTGATGTAGCGCATGGACATCCGGCTGTCGTCGACGATCAGTACACGCAGGTCCTGCGGCTCCAGGTCGTCGAGCTCGAGCTCCTCGGCATTGATGAAATCCAGGCTGGCGTAGAGCGCGCGCTTGAGGTCCTCGAGCCGGAACGGCTTGGGGAGTATGGCAAGCACACCCGCCTGGCGTACCGGTTCCAGCTCACGCACGTGACGCTCGCTGGACACCAGCATGAAGGGCACATCCGCCAGTTGATCGCGGCTACGCATGGTTTCAACCAGCTCGGCGCCGGTCATGTCGTCGAAGTACATGGCGCTGGCCACCAGGTCGGGGACATGATGCAACATGAGTTCCAGCGCTTCGCCACCGGTATGTGCGATCTCGATCTTGTGGAGACCGACTTCGCGCAGTTGTTCGGCGATGATGCGGCCTTGGGTGCGGGAGGGCTCGACCAGCAGCAGCGCCAGGTCGTGCAGGCTTAGTTTAGTGCTCACTCGGATCTTCCACGGTTTTGAGGCGTGCCTCGATTCTCGACGAGCCGGACGGTGCCCGCAAGTCGGTTTTGTCGCTTGCTTGCCTGCACCGCGCACGCCCCCACATCTGGAGGAACAACTCACCAGGGAGGGGTTATGAGCGAGCACGTTTATCGCAGCATCGAAGTTATCGGATCCTCCAAGACCAGCATTGAAGACGCCGTTGAGAATGCGATCGCGCGCGCGGCGAAAACCATGCGGCTGATGGAGTGGTTCGAAGTGACGGAAACGCGCGGGCATATTGTCGACGGCAAGATCGGCCACTGGCAGGTCTGCGTGAAGCTAGGCTTCCGTCTGGAAGAATAAAACCCGAAAAACCAGGTATTGGAGGAGCGCATGCGCTGGATACTGGGCTTGGCTGCAGTGGCAGCGGCTGGACAGTTGTATGCGGCGGAGATCGTCGTCGACATCTATCAGGTCGGCAAGCAAGGCGTGGGCGACAAGGCCGGTACTGTTACGCTCAAAGAGAGCGCCGACGGCGTCATTCTGGAGCCGGACCTGTCGGGCTTGCCGCCCGGGCCGCACGGTTTCCACCTGCACGAGAACGGCAGCTGCGAGCCGGCTGAGAAGGATGGTGAGATGACGGCGGCCGCCGCAGCAGGCGGCCACTTTGACCCGGACGATACCGGTCGCCATGCCGGGCCGTACGGCGACGG
>JAJUGG010000137.1 GCA_029268285.1 Ectothiorhodospiraceae bacterium | reverse complement strand
CGCCGCGCAGTTATCGGCGTTTGGTTGGGAAGGAATCAGGCTGCGGCGCTGGGTAGTCGGCCATCCACCAGGAAAACCGAGAGATCGAAGTCGTAAACGGCACGCGCAGCTTCGTCGAGAAACTCCACCCGCGCTGCTTCAGTCCGGCACACCCAACGGTCGCGGTTGAGCGGTCGGCGGCTGGCGAGCGCCAGCGGCGTGAAGAGGGCAATGTTAAGGCCACCGTCTGGGTCGCGCGCCGAGAGAAACTCAAAGGCTTCGACGCCCGCGCACCGCATGGCCGCGCCCAAAGCTTGGGTTTCGCTGTAGTCACTGGGGCTGGCGAGGGTCTCGCGATAGGTATCGAAAGGCGGCGCGTGGAGTCTCAAGCCGCGCTCGGTGCGGTAGTTGGCGGTGAAGGCCGTATGCTGGGTAGTGATCGGACCGGATGGAGGCTTGCTCATGCCGTGCCAGAATAGCAAGCGATAAAAAGCCGCCTCGGCCAACATGGTCGCGACGCCGCGGGCACCGTATAAAAGGCTGGGCTCGGTGCGGGTGCCGAACCGCGAGCCGTGGGGCAGAGGCGGGTAGCGGAACGGCGTGCGCAACAAATAATGCAAGTCGTCCGCGGCCGGGGATGGCGGCTTGGTGCCCTCCAGCATCTCTTCGAGAACGGCCTGTTCGTCCAGTGTGTCGACGATCTCGGTCGTGGCAATCTGTTCCTGGCTTTCCACTAACCGATACAGGCGCCCGTGGAGGGGGCCCGGTTGCACCTGCGCGGCGCAAGCCTCCCATATCTTCGACATTCCTGTTCGTCCTTTTTAGGTTTGTCGTGCGACGCTTTAGAGCGGCCTTTCGGCATTCTTAGTGTGCGCCCCTCCCCCCGCGCGCCGCGAAGCCGATGCCGGCCGCATGGCTAGTTATGCAGCGCTAGCGGCCCCGGATAGCGTCGAGGTAAAGCAGGACCTGCATCAGGCCCTGCACACTACGGATTTGCTCGGCCGGGACGCCTCCGGTGTGTAGGTTTTGGGTGTGCATCCAGTGCCGCATGTGCTCTTGATCGCCACCCATCAGCGCGTAAAGGCTGCGATAGCATCGAATCAGCAGCAGTGCCAGCTCGCCGGTCTTGCTATCCGGATCGATGCGGCCGCGGGCGAGGGTGGAACGGTCTTTACCGATTGCCGCCGCCAGCTCCGCCTGCGTTAAGCCTAGCGCCCGCCCGGCATTGAGCAGCGCTTTCTTCAGGACTTCAGCGCGATCGACCACGCGCGTGGTGGCAAGGTCCATGCTCTGCCTCCAAGTAGCATTTGCATCAATTTATGCTCCGGATACTGCAAATGCAACATTCTATGCTGGCGCGAACGTTTTTCTTACGCTGTCAAGCCTGGATTAGGAGGAGTTTGACACCACCTAAGAGCTCTATGCGCCGTCCGCGGTAATCCATAGGAGGCGCTAAATAGCGATGGCAGATAGGCGGATGAGTATGGCAGGCCCTCCAGGAACCGCGTCGGCACGCCCTGTATTGGACGAGGAAACGCTGGCGCTCGCGCAGGAATTGTTCCAACTCGTGCGCGTCGGGGAAACGGCGCGTCTGGTCACGCTGCTGGATATGGGGCTGGTGCCCAACCTGCGCGACAGCAAAGGCGACAGCCTACTCATGCTGGCGAGTTACCACGGCCATCATGATCTGGTCCGGTTGCTGCTGGAGCATGGTGCCGACCCTGAACTTGCCAATGACCGCGGGCTGACGCCGCTTGCCGGGGCTGCCTTCAAAGGCGATATCGAAATGGCGCAACTGCTGCTCCGCCATGGCGCTATGGCCAACGCACGTAGCGCCGATGGCAAGACGCCGCTGATGTTTGCCGCCATGTTCGATCGCGTGGAAATGGTGGAGTTGCTGCTCGCGCATGGCGCGGATCCGGCGCTATCCACGGAGGACGGGCATACGGCCTCGCACCTCGCGCGAGCCCTGGGCGCCGACGCGGCGGCTGCGGCGTTGCAGGGATGGAGGGGGCGAACCGAATGAGGTCGACCCCTACTGCCTAGCGAACCCCCGCTTTTTTGTTGAACGGCGCTAAGACGCAAAGGAGTGCATGATGCGCGACCAAGACAGGAAGTCTCCCGACCGCATTCTGACTAACCGTCAGGGGCATCCGGTTACCAATAACCAAGCTCAGCGCACAGTCGGAAGCCGCGGCCCAGCGACGCTCGAGAACTACCAGTTCCTCGAGAAAATCAGCCATTTTGATCGCGAACGCATTCCCGAGCGTGTGGTACATGCACGCGGTTTCGTCTGCTACGGCGAGTTTGAGGCTACCGGGAAGATCGGCGACGAGCCGGCTTCCAAGTACACCCGCGCCAAGCTGTTCCAAGAGCCCGGCAAGAAAACCGAGCTGGCCATACGCTTCTCCACCGTGATCGGTGGGCGCGACTCCTCTGAGGTGGCGCGCGATCCGCGCGGCTTTGCCGTAAAGTTCTACACCGAGGACGGCAACTGGGACTTGGTCGGAAACAATCTGGCGATCTTCTTCATCCGCGATGCCATCAAGTTCCCGGACGTCATCCACGCCCTCAAGCCCGATCCGGTGACCTTCCGCCAAGAGCCCAATCGCATTTTCGACTTCATGAGCCAGACGCCGGAGTCGATGCACATGCTCACGCACCTCTTCAGTCCGCGTGGTATTCCGGCTTCTTATCGGCACATGGAAGGCTTCGGCGTGAACACCTACAAAATGGTGAACGCCGACGGCGACACGGTATTGGTGAAGTACCACTTTCTGCCGCGCTGCGGTGTCGCCAGCCTTACTGCCGAGGAAGCAGCCAAGGTCCAGGCCCATGATCTGGGCTCCGCCTCCAAGGACCTGTACGAGGCCATCGAGCGCGGCGACTATCCGCAATGGGATTTATATGTGCAGATCATGGAAGACCATGAGCATCCGGAACTCGATTGGGACCCGCTCGACGACACTAAGATCTGGCCGGAGCGCGATTTCCCGTTGCGTCACGTCGGCGTGATGACGCTCAACCGCAATATCGAGGACTTCCACAACGAGAACGAGCAGATCGCCATGGGCACCGGCGTACTCGTGGACGGGCTCGACTTCTCGGACGACAAGATGCTGGTGGGCCGCACCTTCTCCTACTCCGATACGCAGCGCTATCGGGTGGGTCCCAACTACCTGCAGCTACCGGTGAATCAGCCGAAAAATGCCACGGTGGCCACCAACCAGCGCGGCGGGCAGATGTCTTATGGCGTTGACTTGGCCGAGGGGCAGAACCCGCATGTGAACTACGAGCCGTCGCTGCACAACGGCCTGCAGGAATCGCCTCGCGAGACGCCATACCGCGCGCCGGAGGTGAAGGGGCGGCTTACCCGCAGCGTGATCGAGCGCCGCAATGATTATGTCCAAGCGCGCGGGCGCTACGAGACCATGATGGACTGGGAGCGTGACGACCTGGTCAAGAACATTGGCGACGCGCTGAAGCAGTGCGAGCGCGACGTACAGGAGCGCATGCTCTGGCATTTGTTCCTGATCCACGACGACTACGGCCAGCGCGTCGGTGAAATGATTGGCATGACCGCCGACGATGTCCGCCACCTCGAGCCGCTGCCCAGCCAGGTGCTAACCGAGGAAGACGAGCGCCGCCGCGGCAAACTCGGCCGCAACGGCGATGGGATAGACCCGGAGTTCTGGGGCAAGTGGACCAGCTCGGTGGAAAACCGCCGTGTTACCGGCGAGGAAGTGCTGAACGGGCTGAAGTAGTCATTCGGTGCGGTGCGCCGTTGCTACGGCAAAAGTCTTAGAACACCAGTGGGAGCGGCTCCTGGCCGTGACTGGCCGTTGCCTCCGTAGGTCCGACTTCAGTCGGACGCAGCGGCAAGACGTTCGAATGACGTTGGACCTACGAGAAATCGTTGCTCAGGATTTCGGTTTCAAACTCGGGCTGCTTGAAATCCCCCCCCAGGCAGGAGACGCAGGACGTGATTTTCGGTGGTCGAGAGGTTCTTGATCCAAGGCCCTGACTTTAGAAGCAACCTCAAAAGAGGCCGATGCTCTTGGCGGACTCTAGCAGCTCGAATGGTTGGCGTAGGACTGGGATCGCCTCAAGCGCCTCCCGCGTTGGCTGAGGAAGTTGCAAGTAATCGGCTTCTTTCTCTACCTCATCAAGGAAGCTTTCTACGACCAAATCAGAATATCTGAGGTCGTCCAAGGCCTCATTCTCCATGGGCAAGAGGCGCTCGAGCACGTTGGCCGCTCCGACGAATTTATGGGCTTCCAACGAGATGCACTGGTTCTCCGCTCTGGTGTGAAAGTATATAAGCGCTGTTTTTATATGTTCGGTAGGGATGTCGAGATGATCGAAAGCGTCTGCCGGTAGAACGGTTCTTTGCTCGGCGCAGCGCTCGCTTTTTTCATGCAGTTGAATCAGGGCGTCAGCGACTCGGGCTTCGGCGATTTCGATTTGCGAGCTCACGCTATCGTTGCCGAAAACCTTAGCGGGCAAGGCGCATAGCGCCATGACAACGAGAAGTTTGAGCGGTTGTTTGCCCACCCCATGCATACATCGGATACGTTGGATCGCGTTCTTTATTTTCTTGTTGGGGGCGGGGCTAGGTATGGTTGCGCATTCCATTGCGTAACATCTTGCTATTGTTCAATGAATCCCCCGGATGCTAATTCCCTCGGGTTTTGGGGGCAAGAGCGACATTTTTATGAATTCGCACCGTTTCGACTACTGGAGCGCTCTTTAGTAATTTCCACCGCGGGCGCGTCCATGGGTGGCGCGCCCGCGGTATTGGCTTCGGGGCTGGGCGGTAGGCGAGCCTGACGGAGCCTATCGCCTCCGGCCGAATAGCGCCAGGCCCAGCAAGCCGACGATGAAGGCGCCGCCCATGGAGCCGCCGCCGCTTTTCTTCTTAGGCGCGGGCTCGGTGGGCTGGGAGGGCGTGGCTGCGGGAGCTGCGCCGCCGTCGGTGCGCTGGCGCAGGTTGGCGATCCGCGTCACGAACTGCCGAATGGTCCGAACATTATCGGCTTTCGCGCTGCCGGCCGGTTCCTGGTTGCTACCGATCAGGGTATTCGGGTCGGAGAAGTACGGAATCAGCGGATAGCTGCTGGTCGGTGCGCCCGCGCGTTGATAGGCCATGATGGTGCGAAACGCGCCGCTGGCCGCATAGTGGCCATGGGAGTAGTCGAACACGCCCTTGCCGTCCTCGGGGTTGTGGCCCGCACCGAGCAAATGGCCGATTTCGTGCGCGTAACCGTGGCCCCAATGCAGGCAGCTGCCCTTGATGACAGTGATTGCCGTTTCGCGCTTGGCGAGCAGCGGGGCGACTCCGCAATAGTTGCCGTCGCGCACAACCAGGACGGTGATATCCGCGCCGTAGCGCGCGGCCTTCTGTTGCACGGTTTCGCCGCTGAAGCCGCGGCTGTAGATAGCGTTGTCGAGATCCCGGTGCAGATCGCCGGTGCCGAAATAGGTGACCTCTTCTTGACCGATGATCTCGAAGCGCGCCGGAATGCCCTGGCGCTCAAAGGCGTTGTTCAAGGTCGCGTTGGCGCGAGGTAGTTGATAGTCCAGCCAGTTGTACTGACCGCCGTGCTCGGCACTTAGCAGCACCAACACGTCTATGGTGGCCGATTCGCCGGAACCCTGCTGCTCCAGTGCGCCCAGCACGGTCAGCCGCTGTCCGGCGTCGCCACGGCGCTGTAGCGTGTCCTGGTAGTCAAAGTAGTCGCCGGCGTGCGTGGGCGTGTCTAGCGACGGCTGTACCAGACGATTGCCTTCAGCGTCCGCGACGATGGCGTAGGTGCCGCTCAGGTCGAAGACTTCCCCTTCGTACAGGCCGTCGTCGCGACGGGTGAACACCGCGCTGCCGCTCTCGTAGACCGTGCCGGTCAGGTGCTGGAAGCTGACCACCGTGCCTTGCAGGAGCGAAGCGTCCCTTGCCTCATCGGCTTCGTTCGCCACCCAGTACAGCTCGGCTTCGTCCGTTGCCAGCCCTAGCGGGGCCAGTTCCTGTTCGAGCAGTTCGCCGCGGACGGTGACTGAACCGTCGCTGTTGCGGCTGAGAATCGTCGGCTCGTTTTGCTGTTGAGCGGCATAAACGGCGTCGATCTGCTGTTGCGAGAGCTCAGCGAAGGCGGCCGTGTGAGCGAGCAGGCCGAAGGCCCCGATAAGAGAGATCCATGTTTTCAAGGCGAGCATCCAGGCTAGTGAGCGGCCTGGCGCCGGTCATACCAACCCGGGCGGCGGGGCCGCTGTGAAAGATGCCGGGAGCTTAGAGATCGCCTGGGCGTAATTCCGGCCCTGGATCACACGTGCAGGGGGCAAAGTCTTGATATGTGAGCTAAATATCACCGGTTATGGAACTACCTCACGTTCCCTGGCGTTGAAGTCTCCGGGGCTGATACATACCGTGGGAGGGCGGCTTGCATTCACTGGATTTAAAAGAGACCAAGGGATCGATGTTGAATAACACTCTGCCGATGCGTCAGCTCATCGTTTTGCTCATGCTGTTGCTCTTTCTCAATCCCGCGCTTGCGCAGCAAGGATCTAGAAGCGGCAACGTTACCTATACGCCGGACATAACCTTTACGCTCGAAACCGGTATTGCCAACGGCAAAATGGTTTTCGTCGGGCGTGCGGGGACGATTCGTGGCGAGATCAATCCGACGCTTCATGTGCCGGAAAATAGCGTGGTCCAGATTAACCTGATCAACGGCGACGGTGCCGTGCACGACATCGCTGTGCCGGAGTTCGGCGTCGATTCCGAGGATATTACCGGCAAGGGTTCATCCACATCGGTGGTTTTTCGCGTGGGCAAGTCGGGCACCTTTAAGTACATCTGCAGCCTGCCCGGTCACGAGGCTGCCGGCATGGTCGGGCAGCTCGTCGTCGGCGAGCAGATGGCACAGTCCGAGGCCGAGCAGGCTCCGGTGCTGGCGCAGGATCCGAACGAGGTCGGCGAGCCGGTAGGCAAGCGCGAACCGCGCCATCTGACGGTCGACCTCGAAACGACCGAGATCAAGGGGCAGCTCGCGGACGGTTCGACTTACACCTTCTGGACCTTCAATGACCGCGTGCCGGGGCCCTTTATCCGTGCCCGAGTCGGCGATACCATCACCATCAATATGGCTAACGCTGAGGACAGCAGCCATATCCACTCGATCGATCTGCACGCGGTCACAGGCCCCGGCGGCGGCGCTGCGGCGACACAGGCGGTTCCGGGTGAGTCCAAGACCTTTACCTTCAAGGCCCTGCAGCCGGGGCTGTATGTCTACCACTGCGCCACGCCCATGGTCGCGCAGCATATCGCCAACGGCATGTACGGGATGATCCTCATCGAACCCGAGGGCGGGCTCGAGCCGGTGGACAAGGAGTTCTACATTATGCAGGGCGAGCTCTATACCTCCAGCCCGCATGGCGCCCTGGGGCATCATCAGTTCTCGATCGAGAATCTGCTCGAAGAGCGGGCGCAGCACTTCATGTTCAACGGGCACATGAATGCGCTGACCAAGATTCACCGCATGGAGGCCGAGGTAGGCGATACCGTACGCATCTTCTTTGGCGTGGGCGGCCCCAACGCGACCTCCAGCTTCCACGTCATCGGCGAGATCTTCGACAAGGTCTACCAGGAGGCGTCGCTGACCAGCCCGCCGCTCACCGACGTACAGACCACCCTGGTGCCGGCGGGTGGCGCGACCATGGTCGAGTTCAAGGTCGACTATCCGGGGCAGTACACCCTGGTCGACCACGCCTTGGCGCGTGCCGAGAAAGGCTTGGTCGGCTTCCTGCATGTCACCGGTGAAGCGGACTCGGAGGTGTTCCAGACCGACGAGCCGCTGAGCGGCGACGGCCACTAGCGCCGGTCGCGGCTCCGGAAGCAAAGGCGCGTGGACGGTATTGCCGCCCACGCCTTTTTTCGTTGCGGAACCGCGGGGCTTATGGCCATAGTTCGAAGTGTTGCTGTGACAGCGCTTAAGTTTTCGGCAACGAGGCCGTAGGTTCTAGAGCAGAGATGACGATGCCATTGCGCAGGATCTTGTTTGGGCTG
>JAJUGG010000136.1 GCA_029268285.1 Ectothiorhodospiraceae bacterium | reverse complement strand
GGTCTCATCGCGCACCGGGCGCCGCTGGTCATCTCCATCGCGGCCGGGGTCCGCGAGAGCGACCTCGACCGCTGGCTGGGCGGCTCTGCGGCGATCGTGCGCTGCATGCCCAACACGCCTGCACTGGTGCAGAGCGGCGCTACGGCGCTGTACGGCAACAGCCGCGTGAGCGCCGCGCAGCGCGATATCGCGGAGTCTCTGCTGCGCGCGGCCGGCATCACCCGCTGGGTAGACGACGAGCAGTTGCTGGATGCCGTGACCGCGGTATCCGGCAGCGGTCCCGCGTATTTCTTCCTGTTCATCGAGATGCTCGAACACAGCGCGCGCGAACTCGGGCTCACCGATAACACCGCGCGGCTACTCGCCCTGCAAACAGCGCTGGGCGCGGCCAAAATGGCACTGGAAAGTAGCGAGGACGCAGCAACGCTGCGCCAGCGCGTCACTTCGCCCGGCGGTACCACGCAAGCGGCACTGGAGGTGCTGGAGCAAGGTGGAATCCGTGAACTTTTCGACAAAGCCGTGCGCGCCGCGGCACGCCGCGCCGCCGAACTCGGCGATCAACTGGGGGGGCAGTAATGGGCTCCGGCTATCTGGCTAATCCGCTGGTGTTCGTCATCGGCACCCTGTTCGACCTGTACATCCTGGCTGTGCTGCTACGCCTGATCCTGCAGCAGGTCCGGGCCGACTTCTATAACCCGGTGTCGCAGTTCCTGGTCAAGGTAACTCAACCGGTGCTGCGCCCGCTGCGCCGAGTCATCCCCGGCATGGGCGGCATCGATTGGGCGGCCGTGGTGCTGATCATAGCGCTGCAGTTCATCGCGCTGATCGTCCTCAGCCTCATCCGTTTCGGCGAGATGCTCCCGCTCGACTATCTCGTGGTACGCACGGTTTACGAGCTAGTTGAACTCATTCTCAACGTTTATCTGTTCGCGATTATCATTCAGGCCATCCTGAGCTGGGTCCAACCGGGGTACAATCCGGCCACGGCGCTCCTCGAGAGCATCACGTACCCGGTGCTACGTCCGTTCCGTAGCGTCATACCGCCGATCGGCGGGCTGGATCTATCGCCGCTGGTGGCGATACTGGCCATCCAGGTACTTAAAATGCTGGTGCTGCCGCCCATTGCGCAGTTTGCCGCCGCGGTCGGCTGACGCCGCGACGGCCTCGGGGCCTGGTTGGTTGCGACCGTCTCGGGCCGCCTTTAGACTTGTCCGTCATTTTAAGGAGCCTCCCGTAGCCGATGCAGAAGACGCTCCCGGCCGATTCCGTCGGCCTCGTCACGCCTCAGACCCTTCATTTCGACCAGCCGCTGGAGCTCGACTGTGGGCGCCAGTTGTCGAATTATGACTTGGTCTACGAAACCTACGGCGAACTCAACGCGGAACGCTCCAACGCGGTACTGATTTGCCACGCGCTGTCGGGCGATCACCACGCGGCCGGCTATCACTCGCCGGAGGATCGCAAGCCCGGCTGGTGGGAAACGGCGGTAGGCCCGGGCAAGCCCATCGATACCAATCGTTTCTTCGTGGTATGCAGCAATAACCTGGGCGGCTGCAACGGCTCCACCGGCCCTGCCAGTATTAATCCGGCTACCGGCCGCCCCTACGGCGCCGACTTTCCTATTGTCACCGTGCATGACTGGGTGCGCAGCCAGGCGCGTCTTGCCGATGCGCTCGGCATAGAGCGCTGGGCCGCGGTGGTCGGCGGCAGTCTGGGCGGCATGCAGGCGCTGCAATGGGCGGTGGACTACCCGGATCGGCTCGCACACGCCGTCGTCATCGCAGCCGCGCCCAAGCTCTCCGCGCAAAACATCGCCTTCAACGAGGTTGCGCGGCAGGCGATTCTGTCCGATCGAGATTTCCACGACGGCCGCTATCTCGAGCACGGGACCGCCCCACACCGCGGGCTTGCGCTAGCGCGCATGCTCGGGCACATCACCTACCTGTCCGACGACGCCATGCGCGCCAAGTTCGGCCGTGATCTGCGCCAAACCAACGGCAAGCCCACCTTCAGTTTCGACGTTGACTTCGAGGTGGAGAGCTATCTGCGCTACCAGGGCCGGCGCTTCGTCGAGCACTTCGACGCCAACACGTATTTGCTCATGACCAAGGCGCTCGACTACTTTGACCCTGCCGCGCCATACAGCCACGATCTGTCCGCGGCATTGGCCCGAACCGAGGCGTCGTTCCTGGTGGTCTCGTTCACCAGCGATTGGCGCTTCTCGCCGGCCCGCTCGCGCGAGATCGTGCGGGCGCTGCTGGATGTTGACAAGAACGTGACCTATTCCGAGGTAGAGGCGAGCCAGGGGCACGATGCGTTCCTGATGAACATCCCGGCCTATTTCGACGTGTTCTCCGCCTATATGGGCCGTGTCGCGCGAGGGGTGGGCGCATGAGCGAGCTCAGAGCGGATCTTGCCATCATCAGCGAGTGGATCGAGCCAGGCTCGCGCGTACTCGACCTGGGCTGCGGCGACGGCAAGCTGTTGCGCCACCTGCAGGAGACGCGCGGCGTCAGCGGCTACGGGCTCGAGATCGATGCCGACAACGTCGCCGCCTGCGTGCGCAACGGCGTGAACGTACTGCAGACCGACCTCGATGCGGGTCTTTCCGACTTCGATCCGGACTCTTTCGATTACGTCGTGATGACCCAGACGCTGCAGGCGGTGAACTACCCGCACCTGCTCATCGACGAGATGCTGCGAGTCGGCCGGCAAGGCATCATCACCTTTCCCAACTTCGGCCACTGGCGCTTGCGCTATTACCTGGCCCTCAAGGGCCGCATGCCCATGAGCGGGGCGCTGCCCCACACGTGGTACGACACGCCGAACATCCACCTCTGCACGATCAAGGATTTCGAGGCGCTGTGTCGAGAGAAGCGGCTGCGGATCCTGCAGCGTCACGTGCTCGACCACGCACATCGCGCGCGCGCGCTCAGCCGGGTGTTGCCCAACGTATTGGCGGAGGTCGCCATGTACCGCTTCGAACGCGACACGCGGAGGCCGTCGTGAGACTGGCGGCGCTGGCCACCCTCCTCGCCCTGCTCCTAGTGTGCGCGCTGCCGGCGGGTGCAGAGCGGGTGAAAAGCTTCGGGCCGTATCAAGTTCACTACAACGCCTTCAGCAGCGGCTTCCTGAGTCCGGAGGTTGCCCGGGACTACGGCATACTGCGCAGTCGCACGCGCGGTGTGCTGGTGGTTTCAGTGCATGAAGAGGGTCGCCCGGTCAGAGCTCGCGTGCAGGCGCAAACCGTTGACGGCAGCGACAATACCCGCATAACTATGCGTGAAGTACGCACCAACGGCGAGCCGCTTTACGTCGGCAGCTTCAAAGTCGACGACGGCCAAAACCTGCGCTTCGATATCGCCGTTGCTCCCGAGGGCGGCGGGGAGCCGCTGGCGGTGCGTTTCCAGCAGCAGTTCTTTGCCGACTAAAGAGCAATCACGCTCGGCGCACGGAGAGCTAGCCAGTGACGACTTGGCTGATTACCCATCCCAGCTGTCTGCAGCACGATACCGGCCCGGGACACCCCGAGAACATCGGCCGCCTGCAAGCCGTGCTAGCCGCGCTGGAAGACCCGGCGTTCCAGTTCCTGCAACGCGTGGAGGCACGCCCTGCCACCCTTGAAGAGCTAAGCCGGGTTCACGAGCGTGGCTACGTCGAGCGTCTGCTCCAGCAGATGCCCGAGCGCGGTTACCGCGCGCTCGATGCCGACACCATGGTCTGCCCCGCTTCTGGCGAGGCGGCCCTCTACGCCGCGGGCGCCGTCTGCGCCGCTGTGGATGCGGTCATGGGCAAGGAAACCGTGCGAGCTTTCTGCGCGGTGCGGCCGCCGGGGCATCATGCCGAACCATCGCGTGCGATGGGCTTCTGCCTGTTCAACAACATCGCTGTGGGGGCTGCGCACGCGCGCGAGGTACACAAGGTCAAGCGCGTGGCGGTGGTGGACTTCGACGTACACCACGGCAATGGGACACAGCGCATGCTCGGTGACAAGCCGGGCTATCTGTATCTGTCCATCCACCAATCGCCCCTGTTTCCCGGTACCGGCCTCTTCAGCGGCGAGGGCGGGATGAACATACATAACGTGCTGCTGCCGCCCGACTCCGGCGGCAACGAGTTCCGTTATATCTTTCAAGACGGCATCATCGAGCCGCTGAAGAAATTCAAGCCGCAGCTGATTTTGGTTTCCGCCGGCTTCGATGGCCACGTCGAGGACCCGATGGCGGGCCTGCGCTTGCGCGATGGCGATTTCGAGTGGGCTACCGACGAGAT
Source organism: Ectothiorhodospiraceae bacterium (assembly GCA_029268285.1). Classification (GTDB taxonomy): domain Bacteria; phylum Pseudomonadota; class Gammaproteobacteria; order Nitrococcales; family AK92; genus JAJUGG01. The sequence continues at coordinate 3,769 of JAJUGG010000136.1, read as the reverse complement.
CGTGAAAGTAGCTCGCAAATACTGCAAGGGTCGCTTGGTTTCCACCCTTGAGGGCGGCTACAACCATCAAGCGCTGGCGCGCAGCGTCGCCGGTCATGTCCGCGCGTTGCTGTAGCGACTCACACCGCCGGCCGGCCGCTAATATCCGAGTACGCCGCAGCGATGGGATTGATGTCGCTGAACTCCAGCCACGTCAGCGCGGTCGCTCGCATCGGGATGCCCGGCGCGATACAGGGATGAATGCTGCAGCGAGTTGGGAATACCAATCCTGCCACGCTCTCGTGGCCGTCCCAGAGCTGGGAAACCCTGAACCAGGCGCCATACAGTGCGCTGGCATAGTCGATGCGCCGGATCATTCCGGCTCCATCCAGATATAGCAGATGCTCGGAGACCGACAGCGGGGCGGATTCCGCATACCGCAGCCGCAAGCGCTGCCAGCGCTCGCCGGCAAAGCCGAGCGGCGGGAGTTCTTCCAGTTCGGCTTCGACCGTAGCGATCAACCGCGGCAACTGCAAGATCTCTGATAGCAAGAGGCCGGCATAGGCCAGCACATCGAGCTCGTCCCAGACTAGGCTCCGCCGCAGCCCTTGCCCTATGGGGGCAGACAGCACCCGCTCCGATACGCATTGCCCGGCGGCATCCTCCAGCCACACCCGATGCGGCGAGAATCCGCCCGAAAGCCCTGCTCGTGGATAGGGGCTGAAGGTCAGCTCCGGGCCGTCCCCGGCCAGCGTGACCTCCACGTCCCGCAAAGGGTTGAGCTGAAAGCGCGAGAGAAAATCCAAACCACCCACGGACACGCTCAGCATGACGCGAGCCAACTCGCCCCAGCGCTGCGCTCCACCGTGGGCTTGCAGCATTCGCTCCTTGAGATCCGTCATGCCAGAACCTCTGGGCTAACGGCCAACTTGGACTGTCAGACTAGCACCGGCTTCGACGACATGAAACACCGGTTCCGGTGGACGCTTCGCCGCCCGGGGCGGCACCTAAGAGCGCGGAGACGCCCGGGAAAGACACGGTTTTGCCGAAATTTCTCCCGGCCCGTCGCGGCGCAGCCGGAGAGCTTACTAGCGGTAATCGGCCGGTTCCGGCTAAGGCTTATGCGGCCTGGCTAGGTAGTCCTTCGATTGCATCTCCTGCAGGCGGCTGACCGTGCGCTCGAAGGCAAAGGCGAGGCGTTTGCCGCTGTACAAAGCCTCGGCGGGCCGTTCGGCGCTGCAGATCAGATTGACGCCGCGATCGTAGAACTCGTCGACCAAGGCGATGAAACGGCGGGTTTGATCATCCAGATCGCTGGTGAGCTCAGGCAGGTCCGACACGAACACCGTGTGGAAGAGCCGTGCGATTTCAATGTAGTCTGCTTGACTGCGAGGCCCGTCGCAGAGCGCGGTAAAATCGAACCACGCCACGCCTTCGGACAGGCGCCGCACCCTGATCGGCCGCCCCTCGATCTCCAATGCGGTGTCGCGCTCACCATGCTCACCGGCGACGTGGTCGAATTGCTCTTCGAGCAGGCGTTCGACCTCGACACTCAAGGGGCTGTGATAGACCTTGGCCTGTTCCAGATAACGCAAGCGGTAGTCGGTACCGCTGTCCACATTGAGCACCTGGGTATGCTGTTTGATCAGCGCGATTGCCGGTAGGAAGCGCTCGCGCTGCAGGCCATCGCGGTACAGCCCGTCGGGCTCGATATTGGAGGTGGCGACCAGCGTCACGCCGTTGTCGAACAGCGCTTGCAGCAGCCCGCTCAAGATCATCGCGTCGGCGATGTCGGTCACGAAGAACTCGTCAAAACACAGCACGCGAGTCTCTGCGGCGAAGCGCTCGCCGATCAGTTGCAGCGGATTTTGTGTGTCACGCAGGTTCTTCAACTGCTCGTGCGCCATCTGCATGAAGCGGTGAAAGTGCATACGCCGCTTTTCCGCAAACGGCAGCGCCTCGAAGAAGGTATCGACCAGATAAGTTTTGCCGCGCCCGACACCGCCCCAAAGATAAAGCCCGCGCACCGGCGGCCTCGGGTCGGAACGCCGGAAGCGGCCAAACAGGCGCCCCAACGGAGAAGAGGACCCGTCGCCCTTCTCCTCGGTCAGCAGTTCATCGTATAGCGCCTGTAAGTGCTTTACGGCGTTCTCCTGTGCGGGGTCATAGCTGAAGTCCGGACGTTGCAGATCGGCTTGATAGCGTTGCCAAGGCGTCATTGAAAATCTTCCGTCGCTGCGCGAGCGGATGCGCTTTGTACCGGCACCCGCCGCGGCCATAAAACATCAACCACCGGCTGCACTTTGGTCGCGTCGCCGCTGGTCCAGAAATACTCGCGCCCTTCCCCGTCACCACGCAGCAAGCCTTGCTCTGCCAGCACCCGATAAAGCTGACGCGCAACCGCTGGCCCCGTGTCGATGATGCCGACCTCCCCCTGGAGCAACCGCTCCATCGCCGGCCGCAGGAACGGGTAATGCGTGCAACCGAGAATGAGCGTATCGGCCCTGCTTTCGAGCAAAGGCCGCAGATAGCGCTCTAGCGCCGCATCCGTGACAGGGCCTTCCAACTCTCCGCTCTCGACCAGTTCGACCCACCCGACGCAGGGCTGGGTGATCACGGTAGCGCTGCGTCCGTAACGTTCCACCAGGCTGGCAAAACGGCGGCTACCCAGGGTGCCTGGTGTCGCCAGCACGCCCACGACCCCGCTCCGCGTGGCCGCCACCGCAGGCTTGAGCGCTGGCTCCATCGCAACGATAGGGAGGGCGAATTCCTCGCGCAGGCGTATAGCGGCCGCGGCCGTTGCGGTATTGCAAGCAATGACAATGGCCTTAACCCCCCGCTCCACCAGGAAGCGGGTCATTAATCGCGAACGCTCGAGAATCTCGGCTTCACTGCGTCCGCCATAGGGAACAAAGGCGGAATCGGCGATATAGTGCAAATCCTCGTGCGGAAGCGCTTGGCGGATGGCCCGCAGTACCGACAACCCGCCGACGCCAGAGTCGAACACACCGATGGGAGCGCGTACTGCCACGTTTCACCCCTCGACGCGGTCTGGGCGCGGCAGCAACAACAGCCAGAGTATCGACACGAACACAGCCGCAATCGGCACCAGCACGTGGACGCGCAGCAAGGGTCCGCCGCCGCCGGAGAACTGCCAAGCCAGAAACCATGCACCGAGGATCAGGCACAGGGTGTAGCTCGCGTAGCTGAGCGTCAGCGCCGTGGTCAGCGCGCGCACGCGCGCGGCCGTGTGACGCGGCAAGAACGTATAGACCAGCGCCACAGCGCCGGGCACCAGCAGCGGATAAACCGCGTCGATGTGGCGAGCCAGCACGATTCCGGCCCATGCCAGCACAGCTTCCAAAAGCGTGTCCTCGACCCACGAAGAAAATAGACAGCCCTAAGAGCCGACGAGGTCAGGCTCTCAACGGCCTCTAGAGCATTGCGATACGGCAGGCAGTATAACAGCGACGGCGCTTTGCGTGATGCGGACCGCGTAACGACGAGGTGCGCGACTCTGTCGCACCTCGTCGTTCGGGCAGGATGCTCCGACAGGAGCGATAGAGAGGATTACTTGTCCGGCTGCGGGGTCATGCGCAGATAGGGCTTGAGCTCACGGTAGCCCTTGGGGAACTTCTGCTTTAGTTCCTCGGGATCGGTAATGGAGGGCAAGATCACGCACTCGTCGCCCTGCTGCCAGTTCTCCGGCGTCGCCACGCTGTGGTTGTCGGTCAACTGCAAGGAGTCGATCACCCGCAGAATCTCGTTGAAGTTACGCCCCGTGCTCGGC
>JAJUGG010000135.1 GCA_029268285.1 Ectothiorhodospiraceae bacterium | reverse complement strand
GCTGCGGCAATCGGGATGTTGAGACATGCACGTGCTACTGATCGAGGACGACGCCCTGGTGGGCGAAGGCATTCAAGTCGGTCTGCGTCTGCAGGGCGTAACGGTCGACTGGATTCGCGACGGTCAGCAGGCGGCAAAGGCCCTACCACAGAGCGATCATGACGTCGTGATTCTCGACTTGGCCCTGCCCAACCGCTCGGGCCTGGATTTGCTGCGGGATCTGCGCGGTGCCGGGCGCTCGACGCCGGTGCTAATCCTGACCGCCTTCGACGCCGTTGAAGACCGGGTTATGGGGCTGGACGCAGGGGCCGATGACTATCTCGCCAAGCCTTTTGATCTACAAGAACTCGGCGCGCGCCTGCGCGCGCTTGCCCGCCGTAGCCAGGGCCGCGCAAGCGCCCTGCTACGCCATGGCGAGCTGGAATTCGATCCGGCGACGCTAGAGGCCAGCATCGACGGCCGGGTGGTCGAACTGCCCCGCCGCGAAGCGGCACTACTGCAATTGCTGCTCGAAAATCGCGGCCAAGTAGTATCGCTGGAGCGCATTCATGATCAGCTCTACGGCTGGGACGAAGGCGTAGAGAGCAACGCCCCTGCCGTTCATATCCACAACCTGCGGCGCAAGCTCGGGAAGGGTTTGATTGAGACGGTCCGAGGGGTGGGTTACCGGATTGCGCGGGAGCCCTCCTGATGTCGCTGCGCTGGCGCCTCATCGGCGGCATCGTAGTGGTGCTGTCGGCACTGTGGGTACTTACGTCGATATGGTACTTCTTCGACGTGCGGGCCGAGCTGAGGCAGGTTTTGGATGCCCGCCTTGCCTCTTCGGCGCATATGGTGCAAGGCCTGTTGAATGGAGAAAACCTGCACCTGCCACAGCCGCCCGAAGTGCTCTTAGAGTCGCCGCACACCGGTTCGTCCAAGCCGCCTACTGACGTTATCTGCCAACTGTGGACTCTGGAGGGGCGGTTTATCGGCACCACTACCGATGGGCCGTTACTGCCAATCGACGCTATTCCCGACGGAATCAGCAATCAAGTGGTCAACGGCGAGCGCTGGCGGGTGTTCGCGCTCACCGATACGGCCAAAGGGGTGCGAATCCTGACGGCGGATCAACGGGACGCGCGGCGAAGCCTGATCATGACACTGGCGCTCAAGCTCGCCGCGCCGCTGGCCTTAGTCCTGCCCGCCATGCTCCTGCTGGTGTTTGCGGCGGTGCGCCGCGGCTTGATTCCGCTTGAGCGGTTGCGCCGCTCCGTGCAGGCACGCAGCGCCGATGCGCTCGACCCCATTCCCGCCGAAGGCGTGCCGCAGGAGCTCAGTCCGATGGTAGACGCCCTCAACAACCTCTTCGGCCGCCTCTCCAGCGCCTTCGAACGGGAGCGCCGTTTTACGGGCGATGCCGCTCACGAACTACGCACCCCCTTGGCCGGCATTAAAACCCAGCTGCAGATAGGCCGCACGGCCGATGGCCAAGTACGCGAGCGCGCACTGGCTCAAGCGGAAGCCGGCGTCGACCGCATGAGCCGGCTCGTCACTCAGATGCTGACGCTGGCGCGTCTGGAGTCCCAGGCGCCCGGCGCTCAAGACTACGAACCGGCTCAGATCGAGGAGGTGCTGACGGGGGTCGCGCAAGAAGTGCGCTCACTCGCGGAGCAATATAGGGTCGTGGTGAGTCGCCATGGCCCTGCGTTATCCAGCGTAGCGCCTTTGCCGCCACTCATGCTGCACACGGCACTGCGCAATCTCGTGGAAAACGCGATTCGGCACGGCGCCGCCGGCGGCCGCGTCGAACTACGCAGCGTGCGGTTAAGCGGCAGCAACCGCATCGACATCATGGACTTCGGCCCAGGGCTGCCTGAAGCGGAGCTAAAGCAGGTTTCAGCGCGGTTCTACCGGGCAAAAGCCACGGAAGCAGCCGGTACCGGTCTCGGATTGTCCATCGTCGCGGCCATCGCGCAGCGCTATGGCCTGGGCTTTTCTCTGGCCAATCGCACCGAGGGCGCGGGGCTCGTCGCCAGTCTGGAACTACCCGATTCGCCGAATTAAGCCCAACGCAGGCGCAGCATCGGCTCAACCGTGCAGGCGGCGACGCAAGCTCCTCAAGCTAAGCCACATGCCCAGAATGACCGCGGGAACGGCCAGCCCGACCCCAAGATCCACCACGACCGGCAGGCCTGCGGCCTTGGCGGCCTTGATTAAATAGCCCAGCAATCCGACGGTGTAATAGCTGAGCACCACCACCGACAGCCCCTCAACGGTTTGCTGAAGGCGTAACTGCATATGCGCGCGGCGATTCATAGAGGCCAGCAGATCACGATTCTGCGCCTCTAACGCCACGTCGACCCGGGTGCGCAGCAAATTTGCTGCACGCGCCACGCGCCGAGCCAGCGCCTCTTGCCGCGCACAGACGGATTCGCAGGTTCGCATGGCCGGCGTCAAACGCCGCTCCATGAACTTGCCCAGGGTCTGCAGATCGCCAAGACGCTCCTCGCGGAGGTTCTCAATGCGGCGGCTGACCAGGTCGTGGTACGCCCGCGCGGCGGAAAGCCTGAAGCTGGTTCGAGCATTAAGCCGCTCTACCTGCGAAGCGAGCTCGGAGAGCTCCGCCAGGAGCGCTTGTTCGGCTTCGGCATTGTCGCTCTCGGTCAAGCGCTCCGTCAGCTGCTCCAACCAAGTTTCCATGCGGGTCAGTTGCGGCCCCGCCTCCCGCGCCAGAGGAAAGGCCAACAGCGCCATGAGCCTATATGTCTCGATCTCCAGCAGGCGCTGGACCAAGCGCCCCGCACGCCGCGGCGCGAGCGAGCGGTCCTGTACCAGTACTCTGCAATAACCGTCGTGGTGGGGCCGAAAGTCGGACCATACGACCGCGGCGCCATCCGCTACCGCGCTACCGGCGAAAACCTCGGTACCAAAGGTGCTTTCTATCTCTCCCGGCTCCGTCGATGCGCTATCACGGTGCTGCAACACCAAATGAACCGCGGCCAGCAGTTCGCCCGGGAGCTCGTGCAGCCAATCCGGAGGCACCACGGCAACAGCGGGATCGTCAAAGGACGCGGCCGAACTGCCGTAACGATAGAAGGTATAGGTCGAGAACTCCTGGTGCCGCTCCCAGCGCAGACGAAACTCGCCGAATTCGGCGCTGAAGTGGCTGCTCTCCGGACCAGGGCCGGCCAACTCAAAACGCCGACACAAGGTCGCGAGGTGCGCCCGCTCTTCTGCGGCGGCAGCCGCCTCGGTGCCGCTGAGCAATGCCAGGTGCGATACCCGCAGCGGAGCGCTCAAAGTCTCGAAGGGCCGCGCATGAACCTCCGCCAGAACCGCGTCGCGCAGCGGGTGCATGCGGGCGGTGATCTGGGGGGCAATCGGCCCGAGCTCCGAAGGCGGTTGTTTCATAAAGGTATCCTTGCCATGACCTTGATTTTCTGGGGAGAGTTGGCATCCGTGCGCCGCAGGTTTGCCCTTCGCGTTCGATTTAGTCTAGTGGAGGAAAGCGGGCGCCGGACGGCGCTCTAAGTCGGTATCGGTGCGCTCTGGCTCGAGCGCACCCTGTGCTCTTTCGGTGCGGGCAAAGGCCGCGCCAACCGCGCGGAGTTGGCTACCACACTCAAGCTGCTGAGGAGCATAGCCACCGCCGCAGCAGCCGGCGGAATGGCGCCGCCAGCGGCGAAGCCGAGCACGGCAACGTTATAGACGATGGAAAAAGCGAGATTCTGGCGCACGATGCGCAGCGTACGGCGGGACTGGCGCCAAGCGTCCACCATCCCTGCCAGCCCGCCCTCGGCGATAACCACGCCGGCGCTGGCCAGTGCAGGCGCGGACGCGCCCTGCACGGCAACGCCGCAATCGGCCGCCGCCAACGCCAGCGAATCATTTACGCCGTCACCGACGAAGACCACAGGGCCTGCAGCTGCCTCCAGCTCGGCGACCTTATCCTCAGGCAGGCAGCGCGCACGGATCTGAGAAGGCGCCAGCCCGACCTCCGCCGCCACAGCGTCCGCCGTTTCCAGACGATCGCCGGTAACCAGTCCGACCGCTAGCCCCGCTTGCCGCAGCGCCGACACGGCCATAGCCGCATCCGGGCGCAGCCGGTCACGCAGGATTAGCGCTCCCACCCACTGCCCGTCACGGGCAACGTCCACCCGTGTCGCGCCCGGCGGTAGCGGCTGCTCCTGCGGCGGAACCGCTATGCCCTGTCCCGCCAGCCAAGCAGTAGCGCCCACCCAGGTAGTGGTACCGCACTCGGGATCGTGCCAAAGCGAGCCATGGCTGTAGCGCTCTGCCGAGTTTTGGCCGCGCTCTATCGTCAAGCCCTCACGTCGCGCCGCCGCTTGGATGGCACGGGCAATGGGGTGGGCGATGCCGGCTTCAGCTTGCGCCGCCCACAGCAGCAATTGTCGGCGCTCGGCGCCGACCGTCTCCACTAGCTCCAGCTCTCCGGCGGTAAGGGTGCCGGTCTTGTCGAACAGCACGGTGCGGGCTTTGGCCAGCGCTTCCATCGAACCGGGGTCGCGGAACAATACGCCGCGGCGGGCAGAAGTGGCGGTCGCGGTGGCAAAGGCCAGCGGCAAAGCCAGCCCTACCGCGCAGGGACAGGCAGCGACCAGCACCGACAGTGCCCGCAGCGCCGCGGCTTCGAAGGCGCCGCTGTGGAAGTAACCATAGAAAAAGGCCAGCACCGACAGGCTGATGGCCACCGGAATGAGCCATCGGGCAAAGCGCTCGGCCTGCAAGGCAACCTGGCTCTTGGCACCGGAGAGCTCGAGCATACGCAGGCCGATGCGGTCTACGAAACGCTCGCCGTAGACCGCACCGACTTCGATCACCAGCTCGCAGGAGAGATTGACACAGCCGGCCTCTACCCTGGCGCCCGGAGTTACCGACACCGGCAGCGACTCCCCGGTTACCAGCGCGCGATCGATGTCGCTTTGACCCTGCACCACGGTGCCGTCGACACTGATGCGCTCCCCGGCACGGGCGATGACCCTCTCACCGGCGCGAAGCTCGCTGACGCGCACCTCTTCGAGGCCGCCATCGTCGCAAAGGCGTGCCGCTGTCTCGGGTACTGCCTGGCGCAACGCACTGACCGCGGCAGAATTACGCCTCCGCGCGTGCAGCTCGATGAGGCGTCCGATCAACAGGAAGGTCACCAGCATGGTGGCTGTGTCGATGTAGACCCCAGCCCGTCCCTGCAACAACTGCCAGATGGAGAGCCCGGTCGCAGCCAGCACACCGAGCGAGATCAGGGCGTCCATGCCTGGCACGCCAGCGCGCAGGCTGCGCCAGCCCATGCGATAGAAGGGCCATGCCGCATAACTGATCACCGGCACGGCCGCTACCACCGCCCCCAGACCGATCCAGTAGCCGGCGGCGGAAGCGGCCACCACCGGCTCCAGATACAGGACCAGGGTGCCGAGCATGCTCCACATGCCGAAGAACAGCGCAATCGCAAGCCGAAGCCAGACCGCCCGGGCCTGGACGTCTATACGCCGCTCCATTTCATCGGCTTCTATTAACGGCACCGCACGATAGCCGAGCTTAGCGACCCGCTGGATAATGAGCGCGGGATCGAAGTCCTCGCTGTCCCAGCTCACCAGAGCACTGCCGCCGGCAAAGCTCGTGCTAGCGAAGGTGACGCCGGGAATGCGAGAGATCACGCGTTCCACGGCCATGGCGCAACCGGCGCACCACATGCCCTCGATGGACACCACCAGCCGCTTGGCGCGTCGGACACTCGCCAGGTCCAGTTGCTTGCTATCGAGCGCGGCCGAGCTCACCCGTCTACTCCGCCGTTACAGCGCCTGCTCGCGGCTAACACCGTGCCCGATGATCTTGCCGCGAACTTCCTTGCCGTAGTAGCTCTGCTCGTTCTTGTGGAAGGTCTGCCGCGCTTCTTCCAGGGAGCCGGTCTGACGCGGATCCTTCGGCCGCTCGAAGCTGTTGATGTAAGCAGCGACATCCCAAGCGTCCTGATCGCTCAACGTCTGCCCCTGGCTCAGCGGCATGTTGTACTTGATGAACGAAGCAGCCGTATTGATGCGCGCCATGCCCGCACCCCAGTTATACGCCTCCGGCCCCCACAACGGCGGGAAGCGCACGCTGCCGTCGGCCTCGCGGCGGCCCTGGCCGTCGTCGCCATGGCAGATAGCGCAGTTCTGCGCGTAGACCTTTTCGCCGCGATTATAGTCGTAGCCGAGCTCGGTCTCGGGCACCTTCGGATAACCCGCGCCGGGCAGCACCTGGCCGGTGGGCGCACCGCTAGCGAGCCAGAAGGCATAGGCCTCGAGGTCGAGATAGACCTGATCGCCCAGCGGCGGCGGACCGCCCGCAGGGGATGCCTGAGCGTTCATCGAGTAGGTGAAGCAGCCCTTGATGCGCTCCTGATAGGTATTCACCATCTTGTTCTTGCCGCGGTACATCGGGTACTTGGTGTAAGCCCCCCACAACGGCGCAGAGTTCTCCTTACGGCCCGCGTCGAGGTGGCAATTGACGCAGGACTGGCTGTTGCCGGAGTACTGAGGCGCATACTTCGGAGTATTGACGAAGATGTCGCGGCCGCGGCGAATCGATTCACCGAAGGGACCGTCGGGGATCTCGTCCTCCGAAGGCGGCGCGAAATAGCCGTCGGGCCCGATGGGAATGGACGGCGCCGGCGCATTGATGTCCTCGAGCCAGGCTGCGCGCGCGGCGTGCATCGCCTCGCGGTTGGCCTGAGCAACTTCGATACCGGCGACCTCGGGCAGATCGACGTCGGCGCCGACGGCAGCGAACATCTTCTGGAAGCCGTCCGAGTAGAACAACACAGCACTGCCGCCGAATAGCACCAGACCGAGCGCAGCGGCCTTGCCGAAGCGGCGCAAAGCGCCGCGAAAGCCGAGATTAGTCGAGTTAGTACTCATGGGTTATTTACTCCATCGAACCTGAACGGCTCACTGAACCTGCGGCGCGGGCTCGCGGTTGAGCGGCAGCGTGGACAGGTAGTCGGATACGGCGCGCATATCCTCCGGCGTCATGGCCTGGACGATCTTGTCCATCAACTGCTGCGGGGAGTTTCCTCGCGCATCGGCATGCCACAGGGCAAGCTGAGCGAAGGTGTACTCGGGCTGCTGGCCGGCCAGCACCGGGAAGGAAGGCTGCACCCCTTCGCCGCTAGCGCCGTGGCATTGCAGGCAGGCCGGCACATTGCGCTTCCAGTCGCCTTCGTGAGCGAGCTGTCGGCCGCGCTCGAGGTTGCCGTCCAAACGCGGCCCGACTAGCGACGGCAAGCGAATCTGGGCGTAGTAGTCGGCCAGTTCGCGCATCTCGTCCTCGCCCAGCCCCCTTGCGACATAGGCCATGTGGGCGTTGTCGCGGATACCGTCGCGGAAATCGACCAGCTGTTTGAACAGGTAATCGCTGACCTGCCCCGCCAAGCGTGGCGTGGTAGCGTTGCCTTCGCCGGCGTCGCCGTGACAGGAGGCGCAACTCCAAACGTGATCGCGCCCCTCATGCACCAACGCCAGAATCTCAGGGCTGGCGTTGTTCAGCCCTTCGGCGAGCTCGACGGCGGGCGTCGCCGGCGCTTCCGCCACCGGCGCGGTACGCGCGACGAACTGCTCGGCCGCGGTCAGATCTCCGATGTAGGTCAGCACGCCCCAGACACCGAGGGCACATACCACCGCGATCACCAGCAGCGGGATCGGGCGGTACGGCTCGTAGGGCTCGAAGTTATGATCGACCTTGGTAATGTCGTTGTGTTCGTTGTGCTTCATTTAGCGATCCCCCTGACGCTTGGCATAGCCCTGGTCACGCACGGCGTTCATGTCGCCGTCGACGGGGTAGCTGCGATCGAGGCTGAGTAGATACGCCACCAGATCCAGCGCCGATTGCTTTGCGACCACGACTTTGCCCTCGGGCCTATACTCGGGTGGCAGCTTGACCACGACCTCGCCCGGCGCAGCTTCAGCCTTCTCCTCGAACAGGAAGGGATAGGCCGGCATGATGCTCCAGTCGAAAATCGCCCGCGGCTGGTAGAGGTGGGTCAGGTGCCACTCCTCACTGGGCAGGCGCGCGCCGACGTTGAG
>JAJUGG010000134.1 GCA_029268285.1 Ectothiorhodospiraceae bacterium | reverse complement strand
TTGCTGCGCGGCGAGGAAGAGCCGGAGTCGGGCTTCTGGCGTATCGAACTGCTGGACCTCGCCCGCACCGAGCAGCGCTATATCGAAAATACGGCCATCCTGGTCACGACGCTTTACGATCAGCATGGCGGCGCGGTAGAAATCACCGATTTCGCGCCGCGCTTCAAGCACTACGAGCGCACCTTCCGTCCGGTCATGCTGATCAGGCGCCTGCGTCCATTGGCCGGCAGTCCGCGGATTCGCGTACGCCTGCGCCCCAGTTTCGACTACGGCGCCGCCACGCCCCTTGTCACCCACGGCAGCAACCATATCCGTTACGTAGGCCCCGATCAGGTGCTGCGCCTGACGACCGATGCCTCCATCACCTACCTACGCGACGAGGTGCCGTTCTTCCTTGAGGAAGAGCTCACCATGGTGCTGGGCCCGGATGAAACCCTGAACCAGTCGGTGCCCGAACTGGGGCGGCGTTATTTAGAGGAAACGGAGAATTATTGGCGCGACTGGGTACGCTTTCTAGCCGTACCCTTCGAATGGCAGGATGCGGTCATTCGCGCGGCCATTACGCTCAAGCTCAATGCGTACGAAGATACCGGCGCTATCATCGCCGCCATGACCACCTCCATCCCCGAAGCGCCCGATAGCACGCGCAACTGGGACTACCGTTACTGCTGGTTCCGCGACGCCTACTTCGTGGTCAACGCGCTCAACCGCCTGGGCGCGACCAAGACCATGGAGGATTACCTGAGCTATATCATCAACCTCGCCGCCAACGCAGGCGAAGGCGAGTTACATCCGGTGTACCGCATCAACGGCCGCTGCGACCTGGAAGAATCGACCTTGCCGCAGCTCTCCGGCTATCGCGGCATGGGGCCGGTGCGGCTCGGCAACCAAGCTTACCTGCAGAAGCAGAACGACATATACGGCGCTGTAGTCCTGGCTGCCGCCCATGTGTTCTTTGATTTACGCATTCGCGGTACCGGCGATGTCACTCTTTTTCGCCGTCTTGAGGCCTTGGGCGAACGCGCCGTGCGCTTATACAATACGCCCGATGCCGGCATTTGGGAGTTCCGCGGTACAGAGCGCATTCATACGTTCTCTGTTTTGATGTGCTGGGCTGCCTGTAAAGTGCTCGCCAGAATCGCCGACCGCCTGGAACTTCCTGAACGCACCAGCTATTGGGCGCGACACGCGATCGCCATTGCCAAAGCCATCCATGAACAGGCCTGGGACGAGCAACGACAGGCCTACATGGCAAGTTTTGGCGGTAAAGACCTGGACGCCAGCCTGCTGCTGATGGTCGAACTAGGCTTTCTGCGCCCGGATGATGCGCGCTTCCAGGGCACCGTGGCTGCGATAGAAAAACAGCTCAAGCGCGGCGACTTCCTGTTCCGCTATATACAAGAGGACGATTTCGGCCGCCCTGAGAACGCCTTTACCACCTGTACCTTCTGGTATATCGATGCGCTTGCGGCCATGGGCCGGCGCGAGGAAGCTCGCGAGCTCTTCCAGGTCCTGCTCGATGCGCGCAACCCCCTCGGCCTGCTATCGGAGGATGTCGACCCGAACACGCGGGAGCTATGGGGGAATTTCCCGCAGACTTACTGCATGGTCGGTCTGATCCACTCGGCCATGCGCCTCAGCCGGCCATGGGAAGAGGCGTACTGAGACTCGCATCGAGGCCGTGCGGCAGTATAATGCGCCCTTGCTCCAAACGACGGGGGATACGCTGTGTCCAACAAGCTGGCATTCATGCTGCTCGCCGTACTAGCCGCGAGCGCCATGCTCGGCGCCTGCGGTCAGAAGGGGCCGCTGTATCTGCCCGAAACCGAACAAACCGCAGCGCACTAAGCCGGAGGTCGCATGCAGACGCTAGAACGCCGTCAGGGAAGACTTTTTCTGGAAGACTGCGACCTCGCAGCGCTGGCCGAGCGCTACGGCACCCCGTGTTACGTCTACTCCCGCGCCGCCATCGAGAACGCCTACCGAGCCTTCGACGAGGCGTTCGCGGAGGAGGAGCACCTGATCTGCTATGCGGTGAAGGCCAATTCCAACCTCGCCGTGCTCGCGCTGCTGGCCCGCCTCGGGGCCGGCTTCGATATCGTATCGGTGGGCGAACTGGAACGAGTGCTGCGTGCCGGCGGCGATCCAGCCAAGGTGGTGTTCTCCGGTGTAGCCAAGACCGCCGATGAAATGCGCCGTGCGTTGCAGGCCGGCATTCTCTGCTTCAATCTCGAGTCGGAAGCGGAGCTGGACCGGCTCAATGCCGTTGCCGGCGAGCTGGGGCGGCGCGCGCCAGTATCGCTACGCGTCAACCCGGACGTCGACCCCAAGACGCACCCCTATATTTCCACGGGGCTGCGCGACAACAAGTTCGGCATCGAAATCGGCCGCGCCGAGGCGGTTTACCGCCGCGCCGCCGAACTTCCCAACATCGACATCGTCGGCCTGGACTTCCATATCGGCTCGCAGTTGATCGACGTCAGCCCCATAGCCGATGCGCTGGAGCGTGTGCTGGAACTCGTCGACCGGCTGGAGGCGGCCGGCATCCGGCTGCACCATCTGGACATCGGCGGGGGCATCGGCATTCGGTATCGGGACGAGGAGCCGCCGCATCCGGCCGATTACGCCGCACAACTGCGCGAGCGCCTCGGGGGGCGCCGCGTCAAACTGCTGATGGAGCCCGGCCGCGCCATCGTCGGTAACGCTGGCCTGCTCCTGACGCGGGTCGAGTACCTCAAGCCGACTCCGCACAAGAACTTTGCCCTGGTCGATGCCGCCATGAACGACCTGCTGCGTCCTGCGCTGTACGAAGCTTGGCAGCGCATCGTTCCGGTGGTTGAGAACCCTGGGGCTTCCACGCAGCGCTATGATGTGGTCGGCCCCGTCTGCGAGAGCGGCGATTTTCTCGGCAAGGATCGCGATCTCGCCATCGCGCCGGGCGATTTGCTGGCGGTATGCTCGGCCGGCGCCTACGGCTTTGTCATGAGCTCGAACTACAACAGCCGCCCGCGCGCGCCCGAAGTCATGGTCGACGGCGATACTGCGCACGTGATCCGCCGCCGCGAGCGCATCGAAGAGCTGTGGAACGGCGAAGCGCTGCTTCCGAAATGACCGGCGTCCGACGCACGCACGCCCTCGGCATCGGCGCGTCCACCGTCTACATCCGTCCCTACGGCCACGGAGCATGCGCATGCAGCTGAAGTTCACCAAGATGCAGGGGCTCGGCAACGACTTTGTCGTCATCGATGCGGTGCGCCAGGATCTGCAGCTTACCGAAGCGCAGATTCGTCAGCTCGCTGACCGCCGCTTCGGCGTCGGTTGCGATCAAATCCTGCTCGCCGAGCGCGCCCGTCGCGCCGGCTGTGACTTCCGCTACCGCATCTTCAATGCCGACGGCGGCGAAGTGGAGCAGTGCGGCAACGGCGTGCGTTGTCTGGGGCGCTTTCTGCTCGAGAAAGGCCTGACCGAAGCACGCGAACTGGTCGTCGAAACCCTCGCCGGCGATACCCGCATTTTCCTCCGCGACAACGGCTTGGTGAGCGTCGACATGGGTGTGCCGGTGCTCGAGCCCGAGCGCATTCCATTTCAGGCCGGGCAGCAAGCCGAGCGCTACATGCTCGAGGTCGACGGCGAGAAACTTGCGATCGGCGCTGTCTCCATGGGCAACCCGCACGCGGTCACTCTGGTCGAGGATGTCGACACCGCTGCAGTAGAGCGCTTTGGGCCGGCCATCGAGAATCACACCCATTTCCCGCGCCGCGTCAACGCCGGCTTCATGCAGGTGATCGACCGCCACCACGTGCGGCTGCGCGTGTACGAGCGCGGCGTCGGCGAGACTTTAGCCTGCGGCACGGGCGCTTGTGCCGCGGTGGTTGTAGGGCGCTTGCAGGGGCTGCTCGACGCCTCGGTGCAGGTAGAGTTGCCCGGGGGCAGGCTGAACATCGAATGGCCGGGGCTCGGCGAGCGCGTCTTGATGACGGGGCCCGCCGTTACGGTATTCGAGGGCGAAATTACGCTAAGCTAGTACGACCGCCGACGGCGGGACTAGGACATAGAGGGCGGCGCACCGCCCCGGGGGCACGCATGAGCAGTCAGAGCCAGGCAGATCTACCCGAGGAGCTCACCGAAGACATGGTGGCGGATTATCTCGCCGCCGATCCAGAGTTCTTCCACCGTCACCCCGAACTGGTGGCGGAACTCAGAATTCCGCACAGCTGTGGCGACGCGGTTTCGTTGCTCGAGCATCAAACGCGCGTCATGCGCGAGCGCTACCGCAACTTGCAAGGCAAGCTTGAGGAACTGCTGCAGGTCGCCCGCGACAACGACCGGCTCGCCGAACGCATGCACCGGCTGATGCTGGAGCTGTTCGACGTCGACAGCTACGACGCAGCACTCGACTGCGTCAAGGACAACTTGCGCGGCGACTTCCAGGTCGACGTGATCACCTTGAAGCTCTTCGATGTCGCACCCGACCATCCGCACTACGAATCCGCCGATGCGCCGGGCCTGATTCCTTTTGCCGAACATTTGCGTGAGCAGCGCCCGCAATGCGGCCGGTTCGCCGCCGATAGCCTGCGTTATCTGTTCGGCGACAGCGGCAAGGCTGTGGCCTCCACCGCCGTCATCCCCCTGACCGACGACCGTCCGCTCGGGCTGTTGGCGCTCGGCAGTTTCCATGCCGACCGTTTTCACCCCGGCCAGGGCACCGTATTTCTGCGCCAATTGGGCGCAGTCGTGGCCCGTGCCCTACGCCGCCATCGACCGGCGAGCTAGCCTCGGCGCATGACGGACGACGACGCCTGGCTCCGCCGCTACGAAAGCCACCTGCGCCATGAGCGGCGGCTGTCGCCGCAAACCTGCACGCATTACCTGCGCGATCTCGAAAGCCTGCGGCGGTTCTGCGAAACGCGCGGCTTGCCCTCTTGCCGACACCTCGATGCCGGCCATGTCCGAGACTTCGTGGCGCAAAGGCATCGCGAGGGGCTATCGCCCCGCTCCTTGCAACGACTGCTCGCCTCGGTGCGCAGCTTCTTCGATTTCCTGATCCGCGAGGGTGATCTTGCCCTCAATCCGGCGGCCGACATCCGCCCGCCCAAAGGCGCGCGCAAGCTTCCGGCCGTGCTCGACGTGGATCAGACCGCGGCGCTGCTCAGCGGTGCCTCGGACGATCCCCTGGAATGCCGGGACCGGGCAATCTTCGAACTCATCTACTCGTCTGGGCTGCGTCTTGCTGAAGTCGTAGGCCTCGACCTGCACGATCTGGATCTCAATGACGGCTTGGTGCGCGTCACCGGCAAGGGCGCGAAAACGCGCGTGCTGCCGGTCGGCCGCGTCGCCCGCGCGGCCGTCGATCGCTGGCTTAGGCTGCGCAGCGGCTTGGCACGGACTACCGAACCCGCGCTGTTCGTCAGCCGCCAGGGCACGCGGCTATCGGCGCGCTCGGTGCAGGCACGCCTGATCCGGCTCGCCCAGCAACAAGGCCTGGGCCAGCCGGTACATCCGCATATGCTCCGGCACAGCTTTGCCAGCCATCTCCTGGAATCCAGCGGCGACCTGCGCGCGGTGCAGGAGCTTCTCGGCCACGCCGACATCAGCACTACCCAGATCTACACCCATCTCGATTTCCAGCACCTCGCCAAGGTATACGATCAGGCCCATCCGCGCGCCCGCCGCAAGCCCACAGACGAGGCCGATTAGCGCGCTAAGGCGGTTGTCGTCCCGGATACCCTCCGGATGCCCTTGCCATCTTGACGTGGCGGGCTCCGCCGCTAGGATGAAGCGCACCAGCGCACGTGCGTTGCATACGCCGCGGCCTCCCACCACCTAGGAAAGGGTTAGGGCCGCGAGTCCCCGGCACGCCCCCCGAATACTGGAGTCCGATCGTGGAGCAATTTAGAGGAACCACCATTCTTGCCGTTCGCCGCAACGGCCGCGTGGTCGTCGGCGGCGACGGCCAGGTCACGCTCGGCAACACTGTCATGAAGGGCAACGCCCGCAAGGTGCGGCGCCTGTATCGCGACCAAGTGCTGGCGGGCTTCGCGGGCGGCACCGCCGACGCCTTCACGCTGTTCGAGCGCTTCGAGGGGCAGTTAGAGAAGCATCACGGCAATCTCACCCGCGCCGCCGTGGAAATGGCCAAGGACTGGCGCTCCGACCGCGTGCTGCGTCGCCTCGAGGCGCTGCTGATCGTCGCCAACCGCGAGGCGATCTTGATGATTTCCGGCAACGGCGACGTGGTCGAGCCGGAGCGGGATCTCATCGCCATCGGGTCGGGCGGTGCCTTCGCTCAGTCCGCCGCCACGGCGCTGCTGGAGAACACCGAGCTCCCCGCGCGCGACATTGTCGAAAAGGCGTTGACGATCGCTGGCGATATCTGCATCTACACCAATCACAGCCTCACGATCGAGGAGCTCTCGGAAGAGAGTGCATAGGAGCCGCCCATGTCCACCATGACGCCGAGGGAAATCGTCCAGGAGCTGGACAAATTCATCATCGGTCAGAACGAAGCCAAGCGCGCAGTCGCAATCGCCTTACGCAATCGCTGGCGGCGCATGCAGGTCGACGAGACACTACGCAACGAAATCACGCCCAAGAACATTCTCATGATCGGCCCCACCGGCGTGGGTAAAACCGAGATCGCGCGCCGCCTGGCGAAGTTGGCGCATGCGCCCTTCCTCAAGGTGGAAGCCACGAAGTTCACTGAAGTGGGTTATGTCGGACGCGATGTGGAGTCCATCATTCGCGATCTGGTGGATATTGCCATCAAGATGACGCGCGAGGAGGAGATGATCAAGGTGCGTGCCCGTGCCGAGGACGCCGCCGAGGATCGGCTGCTCGACGCGCTATTGCCGCGCGCGCGCGGCTGGGAAGGCCAGCAGGCGGAAGAGGACGGCACCCGACAGAAGTTCCGCAAGAAACTTCGCGAGGGCGAGCTCGACGAGCGCGAAGTGGAAATCGAAGTGCGCCAGGTCGCGCCCGGCGTGGAGATCATGGCCCCTCCCGGCATGGAGGAAATGACCAGCCAGCTCCAGAGCATGTTCCAAAACCTTACCGGCGACCGCACCAAGCGCCGCAAGATGAAGGTCAAGGACGCGATGAAGCTGCTGCGGGAGGAAGAAGCCGCCAAGCTCGTGAACGAGGAGGAGATCAAGCTGCAGGCGCTCTCGCGCGTCGAGCAGAACGGTATCGTCTTCCTCGACGAGGTCGACAAAATCGCGCGCCGCGCCGAGCAGTCCACCGGTGCCGACGTCTCCCGCGAGGGTGTGCAGCGCGACCTGCTGCCGCTGGTCGAAGGCGCGACCGTATCGACCAAGCACGGCATGGTGCGTACCGACCACATCCTGTTCATCGCCTCCGGCGCCTTCCACCTCTCCAAGCCGTCCGACCTCATCCCCGAACTACAGGGCCGCCTGCCGATTCGGGTAGAGCTCTCGGCGCTGTCGGTGGAGGACTTCGTGCGCATTCTGCGCGAGCCGGACGCCTCGCTAGTGAATCAATACAAGGCGCTGCTGGCCACCGAGGGCTGCGAGCTGGAGTTTACCGATGACGGTATCGCCCGCATTGCCCAGGTTGCGTGGGAGGTCAACGAGCGCACTGAGAACATCGGCGCGCGGCGGCTGCATACCGTAATGGAGCGGCTGCTGGAGAAAATTTCTTACGACGCCCCGGACAAGGCGGGCGAGAAGCTCGTGGTCGATGCCGCCTATGTGGATCAGCACCTCTCCGGGCTCGCCCAAGATGAGGATTTGAGCCGCTATATCCTATGACACCGACCGAAATCAAACTGCACCGGCGCTCGCGCGTCCTCGAAGTCCGCTTCGAGGACGGCAGCGTGTTCGAGCTCCCCTGCGAGTACCTGCGGGTCTATTCGCCGTCCGCCGAGGTGCGCGGTCACGGCGCCAAGGGCCCGCGCTTCATGCTGACCAACAAGCAGGGCGTCAACATCGAACGCATCGAGCCGGTCGGCAACTATGCTGTCAAGCTGGTTTTCGACGACGGACACGCCAGCGGCTTATACTCCTTCGACTATTTGTACGAACTCGGCACTCACCAGGAAGAAAACTGGCGCCGTTACCGCGACGCGCTCGCTGCGGTCGGCAAACCCCGCCAATAGAGG
>JAJUGG010000133.1 GCA_029268285.1 Ectothiorhodospiraceae bacterium | reverse complement strand
TTCTTCGTCCGGCAGGGTTTCCAGCTCCTGGAGGCGAAGCCGCAGCCGGCGGGCCAGCAGAAAACGCGCCGGGTTGGCGAAGAAGCTCGTCAGCGCCTGCAGCGATACTTCGCGCCAGTCGGCCTCGGCGGGCGTGAGCGGCGCGCCCAGGAACAGCGGGTTCTCGGCCTGTGCATTGCGTTTGCTGTGAGCCTGCGCCCATTCTTGCGCGTAGCTGAACAGCCGCGCCTCGATGTCGCCGCTGAAGTACTGCGGGCTGAAAGGGTGCATGCGGTGCTCGATGAGCACGTGGTCGCGGCGCTGGCCGTAGCAGCGTTCGAGCAAATCCAGCAGTTCGCTCACTAGCACCGAAGGTTCGCGTTCGGTGTTGTCGCGCAGGTCGCGGCCGACGTAGCTGATATAGAAGCGGTCACGCGACGCTAGTAGTGCTTCCAGGAACAGGTAGCGGTCTTCGCCGCGGCGCGTGCGGTCCCCGCGCTCGGGCTTGGCCTGCATGAGATCGAAGCCCGCGCGGCGGTCCTGGCGCGGGAAGTCGCCGCTGTTCATGCCGATCAGGCACACCACGCGGAACGGGATATTGCGCATCGGGATCATGGCGCAGAACGTCAAGCCGCGATCCAGGAAGGGCTGACTGGGGCCGGCCTGGTCGAGCCGTTCGGAGAGTTGCTCGCGCACCACCAGCCAGGGCAGCGGATCGTCGTACGCAGCTTGCTTGGCGTCCGCAGCGAAGCCCTGCACCGCCGCGCGCACGGCGTTGAGGGCGGCGGCCTCGGCCGGATCGTCGACAGCCGGTTGGAACAGGGCATCGGCCAGTTCCAGCAGCAGCGCTTCCCAGTCCGCAGGGCTGCGCTCGCCGCGCAGTTCGCGGTCGAACGCCCGCAGCCGCTCGACGAACACGGCGAGTTTGCCTAGCGCCTCAGCATTGCTGCCCTCGACGTGAGGGTAGGGCAGCACGCCTTCCACCAGCGCGCGTTCGTCGCCGACCGCGTAGCCGAGCAGCAGGCGGTCCAGGCCGAAGGCCCAGCTGTTTTCACGGAAGCGACCGGCCGCGAGGGAATCGCGGAAGTCCTCGTCCACGCCCCAGCGAATGCCGCTTTGCGTGACCCAGGTCTGCACTAGGTCGAGGTCGGCTTCGCTGAGCTCCAGCTTGCGCGCTATGGCCGGCGTGCGCAGCAGGTCGAGAATCTCGGTAGCGCTCCAGCGGCTGTTGGGCAGGTTGAGCAGATCCCAGAATGCGGCGACCAGCGGGTGCTGCTCGCGGGCGGCGCGATCGGAGATGGTGTAGGGCACGTGGCGCGGGTCGTCGCGGTCGCGGTTGAACACGGCCTCGATGTAAGGCGCATAGGCGCCGATGTCGGGCGCCATGACCACGATATCCCGCGGCGACAGGGTTTCGTCCTCGTCCAGCATAGCGAGGATCTGGTCGTGCAGGACCTGCACCTCGCGCAAGGGGCTGTGGCAGCTATGCACGCAAATCGAGCCGTCGCAGCTCTGTTCGGCTTCTGTCTCCGGCTCGTTCAGGAGCAGCACGTCGCGTTGCAGCCGGGCGAGCAGGCTTTGGCTACCTTCGGCCGGGTCGACGAAGCAGTCTTCGTCCTGGGTCAAAGTGTCTTCGTACAGGGCTGCGAGAAAATCGGCGCCGGTCTTGCCCATGGACGCCAGCAGCGGGTGCCCCGTTTCCAGGTGGCGCGGGTCCGGGTCGCTCAGGCCGTGCTGCTCGCGCAGGGCGCGCAGGCGTTGGTCGAGCTTCAGCCGCACCCGCTCGGGCACGATATCGCTCCACCAATGCAGGCTAGGGTTGGGGAAGAACAGGTGCACGTCGAGCGGCTCGGCCAGGCGGCGGAAGATGTGCAGATAAGCGGGCGAGACGCTGGTCAGGCCGAACACGTAAATCGGGCCGCCGTGCAGGGCCGCGGCCTGTTCCAGCAGCTCGGGCTGTTCCAGACGGTCCATGAGCGCGACCCAGTGCGGATCTTGCTCGCCGGCATCGAGCTCGCGCCAGAGAGCGGCCTGCCAGGCCTCGTCGGCGGCCCCAGAGCCCGCGCCTTCCTGTTCGCCCCAGGCGCGAATCCAAGTCGGCCTATAGGTGAGGTAGCGGTCGTAGGCATCCGCCAGTTGCTGCGCGAGCTGATAGCGTTTGAGCGCGGCTTCGGTCGCGTCGCTTGCCTCTTCCAGGTAGCGGAGCAGCGGCTGATAAAGGGCCGGGTCGGCCTGAGCGACCTTGCTCAGGAGACCGTCGATGCGCCAGCTGAGGATGCCGCGATCGTAGCCCGAGCGCTTGGGCAGCGCGGGGTCCAGGCGGCGGAAGATGTCCCATATGAAGCGGGCCGGCAGCGGGAACTGCAGATTGGCGGCGATGCCGTGGCGGCGCGCGATATGCAACTGCAGCCACCGGCCCATGCTGGGGTGCGGCACCACGACCGAGCGCGGGCGCAGGATTTCGGTCGCGCCATGCTCTTGAAGCTGCGCCGCCAGTTGCTCGGCGAGCACTTCCAAACGATTGCTGTGATAAACGGTGAGCATGCTGCTTATTGTTCGTGCCCTGATCCAGACGAATCTGCCAGCCGCAGCGGGGCTTGTCCATGACCTGCTGCGCGCTAATGAATCTACATCACGTGTGCGACGAGCGGTGTCGCACACGGTCCATGCATTGTCACGACTGTATCTGTGTCGATGAGAACTGGAGCAGAATCCAGGCGCGCAGTTTCGCTAGAGTAGGCCTCTTGGTTCGCTATAGCGATGCGTTTCCACAGCAGGCCGCTTTTGTTATTGCGAGCGATCAAGGCGCGCGACCATCGTTACACTCAAGATTTCTTTATGAATTCACTATTTTGGCGAAAAGCCGAGCCGACCGAGTTGAAGGCGATGACCGATGGCATCGGCAATCCGGTCTTCGTGGTGCAGGTCGACCATGGCGGTGGGTTTCGCATGCTCAGCCTTAACCGCTCCCATGAAGAAGCGTCGGGCCTGAGTCACGTGCGGATGAGCGGTCGGCCGCTGAACGAAGTCCTGCCTTCCGAGGTAGTCGAGCAGGTCACCGGTCATTACCAGCAATGCGTCGAGCGCCGCGACCGATACGTCTATGAGGAGTTGCTAGTGCTGCCCAGCGGTCGGCGCTGGTGGAAAACCGTGCTCACGCCGGTGCTGGACGAAGTGGGTCAAGTCTGCAGACTGCTTGGGAGCGGTACCGAGGTCACCGAATTGCGGCATGCCGAGGAACGCTATCGGGCGCTGTTCGAGCCTAATCCGGATGCTGTTTATGTCATCGACGCAGAAAGCCGTTTTCATGCCTGCAACCCCGCCACCGAGCGCATATCGGGCTATCCGCGCGACGAGTTGCTGGGTAAATCGTTTCTGGATCTGGTTCCGAAAGAAGATCATGAGCGGGTCGTAGAGGCTTTTGCCGCTGTTCTGGGCGGGCGATCGTTCTCGCTGCCGCTACGCTTTTATCGACCGGACGGCGAACTACGCTACATCGACGTCACAGCGGCCCCGTATGCCATGGACGGCGAAGTGATGGGCGTCATGAGCATTGCGCGTGATGCGACCGACCGTATTCGCCTGGAAGAGGCGCTCAAGGACAGCGAGCGGCATCTGCGCACGATCGCCGATAATCTGCCCATCATGATCACGCACTTCGATACCGAAGAGTGTTACACCTTCAACAACCACCTTTACGAAACCGCCTTCAACATTCCGCCGGACGCGATGGTAGGGCGCCGGATCGAGGAGATCGTTCCGCCCGCGCAGTATCGGCAGTTGCAGCCCTATATCCGGCGCGCGCTCGAGGGTGAGCAGGTCAGCGTCGAACTGGAGGTCGAGCTCGACACGGTTGGGCGGCGTGAGGTCGAGGTCACTTATCTCCCCGATATTACCGAGGACGGCGTGCTTCGCGGCGCCTTCGGCATGATCCAGGACATCAGCCTGCGCAAGAGCCGGGAGCGGCTGCTGACCGACCGCGCTACCCGTGATGAGCTTACCGGCCTTTTGAACCGGGCGGGGCTCCTGCAGCGCCTGCGCCGCCGCACTCACGAGGCGCCGGAGCAGGTTAACGCGCTGCTTTTTCTTGATCTGGACGACTTCAAGCCGGTCAACGACACCTACGGGCACTCGGCCGGCGACCGGCTGCTGCGCATCATCGCCGAGCGGTTGCGCGGTGCGGTGCGCGTCGGTGACGATGTCGCTCGCCTCGGCGGCGATGAGTTCGTCGTTCTGTTGAGCGGGGTGCACGACGAGGCGCAAGTTGCCGCGATCGCACAGCAATTGTTAGCCCTGATGCGTCAGCCCGTGGCGCTGGAGGTGGCGACCGTGCAGGTGTCGGCCAGCATGGGCGGTGTGATTTCTTCGCTGGCGAAAACGACGCCGGAGCAATTGCTTAAAATTGCGGACCAGGCCATGTATTCGGCGAAGCGAAAAGGCAAGAATGGCTTTTGCCTCGGCTCAGACGACGCGCTGTCGCCCAGCGACCGCTCCCGATAAGGTAGACCCCCAACAACAACGCCGTCCGGAAGCCCTGCTCGCAGGCGGTGCCGGTAGCGGATGCCAAAACCTGAGTATGTCAGAACAGCAAAGACTACAAGCGGTTCGCGATCTCGCGCTCCTCGACACCGCCGCTGAAGAACGCTTCGACCGGTTCACCCGCGTACTTGCCCGCTCGCTGGACTGCCCCGTCGCTACCCTCAGCTTGGTCGATAGAAATCGCGTCTGGTACAAGTCGGTATATGGCGTGCAATTGCAGGAGATGCCACGCGCCAACACGTTCTGCACCTATGTGCTCGATGCCGGCGGCTTCCTGATGGTGGAAGACGCCGGCATCGATGCTCATTTCTATTCCCACGCTCTCGTCTCCGGCCCCGTAGGCTTACGCTTCATGGCAGGGGTGCCCCTGTACGACTCGGCCGGAATGGCGGTGGGTTGTCTGTCTGTCTATGACCGTTCCTCCCGCAGCTTGGCCGAGTCCCAGATCCAGACGCTCTGGGACTTGGCGGCACTGGCTGAGCAAGAGCTGGCGCGCCGCGAACTCGAATACGTGCAGCGGCGCCTGGAAGCCAGCGAGCAGCGTTACCGCGCCCTGATCGAATCCAACCCGGATGCGGTGTTCACCGCCGACCGTGCCGGCCGCATTCTCGACTGTAACGAGGCGCTGCTACGGCTGAGCGGCTGCACGCGCGAGCAGGTTATCGGCGAGTTCTTCGGGCCGATGATTGCGCCCGAGGACAGGGCGCGCGTTCATAACCGCTTGCAGCTCTGTCTCGGCGGCGAGCCGCAGCACGTCGAGGTGCGGGCCCTGCGCGCCGATGGCAGCGATTACTACGCCTCGATCTCCGGTGCCCCGTATGTCGTCGACGGGGAGGTGCGGGGCATTATCGGCGTATCGCGCGATGTCACGGCGCGGGTGCAGGCCGAGCAACGCCTTAGGCGCAGCGAGCAGCGGCTGACCCTGGCCTTGGAAACCAGCCGCCAAGGCGTGTGGGAGTGGGACGTCGCTTCGGGAAGTACTTATCAATCGCCGCAGCTGCGCATGCTGGTCGGCGGGCCTTCGGAAGAAGTCGAAGGGCACATCCAGGATTGGTGGGCGCGCCTGCATCCGGATGACTTTCCTCAGTTGCGCACGCAAACGCGCGGCCTGCTGCAGGGCGAGGACGTCATCGAAGGCGAGTTTCGGCTGCGCTGTAACGACGACGTGTACCGCTGGTTTCGCTACCACGGTCGGGTGGTCTCACGCGGCCCCAAGGGCGAACCGATTCGGGTCGTGGGCGTAACCGGCGACGTCCACGAGCGCAAGCAGGCGGAACGGGAGCGGCAGCGCGTGGCCGAGCGTATGGCGCTGGCGCTGCAGGCCGGTAAGATCGGCGTGTTCGAAATGGACCCCGTGCGCGGCATCGTGAGTCGCGACGCCCGCATGGCCGAGCTCTACGGCATGGCCGAAGACGCACCGCTGCCGACCATAGCGGAGCTCCAGCAATCCATGCACCCCGACGACCGCGAGCGCTTCGTCCGCACGGTAAGCGGGATGTTCGAGCGCCTGGATACTGAGCCGGTAGACATCGAATACCGCATCGTGCGGCCCGACGGCCAGATCCGCCACCTGCGCTTTCTGAGCAAGATCGTTACCGATTTCGGCGACAGCGGCCCGATCATGGTCGGAATTTGTCATGACGTAACGGAAGAGCTGCGGCTCAAGGACGAATTGTCCTACCAGGCCACGCACGACGCGCTGACCGGCCTTTACAACCGCTTCGAGTTCGAGCGTCGTTTGGAAGCCGCGCTGGCGGCGGGCGGCGAGCACGCCTTGTGCTACATCGACCTCGATCGCTTCAAGATCATCAACGATACCGCAGGCCATGCTGCCGGTGACGCGCTCTTGCGCGAGCTGAGCGAAGCCTTGACGCACAGCCTGCGCAAAGATGACGTACTCGCGCGACTCGGCGGGGACGAGTTCGGTTTGCTGCTTCGCAACTGCGATGTCGAGGTGGCCGAGCGGCTGTGTGAGGAGCTGATCGAGTGCATTGCCGCGCACGGGATCGAATGGCAGGGGCGCAGTTACGAGGTCAGTGCCAGCATAGGAATCGCGCGTCTCGGCCCTGGAATCGGCGATGCGGCCGAGGCCATGACCGAGGCGGACGTGGCCTGCTATGTAGCGAAAGCTAGCGGCCGCGCGCGCGCCGTGGTCTACCGGGCCGAGCACAGTGCGGCTCAGCAGCACCACCATGAATTGAAGGTGGCGGCTTCGATACGCGAGGCCTTGGTATCGGACCGCTTCTGCCTCTACGCACAGGCCATTGTACCCGTCGCCGAGACCGCCTCCGAGCCGCTGCATTATGAGCTACTGCTGCGTATGTACGACGAGGGCGGTGCGATTGTTTCTCCGGCCTTGTTCATCCCCGCGGCCGAACACTATGACCTGATGGCGCGCATCGACCGTTGGGTGCTGTGCGAAGCGCTTGAGCATCAGGGGGAGCGCATCCGCGAGGCAGGTGTTACCGTGGCGATCAATCTTTCCGCGCAGTCGCTGAACGATCCTACGTTCGTGCCCTTCGTGCGCGACTTGGTCAAGGCGTCGCCGATCCCGGCGCAGCGCATTCATTTCGAGATCACGGAAACCGCGGCAGTCACGCACATGGCGGCGGCGGGCAAGGTGGTGCAGGCGCTGCGCGAGCTGGGTTGTGCCGTCGCGCTCGACGATTTCGGCAGCGGCCTGTCTTCGTTTACCTATCTTAAGCACTTCCCGGTCGACTACGTGAAGATCGACGGCAGCTTCGTGCGCGCCATCGAAGCGAGCGACCCTGATCGCTTGATCGTGGACTCCATCCACACCCTCGCTCACAATTTTGGTGCCCGCACCATTGCCGAGTACGTGGAGAACCCCGCGATTCTGGAGCGCCTGCGCGCCATAGGCGTGGATTACGCCCAGGGCTATGGCATCGGGCGGCCGCAGCCGCTCAAGCACATTCTCTAGAGCGCGTTCCCGGCGGCCGCTCTTCGAGTAGCAGCTTGAAAAGGCGTGCTATCGCTCGCATTGCGAGATGTAGAGGCACGCCTCGTTCCCCACCAGCCTCTTCTGCCCTCTAGCGGCTTAGCCGCTACTCTCATCGCGGGCACGACCGGCGTGGCCAGAATGTTTCCAGTCCATGCGCTCGGCACTCACTGTTTTCCCTCGCATCTTCCCCGTGTCGAGTCGATAAAGCTGCACCCGAAAACAAACCGGAAAAACGGGCAAGGACGATGCCTAGCGTTGAAAGTGTTCTAGCGTCAGCATTCGAGCATGCATCCTGCGGCGTAATGATCTTACGCGGAGAATCCTTGGAGATCCGTTACGCCAACCCCGCCATGCGTGCAGCCATTGGACTGGACGAGGATCTTGTTGGCCAGTCTTTCGACAAGGTTTTTCCGACCGACGAGTCCAATTTCAACGAAGTCCTGCGCTGGGTGATGCGTACCAGCCAACCCGCCATGTACGACATCGCCAAAAGTCCGGAGTGGGGGCGGCGGAGTAGTGAGCGCCACTACTGGAACGTACAGGCACTGCCGTTGGATAGCGACAGCGACGGCGGCGTCGATTCCGTGCTGTATCTGGTTCAGGACATTACCGATCTGGTGTCCGCCCAGCGGCGAGCGGAATTCGAGGCTCGAGAGGCCCAGCGGCGGGCACAGGAGCTCAGCGAGAGCGAAACGCGATTTCGCGGCGTGTTCGAAAACGCTGCCGTCGGCATTGCGCTGATGAGTCCCGACAGTCAGTGGCACAAGGTCAATCAGCGATTTGCGGACATGCTGGGTTATCGGCCCGAGGAGCTGGCAAAGCTGACGCTGAAGGACATCAGCCATCCCGATGATTTCCCGGTTTGTATGGCACGGACTCAGGAGTT
>JAJUGG010000132.1 GCA_029268285.1 Ectothiorhodospiraceae bacterium | reverse complement strand
CTGTACGTCTGGGTGGGCATGCTGCTCAAGCAGACACGGCTCGCGGAATTGGTGTTTGACGTGATTCGGCCCTGGAAGCTGGCGCCGGAGCTGATTGTCATCGTGGTCGTGTTGGCGGCGGCCTTCCCGACCGCCTTTACCGGCGCTTCCGGTATTTTCCTGATCGCCGTCGGCGCGGTGATTTATCACGAGATCCGCATGAGCGGTGCGCGTCGCCAATTGGCTTTCGCGGCGACCGCTATGTCCGGCAGCATGGGTGTGGTGCTGAATCCATGCCTTATGGTCGTGGTCATAGCGGCGCTGAATAAGCAAGTGACGACCGGGCAGCTCTTCGGTTGGGGCAGCAAGGTGTTCCTGCTCACCGCGGTGCTGTTCGCGCTGGTGGTCCTGATCACGAAACGCAACAAGCTGACCTTCGCCCCGCCGCGGGAGGCGCTGCCGGCTTCGCTCAAGGCCATGGTGCCACTGCTGCCGTACGTCCTGATCGCGGCCGCGGCCGTGCTGTTCTTCTCGCAGGTGCTGGACCAGCGCTTTAGCGAGTTCTCGGCGCCGGTCATTCTCCCGGTGGTGATGCTGCTGATGCTGTTGTACGACCGCGTGTCGGCGCGTCGCCAGGCAAAGACCGCGGCGCCGGAAACCGAGGAGGCGCAGGAGGGCTTCTGGTTCCGTGTGCGGGAGGCGACTTCCGAGTCCACGGTTCATATCGGTGCGTTGCTGATGCTGATGGCGCTGTCTGTGGTGCTGGGAGGCGTCGTCGAGCGGGCCGGCATCATGGATGCCTTCCCCTCCGATTTCGCTTCGATTTGGACGGCCATGGCCGCCATGGTGGTCATCCTGGTCATCATCGGCATGTTCATGGACCCGTATGGGGCGATCATCCTGGTCAGCGCAACCATCGCCACCATCGGCTATGAAGCCGGCATCCATCCGGTGCACTTCTGGATGGTGGTGTTGGTCGCCTTCGAACTCGGCTACCTGACGCCGCCGGTAGCCCTTAATCAGCTGCTGACGCGGCAAGTCGTGGGCGATCAAGAACTCTACCGTGTTTTGGAAGATCAGCGGAGCGGCAAGAACTTCTGGCAACGTCATGAGCAGATGGTCCTGCCGCTGGCGGTCATGGCCAGCGCGCTGGTGCTGGTCGCTTTCGTGCCGTTGCTGGTGGGGTACTGAGGCGCGTCGAGCGCGAGTCGACCGGCTTGAACCTTTGCTTCAAGCCGGTCAAGGGCTTATAAAGAATGTATACGCCCGTATGCAATAACAGGTTCCTTCAAGGGCCGGAGCGGGCAGGGAGGAGGAGAGCATGTACGACTACATTATCGCCGGGGCTGGTTCGGCGGGCTGCGTGCTGGCGAACCGCTTGAGCGCCGATCCCGACATCCGCGTGTGCCTGATCGAAGCCGGGCCGCCCGATAAGTCGCCCTTTATTCATACCCCTGTCGGCATCTTGGCGTTGATGCGTAGCAAGACGCTTAACTGGGGCTATTACACCGCGCCGCAGCCGCACATGTACGATCGCCAGCTATTCTGGCCGCGTGGCAAAACGCTGGGTGGGAGTTCCTCCACCAACGCCATGATCTATACCCGCGGCCACCGCTGGGATTACGACCACTGGGCTGAGCTCGGCAATCGTGGCTGGGGCTACGAGGACATGCTGCGCTATTTCCGCAAGGCCGAACATCGCGAGGCGGGCGGCAGCGACTATCATGGCACCGGCGGCCCCCTGAATGTGGCGCGGTTGCGCAGCCCGAACCCCATCTCGCTGGCGTTCGTGGAAGCCGGGGTGCAGGCCGGCTATCCCCGCAATGACGACTTCAGCGGCCCGGAGCAGGAAGGCGTGGGGCTGTACGAAGTTACCCACAAAAACGGCAAGCGCTGGAGCGCGGCGCAGGCCTACCTGCGCGAGGCCGAGCAGCGGCCCAATCTCGATATCATCACGAATGCGCTGGTTACCCGTGTGCTGCTTAACGGCAAGCGAGTCGAAGGCGTGGAGTTCCTGCGCGACGGCACGCGCCAGGTCGTGCGCGCTAGCGCCGAGGTCATCCTCTCGGGCGGCGCTATCAATTCGCCGCAAGTCCTGCTGTTGTCGGGGATCGGGCCGGGCGAAGAGCTGCAGCGGCACGGCCTCGAGGTCAAGCACGAGCTCAAAGGCGTGGGGCGCAATCTGCAAGACCACCTCGATGTGCTGGTCGTGCAACGCTGCACCAAGCCTGTGACCTACGGCTTCGGCTTGGACAGCCTGTACCGCGGGCCCAAGGGCATCTATGACTTCTTCGTGAAGAAACAGGGCATGTTCACCACCAACGGCGCCGAGGCCGGCGGCTTCATACGCAGCAGCCCGGACGAGCCTATTCCCGACTTGCAGTTCCATCTCACCGCCATGTGCCTGGACAACCACGGCCTCAATACCCGTCTGTTGTTCCAGCACGGCTACTCGCTGCATGTTTGCGAGCTGCGCCCCAAGAGCCGCGGCTATATCTCGCTGAACAGCGCGGATCCGACTCAAGCGGCGCACATACAGCCGAACTATCTCGAGGCGCCGGAAGATCTCGAGAAAATGGTCAAGGCGGTCAAGATCGCACGGAACGTATTGGCTCAGCCGGCACTCAAAGAGTATTGCGGCGACGAAGTCTTTCCCGGCAAGCAGGTGCAGAGCGACGACGAGATCCGCGAGTTCGTCCGGCGCAAGGCCGATACCATCTATCACCCAGTCGGCACCTGCAAGATGGGGAATGACGACATGGCGGTAGTGGATGATCGCCTACGGGTACATGGCCTCGAGGGGTTGCGCGTGGTCGATGCGTCCATCATGCCGACGTTGGTCGGCGGCAACACCAATGCGCCCACCATCGCCATAGGCGAGAAGGGCGCGGAAATGATCCTCGAGGATCGCAAGCGCGGTAGCGACACGGTGCCCCCGGCTGTCGCCGTGGCGCAATAAACGGAGGGTCGAATATGAGCAGCATCACTTCGCTGGAAGCACATCGCGCGCAGCCGCAGCTCGATACGCTGCAGCAAATCTTCGAGCGCCAGCGCTTCGCGTTTGAGCGCAATCTCATGCCCTCGGCCGAGGAGCGGCGGCAGAATCTGCGCAAGCTCAAACAGGCCACGCTGCGCTACAAGGACGACTTGGCCGAAGCGGTGAGCCGTGATTTCGGCTGTCGTTCGCGCGATGAAACCATGATCGGCGACATCTTGCCGTCGCTGAATCAGATCAACTACCTGATCAAAAACGTAAAGCGCTGGATGAAGCCCTCCAAGCGGCACTCCAGCCCCTTGCTGCAGCCCTCGAGCGCCTTCGTGGTCTATCAGCCGCTGGGCGTGGTCGGCATCGTCGCGCCCTGGAACTACCCGATCCAACTGGTGCTCTCGCCGCTGGCCACGGCACTGGCGGCGGGCAACCGTGCCATGATCAAGACCTCCGAGTTCACGCCCGAGACCAACAAGGTATTGACGCGCCTGCTCGCGGAAAGCTTCGAGCAGGACCACGTGGCGTTGGTGGAAGGCGAGGCCGACGTTGCCCAGGCCTTCACGCGCCTGCCCTTCGACCATTTGCTCTTTACCGGCTCGACCGCGGTCGGGCGGCACGTAATGCGCGCGGCGGCCGACAACCTGACGCCGGTGACCCTGGAGTTGGGCGGTAAGTCTCCCGCTATCGTGTCGGATTCCGTTCCCATCGAGGATGCGGTCGAGCGTATCGCCTTCGGCAAGACGCTCAATGCCGGTCAAACCTGCATCGCGCCGGACTACGTGCTTTGCCCTGCGAGCCGGATGGACGAGTTCGTCACCGCCTTCCAGCGGCGCATCGCCCGCATGTACCCGCGCTTGCGCGACAACGAGCAGTACACGGCCATCGTCAATGACAGGCAGTATGCCCGGCTGCGCCGGTACCTTGACGAAGCGAGAGAGAAGGGCGCGCGCGTCATCGAAATTAATCCCGCTTCGGAAACGCTCGAGGATGTGCGCAAGCTGCCGGTAACTCTGGTGCTCGACTGCAACGACGATATGCTGCTCGGCCAGGAGGAAATTTTCGGCCCCATCCTGCCGGTGGTGCCTTACGACACACTGGACGATGCGCTGGAGTACGTCCGGCGTCGGCCGCGACCGCTGGCGCTTTACTACTTCGACTACGACGAGGAGCGACAGCGGTATGTGCTCGAACACACCCATGCCGGCGGCGTGTCGATCAACGATACCCTGTTCCACATCGGCCAGGACGACATGCCGTTCGGCGGCGTCGGGCCGTCCGGTATCGGGCGCTACCATGGGCATGAAGGCTTTTTAACCTTCTCTCACGCCAAGAGCGTGCACCGCAAGGGGCGCTTCAACAGCGCACGCTTCATCTACCCACCCTACGGAGCCATGAACAAGCTGGTGTATCGCCTGTTCATGCGCTAACAGGAAGAGCCGGATTGTCGTGTTTCCGCGCGCGGAGGGGCGGCAATCCCGGCACGTTTGTTGTCGCCATGATACCCGACCTCGTGGCCGGGTCGCTCTGGAAAACCCTAGGACGTTCAGGGGGCTAGGTGAGGGCTGCTTGTTGACAATACTTTTGTAATTGCTGAACGTTGTTTATTAGAAAAAGCGGTGATGCCGAACCGTGGCTCTGGGTGGCCCCAGGTTACATAACTAAAACGTTCACGGACGACGGATAACGACAATTCAACGGGTGGAGGGGGCGGCAGGGATACCTGCCGCAGTGCAAGCCATGACGATTATGCCGAATACGCCGGTAACGGATTTCGCGGGCCAGGACGTGTCCCCGGCTCGCAAGGGTGCTGTTCTCTTTGTCGACGACGATGCCGAGATTCTCGAGGAGCTAGGAGGGGCGCTGGAGTCCTCGGGGGTCGAAGTGCTCTCGGCCAACGACGCCTTTTCCGCGCTTTCCGTGCTACGCGCCTCCTCCGTGGATGTGCTGGTCACGGACGTGCGGATGCCGGAAATGGACGGGCTCACGCTCGCCCGCATCGTGCGGGATGAGTTCGGTGTTCGGGCACCGCAACTAGTTTTCATCAGCGGCGCGGCAACTGCCGACATGGTGGCCGACGCGCTGCGTTCTGACGCGGTCGATTTCATCTTCAAGCCCTTCGGGCCGGAGGATATCGCACGCGCGGTAGGCCGCGCTCTGGCGCGGGCGGCTACGCTGCGCCATGAAATCCTGCGTTTCCGCCGTGCGGATCGTTCCGGTCAAACGGCCGTGGAGGACGCGCCCCGCAGCGCATCCCCTGCGGAGAGCTCGCCGCTGCAGGATCCGTCGGCGCTGCTGCGCCATACCCTGGAGCGCATGTCCGCGGAGCGCCAAGCGAGGCAGCGCTTCTTCGATGAGGAAGTCTGCACCGGCCCAGCTTGGTCCATCCTGGTGGAGTTGGCGCACATGATGATGCTGGATAAGACGGCCTACGTCTCCAGCGTGGCGCTGGGCTCCGGCATTCCGCTGACCACGGCCTTGCGTTACATCGACATGCTGGTCAGCAGAAAGCTGGTGGAGCGCGAGCCCGACCCGGCGGACCGTCGCCGCGTTACGCTGCGGCTATCCGACTCGGGGAGCGAATTGATGCGTTCCTACATCCAGGACATTGCCAAGTTGGCGAGCTGAGCGGTGGGTCGCGATGCGTGCGCGGGTGTTGATCGTCGACGATGAGCCAGAGATGGCGCTCGAAGTCGCGGAGTACCTCGAGGCCGACCTGGGGCCGGTGGGTATCGCAACGAGCGCCTTTGAGGCCTTGCCGCGGCTCGGTCCGGGGTCGACTGTTGAGGTTGTAATCGTCGACTTGCGCATGCCGGGCATGGACGGTTTCGAGTTGATCGAGCGCGTTCAAGGCGAGCAGGGCGAGGCTTCACCGCGCTTCATTATTACCACCGGCCACGGCGGTCCCGCCGAGCGGCGCAAGGCGGAGGCGCTGCAGGTTGCAGCTTTCATCGACAAGCCCTTCGATTTGGAGCGACTCCGGGCAGAGGTGCTGCGTTGCCTCGGCGAGCAGTGGTCGTCTGCAGAGATGCCTCTATCGAAGGCGACTGCAGCCGGCTATACGCAGCAACTCGAGGAGCGCGTGGACGCGCTGGAAGGGCAGCTGCGGCAATTGCAGAGCCAGTTGCAGGCCTTGCGGCGTTGATCGCGCCGGCAGGGGCCGCAAGCTCCGGCCGACGTTTAAGAATAATTAGCGGGAGCATCGATGAGTTTGGGGGCTAGGTTCGGCTATACGCGCAGTGCTGCGTCGCTGTGCGTTCTTCTCGCGAGCGTCGGCATTGCGCTTCTGTCGACTCTGCCCGATGTCGGACGTTTCGCGTTGGTGCTGGCCCTCGCGACGGTTGCGGTGCGCCTGCTTGGTCTTTGCGGTGTTGTGTTCGCCGTCTTGCCCGCTCTCGCGCCCGATCTGCTGCGCGGTAACCTTTGGGCTTTGCTGGCGATGCTGCAGGCCGCAGTGGTGGCCGGCAGCTTTGTCTGCCTGCCGCGACTTTCTCCCCCTCTTACGGCCATGTTGTTTTGGCTGGGTATTGCCACGCTGTTGATGGCACTCGGCCCGCTGCAAGCTGCGATCGACCTGGAGCGGCTGCAGGCCCTGGCGAGCTGGAGCCTAGCGGCAGTCGCACTGGCAAGTCTTGCGCTGCATCTTGTCGCGCCGTTATGCGAGGCCTTACGGGCGCCCAGTGCGGCGGCCTTGTTCGATGCGCTGGTGCTGCTTGCCGTGTTGCCCGTCCTTGTCTGGAGTAGTGCGTCCGTCCTGCCAAGCCCTGCGACTTACCCGTTGCCGACCCTAGCCATGGGCCTGGGCTGGTTCGTTCTGTTGTCGCTCACTCTTAGGCAGCTAGTGTTGGTGCCGCTACGCAAGATGCTAGGCACGGGCACGGGTACCGAAGCGCGGCTGGCGGAAACCTCCGAGGAGCTCGCGGCGCTATCCGCTGCTTGGGAGCGCGCGCATCGTGAACTGGGTGAGGCTCAGCGTGCAGCCGCCGCTTACCAGCGTCGTCTCGAGGGCTTGCTCGGCTCCGCGTCCATGGTGTTGTTCGCCATGAAGCCAAGCGGTGGGGGCGGCTTTGAATTTACTTACCTCAGCCCCTCGGCCGAGAACGTGCTGGGCACTTCGCGCGCGCCGGCAATGAGGCTGGATTGGTGGCAGCGACGGATACATCCCAAGGAGATGGGCGCCGTGCGGGAGTTCCTGCAGGATGCAGTGCAAAAGCAGCGGGCAACCGTGGAGTTTCGCATGCGCGCGGCCGATGACGCTTGGCGCTGGTACTTCAGCGAGGCGGCCGTGGTACGGGACGAAGCCGGACGCGAGCTTGAGGTCCTCGGAATCATCGTCGATATCAGCGACTCCAAGGAAACGCAGAACCAGCTCGCTCAGGCGTCGAAGATGGTCACGTTGGGCGAGATGGCCACAGGCATCGCGCATGAGATCAATCAGCCTCTCAACGTGATTCGGCTGGCTTCGCAGAATGCGCTGAATCGGATCAAACAGGGGCGGGTCGATGCCGACTACCTGGAAGGCAAGCTCAGCAGGGTCGTCGAGCAGACCAAGCGTGCGGCCTCAATCATCGAGCACATGCGCGTTTTCGGCCGCAAGCCTTCGCAGGATCCGGAGCACTTCAGCGTGAGGCTGTCGGTGGAGAAGGTGCTATCGCTGATGCAGCGGCAACTGGAGCTGTCCGACATCGCCGTGCACGTCGAATACCCGGATCGGGACCTCACTGTTTACGGCTACGATTCGCTCTTCGAGCAGGTCTTGCTGAACCTCGTGGTCAACGCGCGGGATGCGATTAGCTCCAAAGCCGAGAATTTGGAACGTGACATTTCCCGACTAGGGAATACCCTTCAATCTGAGGCAGGCGCTAAGGCTTTATACGTTATCCTTGGCTGTTCCGAATATAAGGATTTGGTTAGAATCAGAGTCAGAGATACGGGTGGGGGAATACCTGAAAAAGCGCTAGCTCGAATTTTCGAGCCTTTCTTCACGACAAAAGATGTGGGGAAAGGAACCGGCTTAGGACTTTCCATCAGCTATGGAATAATTTCAGATATGGGTGGCGACATTACCTGTCGCAACGTGTCCGGTGGAGCGGAGTTTACAATCACGCTTCCGGTTTCCAGGCCTGAGGAAGATAAAGGCCGAAAGAATAAAAAAGAAAGCGATGCGCTGCTATCCCAGAATGAGGGGCTAGGCGACGTCGATAAGCTGGCAAGCCTGGACGCTTGA
Source organism: Ectothiorhodospiraceae bacterium (assembly GCA_029268285.1). Classification (GTDB taxonomy): domain Bacteria; phylum Pseudomonadota; class Gammaproteobacteria; order Nitrococcales; family AK92; genus JAJUGG01. The sequence continues at coordinate 207 of JAJUGG010000132.1, read as the reverse complement.
CCGGCAGAGGTGGGGGCAGCCGGCAATAAGCCGGTGAGCTGCATAGAGAATCAAAGCTATTTGGAAATGCGTTGATAGTGGCTCTTTCCCGGGAGGGGATTATGCGTTTAGATCACTGGGTGTTGGCGAAGATTCAAGCTTTTCGTTCCGACGAAGAGGGCGCGAGTGCGATTGAATATGCGTTGATCGCTGCGATGGTGGCAGTTG
>JAJUGG010000131.1 GCA_029268285.1 Ectothiorhodospiraceae bacterium | reverse complement strand
CTTTCCAGCATGCAGGCCTTTCTGGAGGCAACGATCGAGCCGCGTTACTTCCCCGCGGCGCCGGTGCTATTCCCTGAATGGCCGGTCTGGCACAAGGAGTTAAGTCTCACGCTGCTGGCAGCGACGGCCGTGGTGCTGTTCCTGCCGAAGCTGGCAGCAATCGTCTTGACTGCTGTTAAAGGACAGAGCCGGTTGTTCGGCGGCTTGTCGCGTCTGAGCCTTAGCGTCCTGGCGGAGATCGTGACGTCTACGCTGCTGGCCCCGATTCGCATGCTGTTCCACAGTAAATTCGTGCTGGTGACCCTGCTTGGCGGCCAAATCAACTGGAACGCCCAAAACCGCACCGATGCCGCAACGACTTGGGGCGACGCTTGGCGTTTTCACGCCGGCGGCGTGCTGCTAGCGGCCTTCTGGGGCGTGCTAGTGTACTGGCTCAACCCGGGCTTCTTCTGGTGGCTTAGCCCGATTCTGCTGGCGCTGGTTCTGGCGCCGACCGTCTCGGTACTGACCAGCCGCACCGACGTGGGGCGCTGGCTGCGCCGTCGCGGCGTGTTCCTCACGCCGGAGGAGGTCGACGCACCGTGGGAGCTGCGTCGCCTGCGTGCGCTGCTAGCGCAGCCGGAAGCGAACCAACAGAATGGCTTTGCGGCGGCGGTTGCCGACCCCTTGGTACACCGCATCCACCTGGCGCAACTTCGCGGCCCACGCAAGCTTGCAGCGTCCATCGTCGAGCGCCGTGAGGCGCTGGCGCAACGTGCCTTGCAGGAAGGCCCGGGGTCACTGAGTGTCGAGGAAAAACACGAACTCTTGCTGGACCCCGAGCGCCTCAAACGCTTGCACCGCACGGTCTGGCAACTACCCGAGGAGCGCCGCGCCGATTGGGGCGTTGCCTAGTTCCGGTGCCGCGTTACCACATCAAGCCGGCCGTCGATATCCGCCTGGAACACCGTTCTTGGACATGACGATCTGCCAGAGTTGGATGTCGCGGGCGCGGAAGGCGCCGGCGCAGGACAACAGGTAATATCGCCACATACGGTAGAAGCGGTGGTCGTAACGGTGGCGCAGCCTCGGCCAAGCCGCTTCGAAATTGGCGTGCCAGGCCATCAGCGTGCGATCGTAATCGGCGCCGAAATTGTGCACGTCCTCGATCACGAAGAGCTCTTCCGTGGCCGCGCCGATTTGGGCCATGGAGGGCAGATCGCCATTGGGGAAGATGTACTTGTCGATCCACGCGTCCGGTGTGCTGTCGGTGCGCAGCTTACCGATGGTGTGGAGCAGGAAAAGCCCTTCGTCCGTGAGACAGCGATTGGCCATTTCCATGTAGACGCGATGATTCTTGCGTCCGACGTGCTCGAACATGCCAATACTGGCAATGCGGTCGAACTTCTCATCGAACTCGCGGTAGTCCTGGACCCGGAACTCCACCGGCAAGCCTTTGCAACGCTCCGCGCCCAGCGCCGCCTGTTCTTTGGAGACGGTGAGGCCGACGCACTCGACGCCGTAGCGCTCGGCAGCGAACTGCATGAGGCTGCCCCAGCCGCAGCCGATATCGAGCATGCGCATCCCCGGTTCGAGTTGCAGCTTGCGGCAAATCAGATCGAGCTTGGCTTCCTGTGCCTCTTCCAGAGTCTGCGCTTCGGCCCAGTAGCCGCAGGTGTAGGTCATGCGCCTGTCGAGCATGGCTTGGTAGAGGTCGTTGCCGATGTCGTAATGGGCTTCGCCGACCTGCCAGGAGCGGCGGGTGCTTTGCAGGTTGAGCAGCCGGACGCGCAGGGCGTGGAAGATCAAGCGTAGGGGCTGGATGCGTTTGGCGATGCCGTGGGAGAGAAGGCGGTAGAAGAATTCGTCCAGACTATCGGCATCCCACCAGCCGTCCATGTAGGCTTCGCCGAGCCCAAGGTTGCCGTACCCTAGAGCGCGTTCGATTGTTCGGTCGTCGTGTATGCGGATATCCCAGGGGCGGTTGCCGTTGACGCGGATGTCGGCATGCACGAGCATCTCTTCGACCATGGCACGGGCGCCGCCGTGCCTGGTCGGCCTTCGTTGCGTTTCGGTCAGTGACGTGTCTTTCACGAAAAACCTCCCGCCGCTCGGGCTCACGTGCTAAGCGAATTGAATCACCTAAACTATCGGGGCAGATTCTGTGAACTGAAGCGTGTCCAAGGCTCCGATTGATGCACTTTATGATAGTCCGGTTTCCGGCTTTTTGCGGCCGGCTCGGTGCGGGATGGAAGCATGGGGCAAAGTGCCGGCGCGGGCGGGTGCTGCGCCTGCCGGGCACATGATCAGGGGAAAAGAACCGACGGCCCCAAGGGGCTGTTGAGGGGGCGGGGCCGCCGGTGGGGGAGTGGCCCGAAGAGGGGGCTTAGGCCGCCTCTTCGTCCTTTTCGTTAACGGGCTGGCGAATCAGGTAGTCAAAGGCCGACAACGCGGCTTTCGAGCCTTCGCCCATGGCGATCACGATCTGCTTGTACGGCACAGTGGTCGCATCGCCGGCAGCGAACACGCCAGGTACGGAGGTCGCGCCGCGCTCGTCGACCTTGATTTCGCCGCGCTCGGTCAGATCGATAGCGCCCTTGAGCCACTCGGTGTTGGGGACCAACCCGATCTGCACGAAGATTCCGGCGAGTTCGAGCTGGTGCGTCTCGCCCGTTTCGCGGTTCTTGTACACAAGGCCGGTCACCTTATTACCGTCGCCGACCACTTCCGTGGTCTGGGCGTTGGTGTAGATCGTGACGTTCGGCAGGCTGCGCAGCTTGCGCTGCAGCACGTCGTCGGCGCGCAGCTTGGTATCGAACTCGAGCAGGTCGACATGTTCAACGATGCCGGCCAGATCGATGGCTGCCTCAACGCCGGAGTTGCCGCCGCCGATCACCGCAACCTTCTTGCCCTTGAACAGGGGGCCGTCGCAGTGCGGGCAGTAGGCGACACCTTTGGTGCGGTATTCCTGCTCGCCCGGCACGTTCATCTCGCGCCAGCGGGCGCCGGTGGACAGCACGATGGTCTTGGAGCTCAGCACGGCGCCGTTCTCCAGTTTGACCTGCAGCGTCTTGCCAGGCACGAGCTCGACCGCGCGCTGACCGTTCATGATGTCTACCTCATAAGAGCGCACGTGCTCCTCGAGGGCCGCGGCGAGTTTGGGGCCTTCAGTCTTCTGCACCGAGATGAAATTCTCGATGTCCATGGTGTCCAGCACCTGGCCGCCGAAGCGTTCTGCAACGACGCCGGTACGGATACCCTTACGCGCAGCGTAGATGGCCGCCGAAGCGCCCGCCGGGCCTCCGCCCACCACCAGGACGTCGAAGGACTCCTTGGCGTTGAGCTTCTCGGCTTCGCGCGCCTCGCTGCCAGAGTCCATCTTGCGCAGCACGTCGGTGATGCCCATCCGGCCCTGGCCGAACGGTTCGCCGTTCAGGAACACCGACGGCACCGCCATGACCTGCTTGGCTTCGACTTCATCCTGGAACAGGGCGCCGTCGATCATCTCGTGGCTGATGTTCGGGTTGAGCACCGAGAGCAGGTTGAGCGTCTGCACTACTTCAGGGCAGTTCTGGCAGCTTAACGAGATAAACGTCTCGAAGCGGAATTCGCCTTCGATGCTCTTGATCTGTTCGATAACTTCCGGCTCGACCTTCGGCGGATGGCCGCCGACTTGCAGGAGCGCGAGGACGAGCGAGCTGAATTCGTGGCCGAGCGGGATGCCCGAGAAGCGGACACCGGTTTCCTCTCCGGGGCGGTTCAGCGCGAAGGACGGCTTACGGAAGTCGTCGTCGCGGCTCTCCCGAAGGCTGATCTTGTCAGTCAGCTCGGCGATTTCTTGCAACAGCGCCAACATCTCGCGGGACTTCGCGCCGTCGTCCACAGACGCCACGATCTCGATCGGAGTGGCGACTTTTTCAAGGTAAGTCTTAAGCTGGGTCTTGAGGTTAGCGTCCATTAGTCGCCCCCTGCGGATGTCAGACAAAGTGTTTGGGAGAACTCGGGGGCGGAGCGCCCCCGAGCCTTAAGTAACGCTGGGATTTAGCGTTAGATCTTGCCGACCAGATCCAGGGAAGGAGCCAGCGTCTCGTCGCCTTCTTCCCACTTAGCCGGGCAAACTTCGCCCGGATGGTTGCGGACGTACTGCGCGGCTTTGACCTTGCGCAGCAGATCCGCAGCGTTACGGCCGATGCCTTCGGCGGTCACTTCGAGCGCCTGGATGATGCCGTCCGGGTCGATCAGGAAGGTGGCGCGGTCCGCCAGGCCTTCGCCAGGACGCATGTTGTCGAAGTTGTTGGTGACGGTGCCGGTCGGGTCGCCGATCATCGGATACTGGATCTTGCCGATGGTCTCGGAACTGTCGTGCCACGCCTTATGGGTGAAGTGGGTGTCGGTGGAAACGGAGTAGATCTCCACGCCCAGCTTCTTGAACTCTTCGTAGTTGTCGGCCAAGTCGCCCAGCTCGGTCGGGCAGACGAAGGTAAAGTCGGCCGGATAGAAGAACACGACGGACCACTTGCCCATCAGGTCCTGATCGGTCACTTCGATGAAGTTACCGTTGTGGTACGCCATCGCCTTGAACGGCTTGATCTTGGTGTTGATCAAAGAGGCCATGCATATCTCCTTGCGTTATGGGACATGGGTTTCAATTCAAGCTCGGCGCCTATCCTAGGCCTTCGACATGAATTGGTCTAATCGACAGTTTCAAACCGAGCGATAGGGTTTCTCTATCGAATCATCTCGGCGTCCATTAGGGTAATGAACCCTTGCCATCTCGGCCAGCCACCCTGCCACCGTGCTCGGTCCAACCAGATTGGGGCAATTTCGCTTTATCCGAGTCTTGTTGCCGTAGAAGAAGCTCGCGCGGCCTTCGACCTTACCGACTTAAGCACCTGCTACGGTAGCTGCGGGAATCACTATCGTCCTTGATCAAGCTCAACCGCGGGGGGGCGATTACGCGCCACCGAAGGCCAAGCGTGGCTTAGCGATGTGCTCAGTCGAGGGGGCAATGCGGCGAAGACAAAAGCAACGGCCGCACCAGCGAAAAGAACCTTTTTGGATAAGACTATGTTAGCCTTCGCGCACGCGCTGTGCACTCCACGCGGGCACGAATGGAAACATCAGGCTTCGTAGTCTCGGCTACGGAGCGAGAAGGACAACGGGTCGCCACCAGAGGAGGAGCGGCCAGCTCGGCGACGGACGATCGGCGCCGTACTAACGAGAACGTTCGAGGTAACTCAGATGAAGCATCCCAAGTTCGCCGCGCACCTGGTTTCCGCGCTTACGGTTGCTGCCGCGATGACCGGCGGCGTCGCCGCCGCGAAGACCGTCACCCTCGGTTTCACCGGCCCGCTCAGCGGCGGTGCCGCTCAGTACGGTCAGAATGCCCTGAGCGGCATTCAGATGGCGATCGATGAGATCAAGGCCAATGGCGGCTACGAGATCTGCGGCGAGACTTATGAGGTCACCGTGCAGGCGCTGGACGATAAGTACTCGCCCAGCGAGGCGGCGATCAACGCCAAGCGGCTGGTTCAGCAGCATCGCGTGCCTGTGGTGTTTACCCCGCAGACCGGCGGCACCTTCGCCATGCAGGCCTTCAACCAGCGTGACGGTTTCATCATTGCGGCCTATACCAGCGTGCCGGAGATCGTCGAGCGTGGGAACAAGCTGACCGTGCGCATCCCGCCGAGCTATGAGGACTACGTCGAGCCCTTCACGGTATACCTGCAGGAGCGCTTCGGGACCAAGCTGGGCGTTGCCAACGGCACCCACACCTACGCTAAGCTCTGGACTGAGGCTTTCACCCCGGTTTGGGAAGAGCAGGGTGGTGAGGTCGTAATTGCGAACCCGATGGACTACAACCGCGACACCGACTTCTACAGCGGCGTCAGCCGCGTGCTGGCGGCCAAGCCCGACGTGCTGTTGATCGGTGGTGCTTCCGAGCCTGCCGGCCTGGTGGCTCAGCAGGCTCGCAACCTCGGCTTCCAGGGCGGTTTCGCAGTGATGGATCAGGCCAAGCTGGACGAGATGGCGCGCGTAGTCGGCCTCGAGCCGCTGGAAGGCGCCATTGGCGTCATGCCGCTGATCTACAACGAGGCACCCGCCGCGCAGCGTTTCGTCAAAGCCTACCGTGAGCGCGCCAACAAGGATCCGTCCTCGGAGGTGAGCTATCACTACTTCGCCACCTATGCGTTCGTAGAGGCGATGAACCAGGCTTGCTCGACCACCGATCCCAACAAGATCCGGGCCGAGCTGGACGCGGCCATCAAGGCCGTGCCGGCCGAGCTGAACGCGCCGGGCATCACGGGTGTCACTGAGGCCGGAGCTTTCATCATCGATGCCCCGCTGGCGACGGTCGAGGACGGCGAGATCGTGCCCACCACGCGCGAAGCGCTGCTCACGAAGTAAATGCCTGCACGCTCAGGCGATTAAAGAAGGGGCCGTGCGGCCCCTTCTTTATATCCAATAGGCGACCAAGCGCCCCAGCCACTCCTTGACCCGCGGCCATAGCGGTCGTTGCCGCCACTGTTCCAGCTCGATCTCTACCGAGTGGCTGAGATCCTCCCGAAATAGCGCCTCCATACGCTGCGCGAACTCGCGGCCGTCAATCAGGAGATTGACCTCGTCGTTGTGAACTAGGCTGCGGTAATCGAGGTTGATGGAGCCGACGGTAGACCAGCGTCCGTCAATGACAGCGGTCTTGGCGTGCATATAGGCGTTGGGGCGTTCATAGATACGCACCCCGGCGCTTAGTAGGGTTTCGTAGGTCGAGTCGGCCATGGGCTTGAGCAGGGGAAGGTCGCTGACATGCGGCATGATTAGGCGCACGTCGACCCCGCGCTGGGCAGCGGAGGTCAAGGCTTCGAGCAGATTTGGCTCCGGCGAGAGATAGGCCTGAGTAATCCAAATTCGCTCGCTCGCGTGCCTGAAGGCAGCAAGATAGGTCTCGTAGAGGGGATTGCGGCGGGCGCCGCCTTCGCTCTCGAGCAGTTGCACGGCAACCTCGCCTTGCGGCGGCAGATGGGGGAAGAAAACCTCTCCGGGGAAATCCGGTAGCGGCCGATGCTTGCGCCAGTGCTCCAGGAACAGGCGCTGAAAGGCGGCGACCGCGGGGCCTTCGACTTGCACGTTGGTATCGCGCCAGTATTCTTCATTCTCGCGGGAAATTGCAGGCGTTGCGGCGTACACATCGTTGAAGTTAATGCCGCCGGTGAACGCGATGCGGCCGTCTATGATTAAGAGCTTACGGTGGTCGCGGCGATTGAAGTAGAACGGATAGATGAGCGGTCCGGCGCTCGCCGGCCGATATGCCGCGATTTCCAGACCCTGGTTTTCGAGCTTTTCGAAGAAAGCTGTGCTGGTGCAGTTATGGGAACCTTGAGCGTCATAGAGAATGCGCACCTCGACCCCGGCTCGGCGTCTCTCGGCAAGATCCGCTAACAATGCCCGTCCAATGTTGTCGTCGCAAAGAATGTAGGTTTCTACATGGATATGGCGCTGCGCCGAGCGGATCGCCGCCTGCATGGCTTCATAGGTCTCGCCGCCGGTCGCCAGAATGGTGACAGCGTTACCTGGGAGATAGGCGTCCGGCTCTTGCCAGGGTGCGGGCAAGGGCGGCGCGCCAACCCGTAGGGCGGGCGTGCAACCCCATAGCAGCAGAAGCCAGAGCGCGAGCGTGAGCGGACGAGGCAAGATTTCTTAGTCTCGTTGGGTGTCGGGCGCGACGTACATGGAGCACACTTCATTAATGGCGGCTGTGTGCGCTGTTCCAACGCGGGCTTTCCTCAGGTCCGATGCGCCGCCAGCTTGACCTTCGGTCGTTACGGTACGATATCCTCCCGGCTGGCTTTAGGTATTTTCAGCCCCCTTTCATCACAGGTTATCGGACACTGCCCATGATTCCCTTCTCGGTACTGGATCTCGCTCCTATCGTCGAAGGTGCCGACGCCGCCCAGGCGCTGCACAACAGCCTCGATCTGGCGCGTCAAGCGGAGCGCCTCGGCTACCTGCGCTTCTGGCTCGCCGAGCATCACAGCATGCCAGGCATTGCCAGCGCGGCGACTTCGGTGGTGATCGGCTACGTGGCGGGAGGAACGAGTACTATCCGCGTCGGTTCTGGGGGCGTCATGCTGCCCAATCATGCGCCGTTGGTCATCGCCGAACAGTTCGGCACGCTAGCGTCGCTTTATCCGGGGCGCATCGATCTGGGCTTGGGGCGGGCGCCGGGTACCGATCAGCTCACTTCGCGCGCGCTACGTCGGGATTTGATGGGCAGCGCCGAGCGCTTCCCGCAGGATGTTGTAGAGCTGCAGCATTACTTCCGACCTGCCGAGCCGGGGCAGGCGGTGCGAGCCGTACCCGGCGAAGGGCTGGAAGTGCCGATCTGGCTGCTGGGTTCCAGTCTGTTCAGTGCCCAGTTGGCCGCTCAG
>JAJUGG010000130.1 GCA_029268285.1 Ectothiorhodospiraceae bacterium | reverse complement strand
TGCAGGTAGTTTTCGAACTGGTTGAGAATATCGCGAATAATCTCGTGCTCGTCGAAGCCGTAGATGTCATAGGCCTGACCGCCGCGGCGCAGGAACACTTCAGCGCGGTAGTAGTACTCATCGCCTTCCGGGTTCCGGTCCATCTCCGGGTAGGCAAAATCGGGCATGGGATAGGGCCTTAGCCGGATTTCGTAGATGAAGTCGAGTTGCTCGGGTTTGATGATTTCCAGGTAGGCGCGCCGACCTTCCTCATCGAAATGCACTTCGGCTGGCCAGCCGTGCGTACGCAGTTCCGTCGCTATCCGGCGCATGCTGTCCAGCACCTTAGTGGAGATGAAGTGATCCACCTCCTCGCAGGACGGGAACTGAATTAGGCCGGCAAGGCGGCGGCGCCAGAACGATGCGGCGTCATGCCTCCCGCTCTGCATGTAGGCGGTAAGACTGGTTTCGCGGTGTCCCTCGATAATGAGCGCGCGCCACATGCCGCCGGCTGCGATCAGAATGATGATGGCGAAGGGCAGAGCGCTGACGACGGTCATGGTCTGCAGTGCGCTGAGCCCGCCAGCGATAAGTAGCACTGCAGCTACAACACCTTCGGTGGTGGACCAGAACACGCGCTGCCAGGCCGGCGTCTGCGTGGCACCGCCCGATGCAAGCGAATCCACGACCAGAGAGCCTGAATCGGATGAGGTCACGAAGAAGGTAACGATTAGGATGATCGATAAGAACGAGGTAATGCTGGTCAGCGGCAGGTTCTCGAACAGCTTGAACAGTGCAATGGCATGGTCCGCCTGCACTTCGTCGATGAACTGCGTATAACCCTCCGTGATGATCTGATGCAGCGCGGTTTCGCCGAAGATGGAGAACCATAGAAAGGTGAAGATGGTCGGTACGAACATCACGCCGAACACGAACTGTCGAATAGTGCGGCCGCGGCTGATTTTGGCGATGAACAAGCCGACGAAGGGTGACCAGGCGATGGTCCAGCCGAAGATAAAGAGCGTCCAGTTGCCGATCCAGTCGCTGCGCGTGTAGGCCTGCAGATTGAAGGTGCGCGCGACGATGTTATTGAGATACTCGCCGGTGTTCTGCAGGAAAGCCTCGAGAATGATGATGGTCGGGCCGACCAGGAACACGAACGACATCAACAGGACAGCCAGCACCATGTTGAGTATGGAGAGGTTTTTGACCCCTTTATCCAGGCCCGCCACCACAGAGACGGTTGCCATCAAGGTGATAACGGCGATGGAAATAATTTGCACCGTAATGCCGACCGGTATCGACGGCCAGAGATAGTTCAGACCTGCGTTGAGTTGTGCCACCGAAAGGCCGAGCGTGGTGGCGATGCCGAACAGCGTGCCGAGGATGGCAAAGACGTCTACGGCATGGCCGATGGGGCCGTGGATCTTCTCACCGATCAGCGGGTAGAGCGCCGAGCGCATGGACAGGGGCAGGCCGTGGCGGAAGGCGAAGTAGGCCAGTACCAAGCCGACCAGCCCGTATATAGCCCAGATATGAAAGCCCCAGTGGAAGAAGGCGATTTGCATCGCTTGGCCGTGCGCGTCGACAGTCTGGGCAGCGCCTATGGGCGGCTCGGAGAAATGCAGCACCGGTTCGGCAACACCGAAGAAGAGTAGCGCGATCCCGTAACCGGCCGAGAAGAGCATCGCGAACCACGCTGGGAAGCTGTATTGCGGCTCCGCATGGTCCGGGCCTAGCTTGATCCGCCCCCAAGGCGAGATCGCAACGGCAATGATGAAGACCAGGAAGATGGCCACCGCCAGCATGTAGAACCATCCGAACGTGGATGTGACATAGGCCAATGTGGCATCGAAGGCTTCGCCAGCCAGCTTCGGGCTGCTGATCGTGCCGATCAAGAGTAGTGCGGCGACTGCGATAGCAGGGAAAAAAACTGGGGCCAGCAGGGTGGTTTGTTTGAGCGTCTTGCCTGGCATCATGATGTTGAGTTTAGTTCATTGCTGCGAAGATGGAAGCACGATCGGCCGGACCGCGCCTGTGACATGTCATGGGGGCATGGCCGACGTGCAAAAACTACGTAACTGCGCCGGACAGACGCCAAGACAAAGGTTTACTTGGGATAGCCCGTGATTTCGCGTATCGAGTGGTACAGAGGCTGCAGGCGCTCGTACATTCGGCTGTAGACCTCTCGATAGAGTCGGTCATAGAGCTTGCTGACCTGTGGTGTCGGTTCGAAGCGCGCGCCGACTCGCGTCATACGCGCCACGGCTGCGTCGAAGTCCGGTTGCAGGCCGAGGCCCACAGCGGCGGCAATGGCTGCACCTAACCCCGAAGTTTCATAGGTGTGCGGCCGCTCGGCGGCGAGTCCGAAAATATCCGCGGTTAGTTGCATGGCGGCATCGCTCTGCGAACCGCCGCCGGCGACCCGCAGGCGGGTAATCTTTACCTTGCTGCGCTTCTCGATGCGCTCCTTGCCCTCCCTCAGCGCATAGGCGAGTCCTTCCAGGATGGCGCGGTAGAGGTGGGCGCGAGTATGCACATCGCCGAAGCCGATCACGGCGCCTTTGGCTTCCGGGCCGGGCTCCGGAACGCCCGGCGACCAGTACGGCTGTAGCATCAGCCCCATGGAACCTGGCGGCACCGCAGCAACCAGTTCATCGAACAGTGCTTCCGGTGCGATCCCGCGCTGCTCGGCAATGCGCTGCTCGCGTAGGCCGAATTCACGCTTGAACCAACTCACCATCCAATAGCCGCGGTAGATCATGATTTCGGTGCAATAACGCCCGGGAATGGCAGCCGGGTATGGCGGCATGAACTTTATTGGTTCGAGATAACGTTCGCTAACCGTATTGATGGTCGCGGTGGTGCCGTAGCTCATGCAGGCGATGTCGGGCGCGTTGCCGCCCGAGCCGAGCACCTCGCAGGCTTTGTCGGCTGCAGCCGCGATGACTGGCAAGCCTTCAGGCAGCCCGAGGTGGCGCGCGGCCTCCGCGGTGAGAGGCCCGATCGGCGAGCCGGGACGCACGAGCTCGGGCAGCATGTCGGGGCGCAGCGGCAGCACGCGCCATTTGAAGTCGCGCGCGGCGGCCCAGGCGTGCTTCTTGTAGTCGAAGGGCAGGTAGGCAACTTGGCTGGCGGTGGAGTCGACGAAGCGCCCCGTCAGGCGCCAGTTGAGGTAGCCCGACAGCAGCAGGAACTTGTCGGTGGCCGCCCAGATCTCGGGCTGTTGTTGTGCGATCCAGTTGGCCTGGGCTTCCTTCCTGAAGCGATCGATCACGTCCTGCGCGCCCAGCACCTTGAAGAGGCCGTCCCAGATGCCGCCTACGGGGCCTTTCAGCTCCGCCTGGCGCTGATCGAGCCAGAGCATGGCCGGGCGCAACGGACGCCCGTCGCGGTCTAGGTTGATGACCGTGCTGCGTTGGGTGGTCACGGCCACGCCCTTAACGGCTTCGGGGGTTGCCGAAGCGCCGGACCACAGCTTCTCACAGGCGCGGCCGAGCGCGTCCCAGTAGTAGTCGGGATGCTGTTCGGCCCAGCCGGGGTGGTCCGAGAAGTAGGGCTCTATATCTTCCTTGCCCTTGGCAATCAGGTTGCCTTCCAAGTCGAACAACAGTGCGCGTACGCTTTGGGTGCCATTGTCGATGGCGAAGATGAGGGCTTCGCTGCTCATGTCGATGCTGTCGCCGCGCGGCCGGGAATGCTGTAGTGGCGTTGCCAGATTGCGCGGTACCGAGTTACTTCCTGTTGCCAGCGGTCATCATTCCAGCCTAGCAGCGGTTGGCAGATTTGCCTGATTTCCGGCAAGAAGTCCTCTCCGCCGTTGTCCAGCAGCAAGCCCAGGCGCGTGCGCCGCAGCAGCAAATCGTCGAGATGAAGCACCGACTCGTTGGCGGCGGCCCAGGCCAGTTCCGCCCGCACGGTGCGGGTGCCGTCGATCGGCGCCAGCCCCTCCGCGCGTGCCAGCAGTGCGGGTAGGTCGCGGCCGTAGTGACCTTGCAGGCGCTGCCATACTCGGGTGCGCATGCCGGGCGGGCGCGGCAACGCCGGCGTAGCTGCGAATATACGTTCATCTTCCGGCCGTTGCGGCTGCTGGGAGAGGTAGGGCGCAGCGGCATTCAGTACGTCCAAGGCGATAAGCCGAAAGGTGGTGAGCTTGCCGCCAGCGACGCTGATCAGGCCCTGGTCGTCCCAGACCACGTGCTCCCGGCTTTCCTTTGACGGCGTTTTCGCATTGCCGCGCACGATAGGGCGCACGCCGGACCAACTGGAACGAATATCGGCGCGGCTCAGCTCGGCACTTGGGAAGACGTGTCGCACCGCCGCCAGCAGATAATCGATTTCGGCATCGCTGATACGTGCTTCTTCGTCGATGCTGTCGGTATGGTCGAGATCGGTGGTGCCGATGACCGTCGTGCCTTCCCAGGGGAAAATGAACAGCGGCCGGCGGTCGTCGGGATGCATCAAGGTGAGGCTGCAAGAGACCGGCAGCCGCCAAGCCGGTACGACTAAATGGCTGCCGCGCAGCGGGCGTATGACCGCGGCTTGGCCCATTTGCTCGCGCAGACGATCGGTCCAGGCGCCGGTGGCGCTTACGACCACCGAGGCATGGGCGTCGAAACGCTCGCCGCTAATCTCGTCTAAAAGGCGAACGCCCGCTACCCGCCCGTTGTCGCTGACTATCTCGGTTGCCCGAAGATAATTCACCGCTAGCGCGCCGTCGGAGAGCGCTTCGGTGAGAACGCGCAGTACCAGCCGCGCATCGTCGGTAACGGCATCGCTGAAGCGGCTGCAGCCTTTCAAGCCTTCCAGCCGCAGGCCCGGCAGCCATTGCTGGGCCTGGGTGGGTGGGTGGAAATCGCGGGTTCGCTGGCCGGCGAAGCGATCGTAGGCCCAGAGCAGCGCGCCCATGGCATGGCGGCCGGGCAGCTTGTGCCGGTAGTGCGGCATCAGGTACTGCATGCGTTCGACCAAGCCGGGCGCCTCGGCCAGCAGACGCTCACGCTCGACCACCGCGTCGCGGGTCAGGGCGAAGTGCCCAGCGCCGAGATAGCGCAGGCCGCCGTGCACCATTTTCGACGAGCGGCTGGACGTGCCCCAGGCAAAGTCACGGGCCTCAACCAGCAGCGCCCGCAGACCGCGCCGGCTCGCTTCCCGCAGCACGCCGGCGCCGGTGATGCCGCCGCCGATCACGATCAAGTCCCAAGGCTCGCGGTCCGTGCGCAGGCGCGCCAGCGCGTGCTCGCGAGAGCCTGCTAGCCAGCCGCTGTCCCTGCGCTGGTGCTCGCTGGTCATGGTGCCTCCTTGCAGCCGTCGAACAAGGTGCCGGGATTGAGGCGCTGCTGCGGGTCGAAATGGCGACCGAGGGCGCGCAAGGTCTCGATAGCGAGCGGGCCTTTCTCTATCGCAAGAAACGGCGCGTGATCCTTGCCGACGCCGTGTTGGTGGCTGATCGTGCCGCGATTGCGGACGATCAGCTCCGAAGTGCTGTGCTTGAGCTTCTCCCAACGGGCGAGGCTGCCGGCGTAGTCGGCGCCGAGCTGAAACACGTAGGTGGTATATATGCTCGCGCCTTGCGGGTAGAGGTGCGAGAGGTGGGTGAACACATGCACCTGCTCGCCTTCCTGTTGCAGTCCGTTGCGAAGATTCGCCTCGATCTTGTCGAGCAGGGGCGAGACATTGTCCCAGTCGGTGGCCGTTTCCAGGGTATCCACGGCGTAGCCAAGCTTCCACAAGCCTTCGCGCAGGTAGGGCATACTGAAGCGCTTCTCCGCCCACTTCCGACCGAGGTAGGTGCCGGCATAGGTGCCGCCATGGGCACGGGCGATGCGCTTGAACTCAGTCAGCGCGGCGCGAGACTGGTTGTGGCTGCCGGTCACGCCCACCAGCATCATGCACTTGCCCTCGGCGGCACCGCGCCAGCTCAGGTAGCGCTCGAGCAGGGCGACCGCCCGAGCGTGGCCCGCAAGCTTCAGCTGAGTTTCCGTCTCCGCGGCATTGCTGAGGCGGATCATGGACAGTTGCACTCGATCTTGGACCAATTGCCGAGCGGCGGTTTGCGCGCGCGGCCAATCCGGGAAGAAAACCGCGTGGAAGCTTTCATGCTCGGGCAGCGGCGTGACCCGCATCTTGACCTCGGTGAGAATGCCCAGGCGGCCTTCGCTGCCTAGAATCAGCTCGCGCAGGTCAGGGCCTGCGGATGAGGCCGGGAAGGTCGGCAGTTCCAGCGGCCCGGCCAGCGTCTCCAGCCGGCCGCCAGCGAACAACTGCTCAATGCGGCCGTAGCGCAGCGATTGCTGGCCGCTGGAGCGGCTGGCGATCCAGCCGCCGAGCGTGGAGAGTTCGAAGGACTGCGGGAAGTGCCCCAGCGTGTAGCCATGTGGGCGCAACTGCGCTTCGACCTGCGGGCCGGGGGTGCCGGCGCCGAAGGTGGCGATCTGGCTTTCCCGGTCCAGGTCGAGCAGCTGGTTCATGCGGCCCATGTCGACAGTGAGCACCGGGCGCTCTGTCGCCGGCGGATTGATGTGCCCGACCACGCTGGTGCCCCCGCCGTAGGGTATGACGATCGCGTCAGCGTCAGCTGCATAGCGCAGCAGTTCGGCAACCTGCTCCGTGTCGAGCGGGTAGGCGACACCGTCCGGGAAGCGGCCGAAATCGCCACTGCGCATCGCCAGCCAGTCCGGCAGGCTTTGCCCGCGGGCATGGCGCAGCCGGTCGACAGCACTCTGGGAGACCAGCGGATGGGCCGGCAGCCGCGATGCGGGCACCCGCGCCAGCGCGGCTTCCAGCGTGGCGTCGGGGAGGGGGCGGCCTTCTCCGATGCGTTCGGCGAGAAAGCTGCGCCCCACAGGCGGCAGCTCTACCTGGGTGCGCTCATCGCCCCAGCCGTTCCAGCGGCGCATGCGAAATCCTCGGTGGTGTTGTTCTTGTTAGGGGTCAGCTACTCATAGTAGATGTAATTCGCGCGCGAATAACAGTTGGCGGTTATAGGGGAATTGTCCAGAAGCGAGCCTTTCGGACCCGTGTCGGTTGACCCTTGAGCCGGCCAGCACGCATAATCGGGCGCTCGATACGCGCTGAGCCTCTGAATATTCGTGAGGCCGTGTGAACCCGAGCGCCCGTTTGCGGTCTTACTGTAAGCAGGGCATCGGACCCTGCCGGCGCCGCCGATCAATGGTGGCCCCGTCGGTCCCCTCGCGACGATACGTTGTGAATCCCGTCAGGCCCGGAAGGGAGCAGCGGCAGCAGCGGATTCGGGCGCCGGGGTGTGGCTGGCGGGGCTGCCTCCATTACCGACCGTTTTCAAGTTCAGGGCCGACGATCGAAGTCCGCCGTTACCTCTTTCCTCCCCAGTGCTACAATCGGCCGACGATTTGCCGATAAGAATCAGTCCGGATCTATGAGCTATCAGGTGTTGGCCCGTAAGTGGCGGCCTAAGACCTTCGCCGACATGGTGGGGCAGGAGCACGTATTGCGGGCGTTGATGAACGGCCTCGAAAGCGGCCGCCTGCATCATGCCTTCCTGTTCACCGGTACGCGCGGGGTGGGCAAGACGACTGTCGCCCGAATTCTCGCCAAATGCCTGAACTGCGAGCAGGGCGTGAGCGCCCAACCCTGCGGCGTTTGCTCGACCTGCCAGGAGATCGATCAGGGCCGCTTCGTCGATCTCATCGAAGTCGACGCGGCTTCCCGCACCAAGGTCGAGGATACGCGCGAGTTGCTGGACAACGTCCAGTACGCACCGACGCGCGGGCGCTATAAAATCTATCTCATCGATGAGATCCACATGCTGTCCGGCCACAGCTTCAACGCGCTGTTGAAGACGCTGGAAGAGCCGCCGCCGCATGTGAAATTTCTAGTCGCGACCACCGATCCGCAGAAGATCCCGGTAACCATTCTGTCGCGCTGCCTGCAGTTCAGCCTCAAGCGCCTGCCGGTGGCGCTGATTCAGCAGCATCTGGCGCACATTCTCGAAGTCGAGGGTGTGGCGTTTGAAGCGCCTGCGCTGGCGGCGGTGGCGCGTGCTGCCGACGGCAGCATGCGTGACGCCTTGAGTCTGCTTGATCAGGCCATCGCTTTTGGCGGCGGCGCGGTACGCGAAGCGGACGTGCGCGCCATGCTCGGCAGCCTGGAGCGGGATTTCCTGTTCGACCTGCTGGAAGCCCTGGCCGACCAGGACGGGGCGGGTCTGATGCAGGTCGTCGAGCGTATGGCCGAACAAGCACCCGATTTCGGCGCGGCGCTGGCCGAGATGCTGAGCCTGCTGCATCAGCTCAGTCTGGCGCAGACGGTGCCTGAGGCCGTGGGTGACGATGTTGACCCGGAGCGCCTGCAGGCTTTGGCGGTCCGGCTCAGCCCGGAAGACATACAGCTTTTCTACCAAATTGCATTGATCGGTCGCCGCGACTTGCCGCTGGCGCCGGAGCCGCGCACCGGCTTCGAGATGGTGCTGCTGCGCATGCTGGCGTTCCGGCCCGC
>JAJUGG010000129.1 GCA_029268285.1 Ectothiorhodospiraceae bacterium | reverse complement strand
TCTGCTGCCTGACCCGCTGCTCGACCCGGCGGTTGCTTTGTTGGCGGCCGGGGAGACGAGGCGGGTTCTATTCTGTCAGGCGCTTGCGGTATCAGATCCTGCCGCGCAGGAAGAGGTCCATCGGATCCTTGCTGTCGCGGAAGTTCACCCCGTGATCGCGATAGGCTTCGTCTTCCAACTCTTCGGCCTCATCGTCCGCTTCGAAGATGTCTTCGATCCGGTCCAGCGATGCACGTCCGCGCTTGGACGTCCGGCGTCCGCGAATGAGCTTCTCGAGTCCGTTCTCGTTACTACGCATGTAGGATCCTCCTTCCGCCCGGTAATACCGGTTCCATGTAACGTCGCGCCGACAGTACCTCGCAGGCCGTGCGCCTGTGAAGCCCCTGTGGGCTGACAAATTGCGGAACTGAGAATTACCTCACAAGGTTTGAGCTAATTGGCTATCCTAGGGAGTTCGCGAAGGACGATAAGCGACAAGGTGTTGAGCGCGGCATGCGCAAAAATAACGGGCCAAAGCGATTGCCAGCGCAGTACGAGATGCGCGAACAGGATCCCGAGCAAGGTGGTTTGCAGCACGCCGAGCGGGCCCTGATAGAAGTGACCCAGCCCGAACAGCACCGACGAGAGCAAGATGGGCGGCCAGCGCCCGGGGAGTACGGCTTCAGCGCGTACCAGTAAGAAGCCGCGCGCCAAGGCTTCTTCGTAGAAGCCGACGAACAGCATGCTTGCGGCTACAGCGGCAGTGGGCAGCCCGCCGGCCAGCAGACCGGCCACACCGGCCAAGCCTTCCTGATGACTCTGCAGCAGCTCCGGCCTGAACCAGCCGCTGAGGAGGCTGACCAGCGCGTTAAGCGCGAACACCAGTAGTAAGGCAAGCACGCCGCGGCCGAAATCGTGCAGCCGTGGCCTGACCAGGCGCAGCGTTCGCCAGGGGAGCCCGCGGTGCGCTAGCAATGCGTGCAGGCCAGCCAGTATCAGCACGCCTTGAATCAAAGCGATGCTCACCAGCGGCAGCCCCATTGAAGTGACGAGCCAGGTGGCCAAGCCGCTTGCCGCCATCCCGGCGGCGATGGTCAGCAGTAACGCCAAGGCCAGGTCTGTGGCGGCTTCAGTGCGTGTCGGAGCCTTATCGCTCATTACCGTCCTCTGTAGCGCCCGGTTCGTTCAGGGGGCCGGGTTTCCGAGAAAATCCTGCAGCAGGCCGAGGAAGTGCTCGAACTGATCGTGATGCAGCCAATGTCCGGCCTGCGGCACGAGCTCCACCCGCGCATTCTGAAAATGCCGGGCACGCCCGTCCTCGGCCGGGTTCGAGGCCCAGCTGTCGGCGCCGTAAACGAGCAGGGTCGGACACTGGATGCTGGCCCATAAGGCTTGTACGTCGGCAACGGCCATGTCGTAGGGCGGCCAGCTGCGCGCATAGTTGTCGAATTTCCAGCAGTAGCCGCCGTCCTCCAGGCGTTTCAAGCCGTGAAGGGTGAGGTGCCGCGCCTGATGTTCGGAGAGATGGGGGTTGGCCTCGCGCATGCGCGACAAGGCTTCATCGAAATCGGCATAGCGGCGTGGGGCTCTGCCCGCGAGCCGGCGTTGCTCGTCGATCCAGTGGCGCATGCGTTCGGCCTGGCTGATCTGGGCACGTTCTGCCAAGACTTTCGGCGACGGGCCGAGGCCTTCGATAGCAACGACCTGGCGGACTTTATCGGGAAAAATCCCGCTGTAGCGCAAGGCGATGTTGCCGCCCAGCGAGTGCCCCACCAGTGTGACCGGCGCATCGCCGAGCTCGCAAACCAATTGCGCGAGGTCGTAGATATAGCCGGCCATGGTGTAAGTGCCGTCGGTGTTCCAGTCGCTATCGCCGTGGCCGCGCAGGTCGGGTGCAACGATGTGCCAGTCGTGACGTAGTGCCTGTGCGACCCAATCCCAGTTGCGGCAATGATCGAGGCCGCCGTGAACCAGGATCAGCGTGGGCTTGTCTGGGTTGCCCCAGTCGAGGTAGTGCAGGCGCAGGCGTTGGGACGTGAAAAAGCGCGAGGCGGGCTGCGGCGGTTCCGTGGGCATTTTATTCATGCTTAGTGGCGAATCGCTATGGGTAAGAAGCTATTCTAAGCCACACCGGCACGAAAGCGGCGAGCGTGGCGGAAGGACTGGCCGCAATTCGCAGGATAGCCCTCGTTGCCCTTATATGAGGGCGGAGAGCCGAGGGAGAGCGGAACATGGAATTTAGGCATCAACCCGAGCAGCAGCGATTCGTCGCCGTGACCGAGCAGGGCGAGGCCGAAATCGCTTACGCAACACCCAGCGATGACGTGCTAGATCTGCATCACACCTTCGTCCCCGACGCGGCGCGCGGCCAGGGTGTGGCGGGCAAACTGGTGGACTATGCCGTGCGCTACGCGCGCGAGCACGGCAAGAAGGTCAAGGCGACGTGCCCTTATGTCCGCAAGTGGATGGACGCGCACCCGGCGCAGCAGGATTTATTGGTTTGAAGCCTGCAGCGCTTTCCATAAATCGTGATCGGCATACCCATCCGCCGGCAGCCCGGCCTCGCGTTGGAAGGCCCGTATAGCCGCGCGGGTTTGGCGGCCCACGATCCCGTCTGGTTCGCCCGCGTCAAAGCCGAGCGTATTGAGTCGTTGTTGCATCTCGAGCACCTGTGCGCGGCTAAGTGCCTGGTGCTCGCCGGGGGGCGGCGCATGAAGCTGGCCAAGACCGGCAATGCGATCCGCCAAGTGGCCAACCGCCAAGGCGTAGTTGGTCGAGTTGTTCCAGCGCATGAGTACACGGAAATTGTGATACACGAGGAAGGCCGGCCCGCGGTGACCCTGCGGCAGCAGTAAGGATGCCTGCATATCCGCATCCGGCAACTCGCTGCCGTCTGCCGCGCGAAGGCCTAAGGCGCGCCACTCCCGAAGAGAGCGCTGTAGATCCAGGCCGGACTGCCCCCAATCGTAGCTGCTCGGCACACGGACCTCGCGCCCCCAGCGCTCGCCATCGCGCCAGCCGGCAGCGCGTAGATAATTAGCCGAGGAGGCGAACGCGTCGGGCAGGCTTCCCCAGAGATCGCGACGGCCGTCACCGTCATAGTCCAAGGCGTGGCGCGTAAAGGTCGAGGGCATGAATTGCGTATGGCCCATGGCGCCGGCCCAGGAACCGACCATGCGCTCGAGCGCGAAGCGGTCCTGTTCGAGAATGCGTAATGCTTCTATCAGTTCGCTGCGAAAGAACTCGCTGCGGCGTTGGTCGCACGCAAGCGTTGCGAGTGAATCCAGTACCGGCATGCCACCGAGGAAGGAGCCGTAATTGGTTTCCATGCCCCAGAGAGCGACCAGGTACTCCGGCCGCACGCCGTGCTCGGCATGTATCTCCTGCAGCAGCGGGCGGTGTTTCGCCAGCAGCTCACGCCCTTTTTCGACCCGTTGCAGGCTGACTCGCGGTTCGAAATACTGCCAGAAGGTGCGGATGAACTCCGGCTGGCTCGCGTCCAGTTCCAGCACGCGCTGCTGTTGCCGAATGCTGGCAAAAGCACGCTCGCGCGTATCGGCGCCGATGCCTTGGCTGGCAGCATGCGCGCGCAGTGCGTCGAGGCATTGGTCGAAGGTCTCGGCGGCAAACGAAAGCGGCGCTGTAAGCAGCAGGACGAGCGCGGTGGCACAGCGGATAACACGCATCGGAGGTTCTCAGTTATTGACTGTATCAAGAGCCTATCGGCGTAATCCTGATCAATAGGGATGCCGCTAAGGCGGCGCCCGCTCGGTTTATTCGGATACGCTCTAATGCTGACCCGTGCATAGGGAGCAGAGTTCCCAAGGCGTCGCTAGAGGCTAGCGCCGTGGGCAGGGAAAAGCGAGGGAGTAGAACACAGTCCGTGCACGGCGGCAGCGCCGGTGCGGGCGCCGGCGCCGGGGCACGCTATCGGCTCGTTGGCGCGGGCAAGACGTTTGCTCGCCGTGCGAGAGCAGTCATCATAGGGTTTGTATCCGCTTCAGCGAGGCTTTATGAGCACGACAGCCGACACCCACCTAAAAACTCTGGGCTACATCCTCTGGTTGTTCGGGTTTACCGGCTCCCACCGTTTCTATTATGGGCGCCCGGTTACCGGCACCATTTGGTTTTTCACCTTTGGTCTGTTCCTGGTCGGCTGGCTCATCGATCTGTTTCTGATCCCGCGCATGGACCGGGAGGCGAGCTTGCGTTACCGGTCCGGGCCGGTCAATTACTCTGTGGCGTGGATTCTGCTCACCTTCCTCGGATTTCTCGGCGTTCATCGCATGTACATGGGCAAATGGATCAGCGGCGTGATCTATCTGTTGAGCTTTGGGCTGTTCGGTTTGGGAATTCTTTACGATTTTTGGACTCTGAACGATCAGGTGACGGTGGTGAATGGCGCAAAGTCGTGAAAACGTTCGCGCCCGTACCGTGGATTCGGCCGCACTCCCGCTTCGCCGGTTTTGTTAGCTTCAGCGCACCGCACGTGAAGAGCCGACAACAGCATGGATTACGCTTTCGAACCACCCACACCGGAATTGCCCGATGACCGGGTCGCGCAGCAGGCGCTGCATGTGAATCTGGCGCGCCTGTTTCCAGAGCAGGATTTCTGGGATCGCGCCTGTTCGATGTATTTGGAAGAATTGATCGAGCAGCTGCGCGCGCGCCACGGCAACGTGTGTGCGGGAAAGCTGCTCATGGCGATCCTGGACTCCGAGCCGCCAGCTTGGCTCAACCCTAAACTGTTCGGCTTGGTTTCGCATGAAGCCTACCGACGCGTCTATCTGTTCAGTCTGGCGTACGTTCGGGTATTGGACGCCGTCGCTTGATTGCTGCGCGGTGCGCTTAATCGACGACGTACTCCGGCGCCTGTCGCGACAGGACGATGGCGCCGGTGAACAGCATGAGGACTTCGCGTTCCGCCTGTCGCTGAATAGCCTCGCGCTGGTCCTTGGATTCTATGTAATCCAGCGATAACAGGAACAACTGCTGCATTACGGTTTCCGACAGCTGCGCCACCGTGTCGCTGTCGACGTTCGGTAGCAGGTCGAAGTCGCGGATGTCGTCGGCAAGATCGGTAGCGAAACCGTGGATGGTCTCCCGCAGGGCGCGTCGCAGGACCGGCGACGGCCCGTAGAACTCCCGGACACCTACAAGAAAAGCCTCGGGGTGGGCGAGCACGAAGTCGAAAAAGCTCTTGACCGATTCGTGCGTGACCCGCTCCCCGCGGCCTAAGTCGAAGCCTAGCTCATTCGGGCTGCGGGGACGCTCGTCGTCCGCGCTCATTGCGGCTTCGCGGCGCCGCTCCCGTAGGGGTTTGCGCAACTGTTCGGCAATGCTTTCGATCAGCGCCAGCCCGAGATCATCCAGCGTCTTGAAATGGCGGTAAAAAGTATTCGGATTGAGGCCCGCCTCGCGCGCCAGCTCCCGCAAGCCTAAAGCCTGAAAGCTGCGGTTGCGAGCCAATAGCCGTAGCGCCGCCTCCATCAATAACCGTTTCCCGCGCGCGGTCGCGCGTCTCAACTGGCTCATGTTCTGTCCGTTGTTATCAGTTCGAGACCCGTCTGTCGGGGTGCTCCGCGCGTCTCGGCACCCGCCGCTCGAGCGGGGATAGGCCGTTTGCATTGCACGAAGATGTCACGGTGCCTCATCTTACGTGGGCTTGACCGCCTTGTGAACGCGTGTCTAGACTCCGATCTTGGGTATACGGGCGTATACAAGAAAGCCCAGCCGGGGAGGAGAGCGTTGATGAAGATTGGTGAAAACGAGGCCGTCCAAGGCAGAGAGCATCATAAAATCGCGATACTCGGATCCGGATTCTCCGGATTGGGCATGGCGATACGATTAAAACAGCGTGGCGAAGAAGACTTCGTCGTGTTCGAAAAAGAAGCCGGCGTCGGTGGTACCTGGCGCGTCAACCACTATCCTGGTTGCGCCTGCGACGTGCAGTCGCACCTGTACTCGTTCTCGTTCGAGCCTAATCCGAATTGGTCGCGAATGTTCGCACCGCAGCCCGAGATCAAGGCGTATCTGGAAGGGTGCGCGCGCAAGTACGGCGTGCTGCCGCACATCCGCTTTCAGACCGAAATCGCGCAGTTGCACTGGGACGAGGGGCATCAGCATTGGCGCATTACCGACCGACACGGTCATGTGCATACGGCCAATATCGTCATTTCGGGTATGGGCGGGCTGGCGATTCCGGCCTATCCGCAGCTAAAGGGGCTGGAGCGCTTCCAGGGTAAGGCTTTTCACTCCCAGCAGTGGGACCATGACTACCCGCTCGACGGAAAGCGCGTGGCGGTGATCGGCACCGGGGCTTCGGCCATCCAGTTCGTGCCGAAAATCCAGCCCAAGGTTGCGCGCCTCGAGCTTTATCAGCGCACTCCACCTTGGATAATTCCTAAGCCCGACCGGCGTATCAGTGATATCGAGCGCCGCCTGTTCCAGCGTTTTCCCGCCGCGCAGAAAGCTTTGCGCGGCGCCATCTACACCATGCTGGAGGGGCGGGTGCTGGGCTTCGCCATCCATCCCAAGATCATGGAGCTGCCGAAGCTGCTGGCGCTGCGGCATATTCGCCGCCATATCAAGGATCCGGAACTGCGGCGCAAGGTCACGCCGGATTACATGTTCGGCTGCAAGCGGGTATTGATGTCGGACGACTACTATCCGGCGCTGGCGCAGCCGAATGTAGACGTGATTACCAGCGGCATTCGGGAGGTGCGCGAACACAGCATCGTAGATAGCGATGGTGTTGAGCGCGAGATCGATGCGATCATCTTCGGCACCGGCTTCAAAGCGACCGACCCGGTCCCTGCCGGCACGATCTTCGGTCGCGGCGGGGTGGATCTCACCGAGCGAGCCTGGAAGGACGGCCCCGAGGCTTATAAGGGGACGACCGTAGCGGGCTTTCCGAACCTCTTCTTCCTGATGGGGCCGAACACCGGCCTCGGGCATAGCTCCATGGTGTACATGATCGAGTCGCAGATCAGCTATGTGCTGGATGCGCTGGTTCAGATGGAGCGCAACGACTGGCGTAGCCTTGAGCCCAGACCGGAGGTGCAGGCCGCCTATAACCAGGCCTTGCAAGGCAAGGCGCGGCGCTCCGTGTGGAATAGTGGCGGATGCAGCAGCTGGTATTTGCATCCGGTGAGCGGCAAGAACACGTCGCTCTGGCCTGGCTTCACCTGGCAGTTCCGCCGCAGGACCCGACGCTTCGATGTTGCGGCCTACCAGGCCGAACGAGTGCCGGCGCATTCGCCGGAAGCTCCAGCCCGCTCACTCGGGCAGCCCGTCGAGGAAGGCTCTACCTAAGCCGCTGCAGCGGTTTTGGGTAGGGTCGCCAAACAGGCGCGCGCGGTCGATAATCGAGCTAGGATAAAAGGAGGCGGAGCCATGGACGCATCACTGAAGCCGGAATCCAATTGTTTTTTCGAAGCGATCGGAAACGCTTATCTCGCTCACGGCGGCGAAGCCTGGCGGATACGCTACTTGGAGCGCTGGCAGCCTAAGCGGACGCTGTGGTCGACGCTACAGAGCGGCATTGGTCGACTGCCCGGCGTTCGGTCACGCGAAGCGCGGATCGGCAAGCATCGCATGCGCTATCTCGATACCGGCCGGCGCGATCGGCCGGCGGTAGTGCTTTTGCACGGCTTCGGCGCGAGCAAGGAAAACTGGCTCAACCTGAGCTTTTCGCTACGGCGGCATTACCGGCTGCTCATCCCCGATTTGCCGGGGTTCGGCCAGAGCAACTTCTGCATCGATGAAGACTACAGCGCCGACTCCCAGGCCGAGCGGCTCGTGGCCTGGCTCGATCAAGCCGGCGTCGAACGAGCCCACTGGGTCGGTAACTCCCTTGGCGGGGGGGTTGCTGCTGCAGTCGCGGATCGCTTTGCTGAGCGTGTAGATAGTTTGACGCTGATGAACGCTGCTGGAGTGGCCGGCGCGCGCCGCAGTGCCTTCGAGCGCGGCTTGATCGAGGGGCGTAATCGGCTGGTGCCGACTCACAAGCGTGCGGTGCGGGAGCTGTTTCTCATGGTCACGGAGCGCAACAAGGAGCTTTCAGCCGCCTTGCTGACGCCGTTTATTGCCGGCGACATGATGCACCGGGCCCCGGTGAACCGGCGTATTTTCCTCGACAACCTGCGTTCGGGGCGCAGCCTAGTTGAGCGTCTGCCCACCATGCAGATGCCGGTGCTCGTAATCTGGGGCACGCACGACCGCGTGCTCGACCCCTCGTGCGTCGAAGTCTTCCTATCGCGCTTGCCGCGCGCGACGGCCGTAGTGCTGCCCGGTGTAGGGCACGTTCCCATGCTCGAGGTACCGAAAACGACGGCGCGCGCGTTGCGGAGTTTCTGGCGCGGCTTGGAACGCCAAGCCTCACCCAGCGAGGCGCCCCAGCAGGCGGCCGATACGACCTCTGAGCGCGCCGAGGCGCCGGCTGTTTAGTCAGTCTGAGCCTAAGGCTGGGATTAAGCGACGGAGGCACGGGGAACGACACAAGC
>JAJUGG010000128.1 GCA_029268285.1 Ectothiorhodospiraceae bacterium | reverse complement strand
TTTCCGAACCGCGGGGTTCCGCTTTCGGAGCTAACACGCTTGGGCTGGAGCTCATCATCAGCCACCGGTTATGCACAACTTTCTCAGAAGTCAAGACGGCGGTCTGCGCATCTTGCCGCGGCCGCCCACCGCAAACCCACGAGGCATCCAAGTTACTGTTTAGTCTTGATAATTTCAATTTGGTGGCTTTCTAATCAATCTGACCGGAAGCCTGCTGGGACGCGCCTTTGGGAGGCTTTCCCCAAAGTCTTCCACAGAGTTATCCACAGCTTTTGTGGATAACCAAGGTTTTTGCCGAATTCATAGACATTTAGATTAGAAGTGTTAAGAAAGAACTTAAACTTCAACGCGTGGAATCCAAACTTGCCAGTTGTCAGCAAACGACCCAGGACAGGCCGACGATGAGCACGGCGCCGATTCTGCGAGTTGCGGTGCCCTCGCCGCTACATCGC
The DNA here is from genome assembly GCA_029268285.1 of Ectothiorhodospiraceae bacterium. GTDB lineage: Bacteria > Pseudomonadota > Gammaproteobacteria > Nitrococcales > AK92 > JAJUGG01. Next base: position 8,076 of record JAJUGG010000128.1, on the reverse strand, counting down.
TGCTTCGATTATCTGCAGCCGTCGGAGGCGACACCCGTGCAGCCGGGCATGCGTGTCCGCGTACCGTTCGGCCGTCAGCAGCAGATCGGGGTTGTGGTCGCCCTCGCCACGGGAAGCGAATTCCCGCTCAGCAAACTGAAAGCGGCCCACGCGGTGATCGACGAGGTGCCAGCCCTGCCGCCGGAGCTGCTCGAGTTCACCTGCTGGGCGGCACGCTACTACCACCATCCGGTCGGCGAAGCCCTGGCGACGGCCTTGCCAGTTCTGCTCCGCCAGGGTGAACAGGCCGTTCCTCACCAGCAGCGACGCTGGCACCTGACCGATTCCGGCCGCAGTGCGCTTGAGAGCGGAGCCCTGTCGCGCGCACCCACTCAGCGCGCGCTGGCCGAACGCTTGGCGGCATCGCGACAGGGCCTGATCGAAGGCCTGCTGTTGGGCGACACCGGGCGCCAAAGCCTGCGTGCTTTGGAGCAAAAGGGTTACGCTGCGGTCGAGATGGTGGCGGACTTCGGCCTGATCGAGGGCTCAGGCGGAGCCTCGGTGGAGCTTAACGCCGATCAAGCGGCCGCAAGCGAGGCTATCGCTGCGCACAACGACTACGCCTGTTATTTGCTCGACGGCATTACCGGCAGCGGCAAAACCGAGGTGTACCTGAGCGCGATCGAGCAAACGCTCGCGCGCGGCGAACAGGCCCTGGTACTGGTGCCGGAGATCGGCTTGACCCCTCAGCTGGTGGAGCGCTTCGCGCGCCGCTTCGCCACCCCCATCGCGCTGCTGCATTCGGGGCTCAACGAGCGCGAGCGGCTCAATGCCTGGCTGGCCGCGCGCTCCGGCGAGGCGGCCATTGTCATCGGCACCCGCTCGGCCATTTTCACGCCGCTGGCCCGGCCCGGGCTCATCGTGGTAGACGAAGAACACGACCCCTCCTTCAAGCAGCAGGATGGCTTTCGCTACTGCGCCCGGGATCTCGCAGTGGTGCGCGCCAGCCGGCTCGGCATCCCCGTGGTGTTGGGTTCCGCGACACCGTCGCTGGAAAGCCTCTACAACGTGCAACGCGGCCGCTACACCCTGCTACGCCTGCGCCAGCGTGCGGGCGGCGCTACGCTGCCGAGCTTCCGGTTGCTCGATATCCGCAGCAAAACCCTGGAAGGCGGGCTGTCGCAGGCCTTGCTCGAGCGCGTCCAGACCGAACTTGGTAGCGGAGGACAGGTTCTGCTCTTCCTCAACCGGCGCGGCTTCGCCCCAACGTTGATCTGTCACGAGTGCGGCTGGGTAGCCGCCTGCTCGCGCTGTGACGCGCGCCTCACGCTGCACCAGGGCGTCGGACGGCTGCGTTGCCATCACTGCGGACACGAACGGCGCATCCTCCAGCACTGCCCCGACTGCCGCAGCCTGGATCTACGCCCTTTGGGGCAGGGCACCGAGCGTGTCGAGCAAGTGCTGGAAGCACGCTTCCCCGGCCACCGTGTGCTCCGCATCGACAGGGACAGCACCCGTCGCAAGGGTGCCATGGCTCGCTTGCTGGACGAGGCGCGACGCGGCGAGGGGCATATCCTGCTCGGCACCCAAATGCTGGCCAAGGGCCACGACCTTCCGGATATCGGCCTGGTCGGCATCCTCGATGCGGACCAGGGCCTGTTCGGTAGCGACTTTCGCGCTTCGGAGCGTCTGGCACAGCTGGTCACCCAGGTCGCCGGCCGCGCGGGTCGCGCCCAGCGCCGCGGCGAGGTGATCATCCAAACGCGCCATCCAGAGCATCCGTTACTGCATCTCTTGCTGGAACGCGGCTATGAGCAGTTCGCGGAGGAGATTTTGCGCGAACGCGAGGTTGTCGGGCTGCCGCCCTACACGTCGCTCGCCGTGTTGCGCGCCGAAGCGGTGGACCCGCAGGCCCCGCTGCACTTTCTGGAGGTCGCGCGCGACCACGCGCGTCAACGCGCCGGTACGCAGGTGGAGCTGCTAGGGCCGGTGCCCGCGCCGATGGAACGACGCGCCGGCCGCTATCGCGCGCAGCTTCTTTTACAAGCAGCGGAGCGGCGCGAGTTGCACCGCCTGCTCGCACAGTGGGTTCCCCAGCTCCATGCCTTGAAAGCGGCGCGCAAGGTCCGTTATTCCATCGACGTCGATCCCTACGAAATGCTATAGAGAGTGCAGCTGCGCCGCTTGCAACATGCGAAGCAGGCACGATAATAGAGCGCCCGCCCAGGACTGGATTCACGACTGCAATGAAACGTCATTTAGCCGAGCTGATCGATCAAGCCATCGCCACCCTCAAGGCCCAGGGCGAGCTGCCCGCGGACGCTGCCGTCGAGGTGCAGATCGAGCGCACGCGCGACAAGGCGCACGGCGATTTCGCCGCCAACACCGCGATGCTGCTCGCACGGCCGGCCAAGCGCGCACCACGCCAGATCGCCGAGCAGTTGGTCGAGGCGCTTCCCCAGTCCGAATACGTAGAAAGAATTGAAATCGCCGGCCCCGGCTTCATCAACTTTTTCGTCACGGCAGCGGCCGCGTTCGATGCGGTCAAAGCCGCGCTGGAAGCGGGCGACAACTACGGCCGCAGCAACGCCGGCAACGGCGAGCGGGTGATGGTGGAATTCGTCTCAGCCAACCCCACCGGCCCCCTGCACGTTGGTCATGGACGCGGCGCGGCCTTCGGTGGCGCGCTCTGCAGCCTGCTCGATGCGGCCGGCTACAGCATCCACCGCGAATACTACGTCAACGACGCCGGCCGGCAGATGGACATCCTCGCCGCCAGCGTCTGGCTGCGCTATCTCGAAGCGCTGGGCGAAGCCGTGCGCTTCCCCGACAACGGCTACAAAGGCGGTTATGTACGCGACATCGCCAGCGACTGGCAGAAGCAGGTCGGCGAGCGCGATCGCGCCGCGGCCGATGTGGTCATGGCGAATTTGCCTGCCGATGCCTCGCAGGGCGGCGATAAGGAAGCGCATATCGATGCGCTGGTCGAGCGCGCCAAGGAAGTACTGGGTGAGCGCTATCTGGAGCTGCATCGCTTCGGCACAGAAGCCATTCTCCGCGACATCCGCGAAGACCTCGCCGAGTTCGGCGTACATTACGACGAATGGTTCTCGGAACGCTCGCTGACCGACAAAGGCCTCGTCGACAAGGCCTTGGCGCGTCTGCAGGAACTCGGGCATGTCTACGAGCGGGACGGCGCGCTGTGGTTCCGTTCCACCGACTTCGGCGACGAAAAGGATCGCGTGGTCCGGCGCGATAACGGCCAGATCACCTACTTCGCCTCCGATATCGCCTATCACCTGGATAAGTTCGAGCGCGGCTACGACAGCGCCATCGACATCTGGGGCGCCGACCACCACGGTTATGTACCGCGCGTGAAGGCAGCCCTCACCGCGTTCGGCCGCGATGCCGACAAGCTGGAAGTGCGCCTGGTGCAATTCGCCATCCTCTACAAGGGCGGCGAGCGCATGCAGATGTCCACCCGCTCGGGCGAATTCGTAACGCTGCGCGAACTGCGCGACGAGGTCGGCAACGACGCCGCGCGCTTCTTCTACGTAATGCGTAAGCCCGAGCAGCATCTCGACTTCGACTTGGATCTTGCCAAGTCGCAGTCTTCAGACAACCCGGTGTACTACATCCAGTACGCCCACGCGCGCATCGCCAGCGTGTTCCGCCAACTCGCCGACAAGGGCCTGAGCCACGACCGCGAGCGCGGGCTAGCCAACCTCACCCGGCTTACCGAGGAGCACGAGCAGGCGCTGGTCGAGCAGATCGGCCGTTATCCCGAGCTGATCGAGAACGCCGCGCGCGCCCGCGAACCGCACCAGCTCGCTCACTACCTGCGCGAGCTCGCGAACGCCTTCCACACCTACTACAACGCGCACACCTTCTTGGTGGACGACGAGGCGCTGCGCGATGCGCGCCTGGTGTTGATTACCGCCACGCAGCAGGTACTGCGCAATGGTTTGGCGATTCTTGGCGTTTCCGCGCCGGAAACGATGTAAGCCGCCATGCCTAGAGATTACAAACGCCGAGGTGCCAAAACGCCGCCCGCCAAGCGGGCGACGTCCAAGCCGCGAGAGAGCACCAGCAGCGGCTTCGGCACCTTCCTGGCCGGCCTCGTCCTGGGCTTGGTCGGAGGCGCCGCCGCGGTTCAGTTCTACCACATGCGTGCCGGCGCTCCGCTTCCACACACCGAAGTGGCCTCTCAGCAGGCGCCGTCCACACCCGCCCCGGACGAGTCAAACCGGCCGCGCTTCGAGTTCTACAAGCTCCTACCGGAGATGGAAGTCGTGGTCCCGGAAGCCGAGGAGCGCGCAGTCATGACCGAAACTCCGCGTCGGCAACCGGCTCCGCGACCCAGCGAGCCCGCAACGGCATCGCCGGCCGAGCGCTACCTGCTACAAGTCGGCGCCTTCAAGAAGCACGAGGACGCCGATCGGCTCAAGGCACAGCTGGCCCTTCTGGGCGTAGAGGCGCAAATCCTGCGCGTCGAGCGCGAGGGTCAGGTCTGGCACCGGGTACGCGTCGGCCCCTTCGAGGATCGTGCCGAGTTACGCACCGTTCGCGAGCGCCTGAGCGGCGAAGGCATCGAGTCGGTGCTGCTCAAAATGGCGGGCTGATCGACGAGGCGCAAGAATTTAGTGCAGCAGCGCTGCAATAGCGCGTTCGGGGTGGCGGTGTGCCGAATTCGGCGCAAATCTCGGCCGTGTTGCCTCCCCGCGAAACCTTGGGAGATCCGGCATAATCCGCTGATCTTAGCGCGGCGTACCGGAAAACAAGCGCCTTCCCCGTGCTCTCTGCGCCTCTGCAGTTCGCTCAAAGGCTCTTCTTATTTCCCTTCTCGAACATCTCGCGCTTGAGGCGGTAGAGCGCGGAGATATCCTCTTCGCCATGCCCCGCGGCCATCAGCCGCTCGTAGTGGTGTAGCGTCATCTCCACCGTCGGCAGTGAGACGTTGAGCTTGTCGAGCATGGCCCGGCAGATGCTGAGATCCTTGTGATGCAGCGCGAGCTTGAAGCCAGGCTCATAGGTGCCGCGGGTCATGGTGGGCCCGCGCATGTTCACGAACCAGTTGCCGGCGGCGCCGTTGCCGACCACGGAGATAACCTTGTCCATGTCCAAGCCCATGGCCTGTCCAAAGCCTAGCGCTTCGGTGACCGCCTGGTTGATGCCGGCGGCCATGATCTGATTGACGGCCTTGGTGGCCTGCCCCATGCCGACCGCACCCATATGCGTGATGGATTTACTCATGGCCTCCAGCGCAGGACGGACACGGTCCAGCACCGCCGCCTCACCGCCGACCATCATCACCAACTGGCCACTCTTGGCGCCTTCCACGCCCCCGGATACCGGCGCATCGAGAAACTCAACGCCGACCTCGGCAAGGCGCCGCGCGGCTTCCTGGGCGGTCTGCACGCTGATGGTGGAGGTATCGATCACGAGGCTGCCGGCCGCAAGGCCCGGCTTGAGCGCCTCCACCATTTCCAGCACGTCGGCATCGGCGGAAACGCACGCGAGCACCACATCGCAGGCCGAGGCCAAGGCCTCGGGAGTCGCCGCCACCTCCACTCCGTGCTCGGCCGCAAACGCCTCGGCACGCGCCGCGGTGCGGTTCCAGACGATTGCCAGCAACCCCGCCTTGGCAAGATTTGCCGCCATGCCCCAACCCATGGCGCCTAGTCCGATGAACCCGACTTTCATCTTTGCTCCTCTTCATTCAAAAAACCGCGGAAGCGCAGGAAAGCAGGATGCGCGTAAAAAGCCTCGGTAGGAGCGTGCCTGGCCCCCGAATACGGCCGCCGCGCAGCCGCGAGTTCCTCTATCGCTTCGCGGCTCCCTCTCAATCTTCGAAGTAGGTATACCCTTCCAGCCCTGCAGCCAGCTCGTCCAGCATTTCCTTGCGCGCCTCGGCGGGCAGCTCGGTTTCGCCCACGCGCTCGCGATAACGGGCCAACAGGTCTTCGGCGTCGAAGCGCACGTAGCGCAGCACGGTCTCCACGGTATCCCCGCGCAGCGGGTTGCTCAAGCGATAGCCGTCGTTCGTGAGTTCGACATTGACCGAGTCGGTGTCGCCGAAGAGGTTGTGCATGTCGCCCAGAATTTCCTGGTAGGCACCGACCATGAACACGCCCAGAAGATACTCCTCGCCGGGGCGGTAGGGCGGCAGCGGTAGCGTGGTCTCGACGCCGTCGCGATCGACATAGCCCTGAATGCTGCCGTCGGAGTCGCAGGTTAGATCCTGCAATACGTTACGGCGGCTCGGCACCTCGTCCAGGCGATGCAACGGCAGCACGGGGAAGATCTGATCGATCGCCCAGATGTCAGGCATGGACTGAAAGATCGAGAAATTACAGAACAGCTTGTCGGCAAGTTTCTCGTTGAGTTCGTCAAGCAGTTCGCGGTGTGCGCGCTGGGTCGGGTCGAGCCGCGGCAGCACATGGCGGCAGGTAGCCTGATACAGGCGCTCGGCATGCGCCCGCTGCTCCAGCGTCAGCACGCCATGGATGTACATGCCCTGCGCCTCGGACAGCGCGTGCAGCGCATCGTGGTAGGTCTCCACCGGCGAGCGCCGGCGCAGCGCCTGCAGGTTGTCCCAGAGATCGCGCAGGATGAGCGGCGCATCGTCAGCGGGCGCTTGCACCGCATCGGCCTCCGGAATGCGGTCGATGTCGATGACGTTGGTGATCAATACCGCGTGGTGCGCGGTCAGCGCACGGCCCGATTCGCTGATGAGGTTCGGGTGCGGCAGGCCGTGCTCCTGGCAGACCTCCCACAACACATGCACGACGTTGGCGGCATATTCCTCGACGGTGTAGTTCATCGAACAGTAGCTGCGCGAGCGGGTACCTTCATAGTCCACGCCCAGGCCGCCGCCCACGTCCACCGTATCGATGGCAACCCCCATGCGGCGCAACTCAGCGTAGTAACGCGCCGCCTCGCGCATGCCGCGCTGGATGTCCCGAATGTGCGGAATCTGGGAGCCGAGGTGGAAGTGCAGCAGCCGCAATGCATCCCCCAGGCCCGCGCGCTTGAGTTGCTCGACCACGTCCAGGCACTGCGACGCCGTGAGGCCGAATTTGGACTTTTCGCCGCCGGTATTCTGCCATTTACCGGCGCCGATGGAGGCAAGCCTCACACGCATGCCGAGCATGGGCTCGACTCCTAGGCGGCGCGCTTCGTCTATGATGAGCTCCACTTCAGAGCTCTTTTCGATGACGATAAAAACCTTGAGCCCGAGCTGCAGGCCGCGCAGCGCGAGGCGAATGTACTCGCGGTCCTTATAGCCGTTGCAGATCACGGTGCCGCCCTTGGGCACCAGGGCCATGACCGCCATAAGCTCGGGTTTGCTGCCGGCTTCCAGCCCCACTCGGCCGTTACCGTGGCCGATGATGGATTCCACCACCCGCCGCTGCTGATTGACCTTGATGGGATAAACCGCCGTATACCTACCCTGGTAGTCGTCGGCGTCCATGGCCTTGGCAAAAGCCCCGCACAGGGTATCGACCCGGTCGTGCAGGATATCGACGAAACGCACCAGCACCGGCAGCGCCAAGCCCGCCTCGCGCACCGCGCGCGCCAAAGCGTGTAAGTCGACGCCAGGGCGCGAGCTGTCGCGGTCGGGATAGGCGATAAGCCTGCCGTGCTCGCCGATATCGAAGTACCCGCTGCCCCAGTGGGCAATATTATAGGTGTCGCGCGCCTTTTGAATGTCCCAGTCCGCCATAGGGGCCTTCATACCTAAATAGGAGGAGAGTGATACTGCCGACGCAGTGTAAGGGATTGGGGTTGCCGACGTAATGTCCTATCTCAGGGGCAGACGAGGATAGATGCACGGAGACGTCGCAAGCTCTAAACTTGCGCTCTTTTTACACGCTTACACGCTGGAGAGGCCCCATGCCGCTGGACGAGAGCTGGTTCACCGAGGAGATGCCGGACGAAGGCACTGCCTTTTCACTGAAAGTTACCGAGAAGCTGCACGAAGAGCAGTCGGAATTCCAGAAGATCGAGGTTTACCAAACCACGCGCTGGGGCCGGCTGTTGGTGCTCGACGGCGCAGTCATGCTCACCCAGCGCGATAACTTCACGTATCACGAA
>JAJUGG010000127.1 GCA_029268285.1 Ectothiorhodospiraceae bacterium | reverse complement strand
CAAAAGGAATGGTTGGTGCTAGCAAGGGCGGAAGCCAGCGGCGACTGATGGCGCTGGTCGGAGTGGCGGTCGCGGTGCTAGTCGGCGTGCTGATCGCGGCTTTCTGGTACATCGATCGGAACGCTTCTACACCGAGTGAGAACCTACGTGCCGAGGCGCGCGGTGATGGCCGCAGCGGCCGCGACACGGGGCAGGAGTCTCCGCGTCCTACCGAACTCGAACGAGTGCCTGCGCTCGTAGCTCAGGAGCAGCGCGATGGCGTGCCGGTTATTCGCGCGCCCGGCATCGCGGACCCGGAGAGGGAAGCGATTGTTGCCGAAGGTTCAGCAGGGGATGATACCCTGACGAGGCCGGCCTATTCCGAGCCCGAAGTAGCCGAGCCCGAAGTGGCCGAACCCGAAGTGGCCGAACCCGAAGTGGCCGAACCCGAAGTGGCCGAACCCGAAGTGGCCGAACCCGAAGTGGCCGAGCAGCCGCAGACGGATTCTGATCCGGTTTTGGCGCGTGGGCGCGAGTGGATAATGTCTAAGCCCGGTCACCGCTATACGGTGCAGCTCATTGCCGCGCATGATCGTGTTGCGCTCGGCCGTTTTGTGGAATCGCAGGGGCTGACCGACGACGCGCGGATGATTCGCACTGTGCGCGACGGCAAGGACTGGTTCGTGGTCTTCGTTGGCGATTACCACAACGCTACTGCTGCTCGGCGGGCGGTGGCGGAATTTCCGGAGTCATTGCGCCGTAGCGGGCCTTGGGTCAGGCAGTTCAGTACGGTCCAGCGTGACCTGGCGGAGTGATCGCTCCGCCAGGTGTCACGGCCTTGGCGAGGGTTAGTGCAGGCGGGTGTTTTCTTCCATGGTCACCCGTGAGCGCAGGTAATCCACGACTTCCTGAGGTGCGTCTTCGCGTGCGGCGCGCCAGGCGTCGATGGTGTGCTGCGTGACCTGATGGCCCGTAATCGCCGAAAGCGGTTCGCAGACGTCGGCGATATCGTTACCCTTCAAGCCGTAGAGATGGTTGATGAGCTCGGCCGCAACAGCCGTAGTTGCCTTCGACATGTCGCACCCTCCTTGCCACTCGGCGTAAGCGGTGATCGTCCCCCACACTGTGGAATATGGGGGCGAGCCCCGCCACGACGAAAAACATTACGGCTCGGGAGTTCCCTTCGATGGGGCTGCTAGCGGCAGGTAAACGCGAAAGCGGCTTCCGGCTCCGGGCCTGTTGGCAGCTTCTATGCGACCGCCATGCGCTTCTACGATTCCCTTGGTGATGTATAGCCCAAGCCCTGTGCCCAGGCGTCGATGCCGCCCGCCCGACCAGTAAGGGTCGAACAGATAGGGCAGGTTCTCCTCGCTGATGCCCGGCCCTTCGTCTGCGACCTCGAGTACCACTTGCGCTTGGTCGATGTAAGCCTCGAGGCGTACGGCGGCGCCAGCAGGGCTGAACTTGACGGCGTTGCCGACCAGATTCTGCAGCGCCTGTACGATGCGTCCCTGATCGCAGGCTATAACGATATCCTCCGTAACGCGGATATCGCTGGTGAGCGCCACCTGCCGTGCGCTGGCGCCAGGCGCTAAGGTTTGCGCGACTTCCCGAACAATTTCGGCGATCCTGGCCGGTTGCGGCTCAATGGCGAGCTGACCGGAGCGAATGCTCGCCATGTCGAGCAGATCATCGAGCAGGCGCGACATGCGTCCGCAGGCCTGGTGAATGTTGCCGAGCAGGTGTTCGCGGCGTTCGGGCGATGGTGTGCGCGCTAACAGCGTGGCTGCCATGTTGATCGAGCTGAGCGGGCTCCTGAGATCGTGCGAAACGATCGCCAGGACGTCCTCACGCACTTGCACGGCGCGCTGAAGTTCGTGATAGAGGCGAGCATTGTCGACCGCGAGGGCAGCGCGGCGGGCCAACTCCATGGCATGCACTAGATCGGTTTCGTCATAGACTCGATTGGACTCCGACATGACCAGCGTCATGACGCCGAACACGCGCCCTCGCGCCGACAGCGGGAGGCGCATCAGGGAGCTCAGGCCGAGTTTGCACAGTAGTTCCAGGTGTTCTTCCGAGCGCGCGTAGTCGCGCAGCATGTCATCGGTGATGCGACGGAACAGCCGCGGTTTGCCGGAGTGAAGAACGGCATAGGCCCCGCGCTGCGGACTGTACAGTGGCGGGAAACGCCTACGCAGCTCGTAGGCTTTCGGGATCAGCTCCGGCTGGCGGTGCGTGAGCGCGGCGGGCTGCAGTTCGCCTTTGTCGTCGACCAAGTCAACGCGATACCAGTCCGCTAGTTTCGGGACGGCTAGGCGGCCGATGCGCTCCAGCGTCTCCTCGTAGTCCAGCGTTTCATTCAGCGTCTCCGCCGCCTTGGCAAGAAAGGCGAGCATTTCATCCCGGTGTTCCTGGCTGACCGTCGGGTGTACGGCCAATACCGTATCGGCAGGTGCGCCTTGCCCGGAACCTAAGGCCCGAACTTTGCAATCCGCATAGAAACCGCTGCCGTCGGCGCGGCGGAGCAGTTCGTTCTCCAGCAACGTTTCCCCGCCGCTCTGCAATGCTTTGCGCAATGTGCAACAAGCGTCGTCGCAGGGGGCGCCGTTGGGGCGGGAGTGATGGATGAGTGCGTGAACCTCATGCCCTATTAGTTCATGAGGACGGCTGTAGCCGAACAGCCGGGCGCAGGCTTGGTTAGCGAGTGTGCAGCGGCCGTCAGGCGCCACGATCAGCAAGGCTTCATCGCTGGCATTCAGCAGATTCTGTGGCGTGAACCGAAAAGCTGCCTTGGGATCGTGAATGCTCGATGCGTTCATGCAAGTCCAAATACATCAAAACATTTTTTATAGCAGGCATAGGCATGTCTGCCAAATTCACAAGCGCTAAAGAATTGATCGAGGACAAGGCGGGAGAAACTCCGAACGCTATGATGCAATCGGGTTTTTCTGTTTTATGGGATAGGGCTAGCAAGCATGAACCAGCGTTTATTCGACGTTCTGGCAGGTGCTCCGGCGCACGCGCCCCGGCCGCTGCAACGGCTTATGGAGCGGGTATCGGGGCAGTCTTTGGTCTATGCGGCCAATAATGTCTTACGCAGCGAGATCGAGCAGGGCGAATTCGATTTTTTACGCGGGCGTCGACTCGCGGTGCGGGTTCAAGACGCGAGTTTCCAGTGGGTTTTATCGCTGATGGATGGCCAGATCCGCTTATGTGAAAGCGCCGAAACGCCCGAGGCGGTGATTGCGGGAGATGCGCGCGATTTGCTGCTGCTGGCGAGCCGCCGAGAAGACCCGGATAGCCTCTTCTTCAGGCGACGGCTGCGTATCGAGGGCGATACCGAGCTGGGGTTGCACGTCAAGAACGTGCTGGATCGCTTGGAGCTCGGCCAGTTGCCCGGCCCCTTGCGCTGGGGCTTGGAACGGGCGGCGGACTTTGCGGGCAGGCGCTGATGCCGGCGCCTGCCGGCTTGCCAGTCAGGCTTCGGCAGCGGGCACCGTGTCCATGCCGGGCTGCGCGAACCAGTAGCCATTCACGCCCCCGAATTCGGCCGGGGCTTCGGTGCGGCCCTGGTCGAGCATGCCCCGCAGCGCGGCGATGACTTCGCCGGTGCCTATCGGCTGGGGGCTGATGCGCATAACGTTCACGCCCATTGCCTGCATCTCGGGCCATTGTGAGAGAAGGTTGTAGCGCTCGCCGGACTGCAGCTGAATGCCGTTGATCTGCACAAAGCCTTGATCCTCCTGTGACTGCACAGGCAGGCCTTCCGGGTAATCCTGACAGCGGAATTCGCACTGGTCCTTGGGTAGGTTGTGCGCGCGGGCGGTAAAGCAGCGGGCGGAATAAGCCAGCGGGATCCGGCCGTACGCGAATATTTCGGTCTCAACAGCCGGGATGTTCAGCTTCTCCGCTTCCTCAAGCAGCGCCGCGAGGCCGTCTCGGGGCAGTTCGGTAGGCGCAACCCAGCGCTGCAGCCCGGCGCGCTGTAGCGTGGCGAGCGTCTGCGCGTTGTAGATATTCACGCTGGGGCCAGTGGCGAAGGGCAGGCCGCGTTCGGCTGCAAGCTGAACCGCGGCCATATCGCTCGCTTCCACCATGAATTCACCGTTTTCCACCAGACGCTTGACGGTGCCGACTTCGGAGCGGGCCTCGATCAGCGTGAGCGTGGAAAGCACGACCTCCTTGCCTTTTGCCGCCAACATGCGCGCAAGGTCGATCCAGCCGTCCAGGCCATAGGGGCGGCGCTTGGAGCACACGGTCTCGCCCAGGTAGACGATATCCACCGGCCAGTCCTGGACCTGCTCGTAGAAAGCCGCAACGTCTTCCATGGACCAGTAATACGGGTTGGCGCCCAGAGAGATGCGCATGTGTTCAGTCCTCACTGCCAGGGTCGGTGATAAGCGCCGAGGGTCGATTGGCTGCCTTCCGATACCGCCTGCAGGGTCGACATCCACTGCGGGTGCGGTTCAAAGCGCTCGGGCGCGGCGGCACAGGCATCCAGTGCATCGCGCCAAACCTTGCTGACGCGCGCGATGTAGCCGGGGCTGCGTTGCCGTCCTTCCAGCTTGATGGCTTTGACGCCGGCCGCTTGAAGCTCGGGCAGTATTTCCATGGTGTTCAGGCTGGTCGGCTCTTCCAGTGCGTGAAAGACATGCCCGCGTACCTTGAAGCGACCTTTGCATAAGGTCGGATAGCCGGCGTTCTCGTCCGGCCCGAAGCGATCGATGAGAAGCCCGTTCAGCCGTGAGCGCAGCTCGTCGCCGTCGTTTTCCCAGCGCACCGCCTTGGCCGGCGAGCAGACGCCGCAGGTGTTGGGCGACTCTCCGGTGACATAAGAGGAGAGGGTGCAGCGGCCTTCTACCATCACGCACAGCGAGCCGAAGCCGAAAACCTCCAGCTCTACCGGCGCGCCGTCGGCAAGCGCCTTCACCTGAGGCAGCGACAGAACGCGCGGCAGCACCGCGCGGCGGATATTGAAGCGGTCCCGATAGAAACGCAGTGCTTCCTGGCTGGTCGCCGAAGCCTGCACCGATAGGTGCAGCGGTAGATCGGGATGGCTGTTCGCGGCGTAATCGAGCAAGCCGATGTCGGCCATGATCAACGCATCCACGCCCAGTTCGGCCGCGCGATCCACCGAGGCCGTCCAACGCGTCCAGCCATTTGCCTGTGGGTAAGTATTAATGGCGACGAAGACTTTCGCGCCGCGGGCATGGGCATAGGCCACTGCTTCCCTTGCGCGGGCATCGTTGAAGTTCAAACCGGCGAAATGGCGGGCGTTGGTGTCGTCGGCAAAGCCGATATAAACGGCATCGGCGCCGTTGTCGACAGCGGCTTTCAAGGCCGGTAGAGAGCCGGCCGGAGCTACCAGATCCATCGTTTCCCCTTTCTTGGCGGTCCGGGCGCAAGCACTTACGCAGGACTTGACGGGTCGCACGCCATCACGGAAGGTGAACCGGCGGCACGACGCTGGTGCTGGAGTATAAGAAGAGTCAGGCGGGGCGGTGATTGACTTCGATCAATTCCGCGAGGAACTCATGTCTCATTACAGGTCTCGCGTCTCGCCGGCAAGTGCGTTATAAGTGGCAGTGCGTCTAAGATCGTCGCCGATGAGAGACATAGAATACGAAAGCGTGTCCGCTCTCAGAAGCGGCGCCGCAGCCTGAGGCGAGCAACAAGCTGAGGCGCGGCTGAACGGCTGCAGAAGAAAACGACAAAGTCTTTTTGGGGGACAGAGGTGAAGAGCTTAGGTAAATGGCTTTCCGGCTTGGCTATGGCCTTGGCGGCGACGGGGGCTTCGGCTAATTTCTCCGACAATGAGGTTCGTATCGGCCTCATCACAGACCTTACCAGCGTCTATAAAGACGTGGGTTACTACGCTGATGTTGCCGCGGAAATGGCTGTGGAAGATTTCGGCGGCAAGGTACTCGGCAAGAAAGTGCGCTTCTATGTGCGCGATCATAAGCTCAACACCGAGCTGGCGCTGAAGCACGCGAAAGAGCTCGACGAGCAGTACAATGTCGACGCCTTCCTGGAGATGGTGGGCACCAACGTCGCCATTCCCTTGCAGCGCTATGCCAAGGAGAACGAAATCCTGGCCTTGCATACGGGCACGGCATCCTCGCTGCTCACCGGCGCCGAGTGCTCGCCCTACGGCGTGCACTGGACTTACGACACCTACGCGCTTGCCGGCGGCTCGGCCGGGGCGCTCGCCAAACAGGGCGTAAAAACCTGGTACTTCATCACCGTGGACTATGCCTTCGGCAAGGTATTGCAGGCCGAAGCAGAGGCCGTGATCAAGGCTTCCGGCGGCAAGGTGCTCGGCACTTCCACCCATGCCTTCAAAGCCACCGATTTCAGCAGCCAGCTGCTAGAGGCGCGCCGTTCTGGTGCGGACGTCATCGCTCTTGCTAACGCTGGCCACGACACGGTGCTGACTGTTCGTCAGGCTTACGAGCTGGGCCTGTTGGATGGCAGCCAGAAGATCGTCAGTCTGTTGTTCACGGAGAACCTTCCGCAGCTCGTCGGCATGCACGCGTCAGAGGGCGTGACCTTTGCCTCCGCCTATCACTGGAGTCGCGACGATGAAACGCGCGCTTGGCATGAGCGCTTCTATCAGCGTTCGGGCGCCAGCTCGACCATGTACTCCGTGGGCGTTTATTCGGCGGTGCTGCATTACCTGAAGGCCATTGAGGCAGCCGGTACCGACGATCCTAAGGCCGTGATCGCCAAGATGCGCGAGTTGCCGGTTAACGATGTGCTCGCGCGTAACGGCCGGGTGCGCGAGGACGGCCGCATGGTGCACGACATGCTGCTGCTGCGGGTGAAATCGCCGACGCAAGTCCAGACCAAGCATGACTACTACGAGATTGTAGATGTCATTCCGGGGGACGAGGCTTTCCGGCCGCTCGAAGCCGGCGGCTGCCCGTATATTCAGAATTAAAGCGTCAAATCGGGGCGGCCGCCGCGCCGCCCCTTTCGGTTTCTTCAGTAAAGCGCATCCAGCGCTTTCGGGTCGATCACCGTCACGGTCTTGCCCGTCACCGAAATAATCCCTTCTTCACTCAGGCTGCGCAGCGCTCGAGAAAAGGTTTCCGGTTTCATCGCGAGCTGCGAAGCAATCACCTGTTTGGGAACCTGGAGCTGGAAGGTGCGATCCGGACCATGGGCTCTCTCGGTGTATTGCCGCGCCAAGTAGCGAGCCACCCGATGGTTGGCGTTCTGCAAGGAAACCGTCTCCAACTCGTCCAGGCGCTGGTGCAGTCGATGACTCAGGTCCGCGAGCAGGCGAAAGCAGCTCTCGGGACTGTCGCGCAGGATATCCATATAGGCCTTGGAGGAAATCGCCAGCAGCCTCGTCGAGCCCATGGCCTGGGCACCCACCGGATAAGAGTTATGCGACATAAACATGGCTGCCTCGGCGAAGGTTCGCCCTCGGCGCATGATGTGTACGACTTTCTCGTCGCCATCCGGGGTCGTGCGAAAGAGTTTTATTTGCCCCTCGATCACCAGAAAAAAGCGCTCTGCCGGATCGCCGGGCTGGAACAGCATCTGGTCGGCGTTGAGTTGCACGGTCCGCACCCGATCCAACAGGCTTTCCAGCTGCGCCTGATCCAGAGTCGCGAACAGCGGCTGAGAGCGCAATAACTCGTAGATTTCGGTGCGGTTCAGCGGCACGGCTTCCTCCTGGCTGGGCTGGGACTATCATTATCGGCACGTTCACCCTATCCCGGAAGCGGTTGGTCAGCAATCTCGCACAGGCTAGAGAACTCGCGGCGAGGTTGTCGCTCCCACAGGTGCTATATCCAGACTCCTTCAGGTGGAGCAGCTGCGGGAGCGGCGGCTGGGCTGCAGCGGCATGCGTAACCTGCTATAGCCTTCGATCTCTGACGACACGCCTTAAGCGTTGCTCGCGTGAGTCGCGGGCCAGGGCCACTGGTGCGATCGTTGCAGGTGTGCGCGTATGGCATCCATCGGCAGGGGCTTGCTGAAGTAAAAACCCTGCAGGCGGTTACAGTGATGTTTGCGCAGGAATAGCATCTGCTCTTTGTGTTCTACGCCTTCTGCCACGGTGTCGATTTCCAGTTCTCCGGCCATGGCGAGGATCGCTGATACCAATGCGGCGTCGCGGGAATCGGAATCCATCCCGTGTATGAAGGCGCGGTCTATTTTCAGGGTGTCCACCGGCAGACGGGTCAGGTAAGCGAGCGAGGAGTAGCCTACGCCGAAATCGTCGATGGCGATCTTTACGCCGGTGCGGCGCAAGGTCTCCAACGTTCCCCGCACTTCGGGTGCGGACTCCAGGATCAGGCGCTCGGTGATTTCCAGCGTCAGCAAGTTAGGATCCAGCCCGCTGACGGCCAAGGCGTTCCGGACCGCGGCCTGCAAATCGCTTTGGTGGAAGGATTGCGCCGATACATTGACGGCAACCTGAATAGGACGGCCGCTGCTCCGGCCCAAGCTTGCGGCCGCGCGGGTGGCTTCCTTGAGAATCCAATCCGTGAGGGGCACGATCAGCTTGGTATCTTCCAGCACCGGTATGAATTCGTCAGGCATGCGCATGCCGTTGCCGCCAGGCCATCGCAGTAGGGCTTCCAGGCCCTCCACCCGGCCAGCGCTGCCGACCACGGGCTGGTAATGGAGCTCGAATTCCTGGTTTTCGACCGCTT
>JAJUGG010000126.1 GCA_029268285.1 Ectothiorhodospiraceae bacterium | reverse complement strand
GGTAAAGGCGGTCGGGAAGGCCGCCGCCAACACGACCACGATGACAATCAGCTCCGGCGCCAGCTTCCAGGGCCGAATCACGTCAAACACCAATTCCGCGAGCCGTGTCTGCTTGAGCAGCATGCCCACCCAGACGTACAGGCCCACGTTGATGTATAGATCGGCGTGGCTGATCATTTTCAGCAACTGCACCGCGAGCCCCGACGGGTAGGACTCGCTGATCAGAAAGTAGCTGCCCGCGATCAAGGCCATTACGGTGTACAGCGGAATGGTCAGCAAGGCATGCCCCAGGCTACCGCCCGGCTTGGCCGACACCGGCACCCGTATCACCTGATAAAGGCTGATCAGCGTCAGCACACCGAAGCCGGTGATCCACAGAATGTGCACCCAGGGCGAAGAGTTCGCACCCGCCGCCTCGGCGACCTCGCGCCAACGCCAAGCACTGAATAACAACATGCCGTTGGCGACAAGCTGCGCGGCTGCGCCGACTCGGGAATCGAGCGCGGTTTCCGGCGTTCGCAGCGCAATATGCCCGCGCACCACACTGGCGATCCAAGCACACATCAGAATGATGGAAACCAGCAGATACTGCTGGGCGTGCAGGCCCGTGACCGCCATCCGACCGACCCCGGCTTCGATGCTGCTGTAGAGGCGGATCATGCCCGACTCGCGCATCTGCTGACTGTATTCATAGGCCGCGTAACGCTGCTCGCACTGCGCCTGCTGCGCCAGCAGCGAGCGGCGGATAGCCTCCCGATTCGGAGGCGCCGGCGGCAACAGGCTATCGGCCTGGGACTGCTGTGCCCGCTGCACCTGGCGCTCGACTAGGGCGTCGATATCCGGGTTCAGATCGCAAGTCGGTTCGGGAATGTCATGGCGAATGACGCCGTAGTTGTCCCACATTGTCTGCCCCAGCGCGAGCAGTTGCGAGTGCAGGTAAGCGCTGGTGCCGAGGAAGATCGTCGTCAGCAGCAAAGCCGCGACCGGAATAGTGATGATCAGGCGACGCGGGCTACGCGGCGCGCGGCTGAGGCTGTCACTGGGACTCAGAGAGGCTTCCATGGATGTACTCGGTCTCGAAAACGGCGGGCCGCGCGTCTGTTCCCGATCGTGGTCGGAACACGCGCAGCCCGGCCGGTGCTGCTATGAATCCTCACCCCCGCGGTCGGACGGAGGCAAAGGGGCGCGGCACGGCTTGCGCCACGCGTTCAGGCTAACTCATGCGCTACTTACAGCGCCGGACCACCCTCCGTATCCTGCGTGCAGTCGGCATTACCCGGAATTTCACGGCAGCGGATTTTCTTCAGCATCAGCTGCATCCGCGGGTGATAAACCTCCTTCTCGAACAGGCTCTGCCGCACTTCCGCGAACATTTCGTTGTAGGAAGCGGCTTTCTCCTCATCGAGATCGACCCAGTACTCCTTAGGAATGGCGGCCTCGGCCTGCTCGATGATACGCATGGCGTCGTCCCACATGTTGTTGAATACCCACTCGCGCGACTTGACGCCGAAGCCTTCCGGGAAGCGATCGCGATGGATGTTGATCTGGCCGGACAGCTGGCCGAGGTTGTAACGCAGGATGCCGCCGTTCTCGCCAAGGCCCTTGTACATTTCCAGAGCCTCATAGGCAAAGGCCGGCGCATAGGCCAAGTCGACGCTGCCGTTGTTGAACATGCCGGCAAAGGTGCTGGTCGTGGCGGCGACCACAGTGCCGCCCGCGTACTGCACCATTTCCACCGCCTGCTCGTCGTTGGAGATGACCGCAACCTTCTGGCCCGCGAGCTTCTTCCAATCATCGAGGTTGTCGCGGCTGCGGCCGAACAGGTAGGCCATGCCCAGCGGAATTACGCCCACCACCTCGTAAGGCCCCTCTTGCATCAACTCGGCAGCGTTCGGCCCCGAGATGGCGGCGATCGCGGTGCGTTCGGCCTCATAGGAGGGCGTGGCGGCCATCATGTCGAGACTGCCGGCAAAGCGGACAATGTTCCGGTTCTGGATGCCGGTCAGGGCCACGGCATCGCACTTACCCGCCTGAAAATCCGCCCGTGCCGTGGACTCTTCGGTATAGGGACGCATTCTGAAATCGACCCCCAGCTCGCGCCCCGCCAGGGCGTAGTCCTTCATCAGCTGGTACATGTCGCCGTTGGCGCCGACCGGGTCGAATACACAGAGACTGCGCTGTTCCACATCCTGGGCCTGCGCCAAGCCGGCTGTCGCCGTCAGAGCGGCCGCGGCCGCCCAGCTCAACAAGTTCTTCCTTTTCATGGACTCACTCCTCCTCCAAAAACCAGATACTAGTTATAGGCGCAGTCCCATCGGGTTCTTAAAGTAATCCTTCCGTATCGGGAACGTTTTCCTGCGCATCGTCGGGGAAGCGCCCCAGCGCGCCCATGGGCGTTCGCTCCCCCGCCATCTCCGTCCACACTTGATCCGACAGGTGACGCAACTGCACGGTGGCCAGCCGGTCGATCAAGCGGTATTCCTCCGGCGTGCTCGCGGGATCAATGGCCCCCGCAGCCCGCAGCGCCAGCCTCAACTGCTCATCGTTGCCCTGGTTCTGGGCGCCGGTCGCCCACAAGGCGAGGGCCAAGCGCATGCCGCTGCGCTCGGCAAGCTCGGCGGACTGCTCGTAAACGCGCCAGGGGCTTACGCCTTCCGGCGTCGTGCCCGGCACGAAGTTCCAGACCGTGGCCTGGATCGCCCGCGGCACGCCCCACCATTTTTCGTTGTCCAGGCATTCAGCCGCGCGCCCGGCATTGATGGCGATGTTGCGCGGCACCCCAACCTGGGCACCAGAGAGAAAGTCGCTCTGCACGGCCTGCAGACCGGTTACCAACGCCAGCAAATAGGTGATTTGGTCGCTATCGTCGCGCAGGCGCGGGCATTCGCCGCTGTCAGGCAACGCATAGATGCTCACCGCCTCCTGGAAAGCCTGCTGACGGCGCTTCGCGGTTACCGTATGCCAGCGCTTTTCTTCGGTGCGCGCATCGGAAGCCTCGGCCACGTTGCCGGCGCGGCGCGCCCGCAAATAGCGCAGGTTCGCCTCGGCGGCCTTGCTATCGGCGCAGTAGCCCGAGAGCAGATTGTTGTAGAACATCACATAGGCGGGATCGTCCATGACCCGCGAGAAGGAAGCCACGAAGTGGTTCTGGCCGAGGCCGGTGCCGCAGGTGGCCAGATCCGGATCGTCGGTGGCCTTCACATAGGGCACCACGTGATCGCTGGCGTAGTGCGATATCACCTTACCGGTCGGCGTATAGACGATGCCGCAACCGGTCGCCAGCGTGCTCAGCAGCACAAGCGCCAGCGGCTTGGAAGCGCGGCGGTTTGCCGCAGCTTTGAATTTGCCCGCGCACGCGAGCAACGCACCCACTCCCATGGCGTACTCCTCCTCAGTTTTTTATTGCTTCCGGCATCCGTGCCGGCGGACATCGTTGTACCCGATGCCTCTCGTTTCCCTGGCGCTCTTGATCGCCACACCTACTGGATCGCGGCCACTCTGCCCCCGAGCGTAGCGGCCGCACACCTCCAGTTCGCCAGTCTCAACCCATGCGGAGGATTTTTCTTGTATCGAGAAGCTAAGATGTAGCCTCTTGTATACCTATATTCTTCAAAGCAGCCCCTCCGTGTCGATATCTGCGCTTCCGCCTTCGTTCGGGAAGGTGCCCAGAGCACCGACCGGCGTGCGATGCCCGGCTTCTTCGGTCCAGATCTTGTCGGAGAAATACTGGACCACATCCATGGAAATGGCGTCGACTAACTTGTTCGCCTGCGGCGGCGCGGTTTTCTTGCCGATCTCCGCAGCCAAGCGGATGGCGTTCTTCAACTCCTCGACGTTGCCGCGATTATCGGCACCGGTGGCGTAAAGAGCCAACGCCAGGCGCATGCCAGACTGACCGGCGACCTCCGCTGCGGATCGGTAGGTCTCCCAGATATCCGCATCTTCCGGCTGCGTGCCGGGCACATACGCCCATACCGTGGCGCGAATGGCATCCGGCACGCCCCACCACTTGGTGTTATCGAGGCAATTAGCGCCGGCTGCCGCATGCACGGCGAGGTTGCGCGGCACGCCCACCTGCGCGCCGGACAGCATATCGCTACGCACGGCCTGCATGCCTGTGACCAGCCCCAGCATGAAGGCGAGCTCATCGTCGTCGTACCAGAAGAAGGGGCACTCTCCCTGACCCGGATCCTCGTAGGCCTGCACCATGTGGCTGTAGGACTCGAAGCGGCGCCGCGCGGTCAAGGCATGCCAGTTCTTTTCCTCGTTCAACGCGTCGGTGGCTTCCGCGATCTGTCCCTGATTGCGCGCCCGCAGATAACGCAGGCTCGCATCATGCGCGCTGGCTTCGGAACAGTAGGCGGCAAGCTGCGCGTTATAGAACATGAGGTAGTGCGGATCGAAGGAAACGCGCGAGAAGGACCCGATCAAGTGACTCGTCCCCAAGCCCGTGCCGCACACGGCCATCTGCGTGTCGGTGGTCGCTTGCGCGTACGGCACGACATGCTCGCCGGCGTATTGCGACAGAATCACTCCTGTAGGCGGGAATACCGATGCGCAGCCCGAAAGCACCAGTGCGGCAAGGCCGGCCAGACACGCGCTAAGGCGCGAGCGGATATCAGCCATGATCTCTCTCCTCCATGACGATTCTCGTTGTGCAACGGCTGCGGTGGCTTAGAAGCGGAAACCTAAATTGAGCTGCAGAACCCAAGGGTTGAGCTCCTGCTCGACGATGCTCTTGCCGATGTAGGCGTTTTCTAGCGGCTCGTCGGTTCTCAGCCAGATATCCGTCACCTCGGCCTCGACCTTGGCGCCGCCCACGTACTTCAGATCCAGGCTACTGAAGAAGTTCTTGTACAGGTCGATGTCGATGCCGACCTGCAGCACCCAGGCCAGCTTGTCGGTCACCTCGATATCCGGCTCAGCAATCCGCGTCATCTCTCGGTTGGTGATTTCCTCGTCATAGCTGAAGACGTAGGACGCACCAACACCGACGTACGGCCGATAAATGGCATTGGGGAAGAAGCTGTAGACCAAGGTGACCGTCGGCGGCAGCATCATGGTTTTGCCGAGGTTTTTGCCAAGCGCGGGGATATTGGTCTCGACGTTGCCGCCCCGCGTGTGGGAAGCAAGCGGTTCATGACGCGCACGCCCAGTAGCGTAGAACTCGAACTCAAACGGCGGCGCCAGAATCGTTTCCACCGACCAGTGCCTATCCCCCCAGGGCAGGATGTAGCCAATGGTCAGGCTTGGGTTCCACTCGGTGCTGACGTCGGTGCCGGTACCGGCGTAAGGCCCCGGATCCAGCGCAAGCTGAGCGGTGGGATTAAGGTCATAAAACTCCAGCGGCCCGCTATCGACATCCGGCGCGATGATGGTAAAGCCTGCCTTGACGTAGAAGTTCTTGAGCCACTCCGGCTCCGGGTTTTCCACGAAGCTGAAGAAAGCGGCCTGCGACGGCGCCGCGGCCAGTGTTGCGCCTAGCAGCGCCAAGGCGCGCAAAGTGTTCTTCGGGAGCATGGAAACTCCTCCTCGTTCCAATCTTCTATTGTTGTTCGCAGCGAGGGAGCGAGCGCCGCCCGCTCCCTCTCGGCCTTAGCGAGCAGCGCCCAGGATCTGGTTGAAGCCCTTCAGCGGCGGCCCAATCAGCTCGAGCTTGACGCCGTTACGCGGGATCTCGAGGTTGATGTAACCGGGCGTGAGCGGGATATTGAGCCCCGGCAGCGACGGCTGAACCTCGACTTGGATCTCGGCCGTATTCTGGTTCTCCAGATGCAGCGCGATGCGTCCGTCGGGCAGGTTGTAGATCGGCCCCTCCAGGCGCAGATGGATACGCTTGCTGCGCAGCAGGTCGCGTGGCTCGATGCCGGTGTCGATGGGCGCGCTCATCTCCATGTAGGGCGCATCGACGTACAGCGGCATGTCCACCGAGAAGTACGCTCCGCCGACTTCGGGGTCGGGATGCTCGGTGATATAGCCGACCACATGGCCTTCCGGACCGGTGGCCGGTCGGATCAAGGTCTGATTGGTGATGCTGGTCGCGGTGATATTGGTGAGATTGGTAATCCCTAGCAGATCCAGCAGGAAGCGCACGCCCAGCGCGTCCAGCAGTCCCAGCGCATCCAGAACATCGAACAGCTGGTAGTCGGCTTCCAGGGTGGTGGAAGTCTGCTGCTGGAACTGCGCCGTCACCCGCACGGGAATACGCGGCCGCCCCTCGTCGTCGCGCTCGAGCTGGCCGATCTCGTTCATGAGGGTGTAGTTCATGTACATGTAGCCGCGGCTGTGATCCGAGGGCAAGGGATCGATGATGCGCGCCTGAACCGGGCCTTCCGTACTGGCAACACGGATTTCCGTGCTGGCATAACCTTCCGCGATATCGTCGGACGTATTCATCTCGCCCGACAGCTGGAAGTCGCCGTTGATATCGGCGAACGGCCTCGGTGCCAGCGGCTGCAGCGTGTAGCCGTCAGACGGGGCGCCGCGGAAGGGAATTACCACGTTCGGCTCGTCACCCTGGTCGCCGTCCGGCCCTGCCAGCGGGTTGCTGTTCAGTGCTAGCCCATCACGCTCGTCTTCGATACGCTCTGAGATCAGCGTCAGGCGATAGAGCTGATCGTTTTGCCAGGGCCGATCGGGCACGAAGGTGAAAGAGCGCTCGCCGACGCGCAGCAAGCCCGCCACCGCTTCCTGACACACGCCTTCCTCGTCGATGCGCTCGATCCGGATGCTGACGTTCGGATCTTCCTCCTCACCCTCTTCGGCGTTGTAGGCATCCGGACAAGCCGGCGCCATCACCAGGGTGTTCTTGTTCATCGGCTTGGTGAAGTGCGCTTCGATAACGTCCGCGCCGCGTGCCAGGAAGACATCGAAGTTGGTTTCATCGGTCGGGCCTCCGGGGCCGTTGTCGCAGCGCCCGGCGCTATTGCCGCCGGATTCCCAATCGCCGCCCACCAGCGCGCAGGGCACGCCGGGGCGCAGAGACATCAATTGCGGCGCATAGGGCGGATCTTCCACGCTATAGCTAGGCATATGCCAAGTGACGGAGGGATAGGCGCCGTCATACGGCACACCGGCGATACTGCGGATATCCGCGCCGATATCCAGCTGGTACTCGGCGCCGTACCTGAGCGGACGCACGGGGTCGATCAGCAGGCTGCCGCCGTGCACGCGCAGGCGATAATCGACCTGCGTGGTCACGCCGTTGGTATTGGTCTCGTAGAGCGAAATGTCGTCCTTGGAGACGCTATCGGCATCCAACGCGCTGGAGAAGTTGACGACGATGGTATCGTCCACGGCCATGAAGGCGATGCCTTCGTCACTGCTGTTCGGATAGGTGCTGACGACCTTCATCGGAACCGGCCGCGGCTCCAGAGGCTCATCCTGAGCGGGGCCGTGCATCATCATGCTGAAGGCGATCGAGCCCTTGTCGGTGCCGCCCAGGATGTCGATATCCATGGCGCCGAACACTTCCGACAGCATGATGCCGCCCTCTTCGATCTCCAGCGTGCCGGTCGCGCGCACCTGCAGGATCTCGGTGTTCATCGCGCCCTGCTCGAGGTCGTACTCGCTGCTGATGCCGTCGGTGGCGGAGACGCCCAGCTCCATGAACACCACCGCCATGATCGGCCCTTCCTCATCGTAGGGGTTGCTGATGAAGTAGCCGTTGGCGTCGGTCAGGAATTCAGTGACCATTTCGGCGCTTTCCAGCCCCGCCGGGATTTCTCCGCCCAAGCCCACGACCAGCGGCTCGGCGGCGATGAGCTGGCCTTTCGGAATGGTGAAGGGAATCATCCCGTCGAAGTTGCCGGGATTGGCGACGATCACATCCAGGGTGCCGCCTACGCCGAGCTGGTTGCGACCGATGAGGTTGCTCTCCAGCACCATGGTGTTGAGTTCTTGCCCGACCAGGTCGGAAATCGGCGCCTCGCCACCGTCGGCAAAGCGGGACGGCGAGAGCTTCATGCGTTGGCAGCGGTCGGTTGGCCGCCCTTCGACCCGGCAAGTAGCGCCGTCGGTAACGGCGCGAATACCCGGGTCCATCGGACGCAGCGTAAAGCTCGTTTCCACAGGCAAGCGGCGCCCGTCCGTGCTCGTGATATCCGTGCTTAGCCGCACTTCGTATGCATCGCCCGCGACCAGATCCCGATGCGGATCGAACACGAGCTTGTCGGCGTTGACGCGCAGAGTGCCAGGAACCTGATTGCCCTCGGGGTCGAGCATCTTGAAGCTATCGCCCAAGACCACGCTGGACTCGATCACGGGCTTATTAAAGCGCAGGCGCAGGGTAGTGAAGGTCACGAAAGGAAAATCGCCGCCGACCTGCTCCACCACCGCCAGGGTTTCATCGGTTTCGGCGCCGGCCAGTTGGGTTTCGAACCTCAACAATTCCTGGCGGCTGTCGATGTCGTCCGTCGGCTGAAACACGACGCGGTAAACCGCATCGGCCGCCAAGCGCTCGGCGGGATCAAAGCGCAAAATGTCGCCGTCGCCCAGCCTCTGCGGCGGCCCGCCCACGGTCGGCCCGCGCAGACTTCCTTGCACCAAGCGGTAATGCTCGGGATTGGCCGGGCGCCCCATTTTGAGAACGATATCGGCCCCCGTGGGCACTGCATGCTGCCCATCCAGGGGATAGCTGTAGATAAGCCCTGGCCCGGGGTCGGGTGCCGCCGGCGGGCGAGCATCGCCGCCGCCCCCACAGGCACTCAACAACGGCAGAGTGAGCATGGCCGTCCCGGCCAATATGAGCGAGCGCGTCTTGTTCCCCAGCATTGTCTCCTCCTCTGAGCATGCACCGGGCTCTCATGATTTTTTTCGCCGATACCGAGCCGGCACGCCGCCGCGGTTGCTCACATATAAGAAGAGG